>CAIWRM010000224.1 GCA_903915075.1 uncultured Microbacteriaceae bacterium
CCGCGATCAGCGCCAGGTCGCGCCCGAGGGTGCGATTAAGCGCGACCGCGATTGCCAGAGCAACAGCCAGCGCCGCATATCCGATCCACATAAACACCGGAGATCCCCGGCCAATGAAGAGGGCGGGAGCTGCCAACGCAATCAACGCCGCAGCGAGCACCTCGCTAACCCGAGTTCGTAAGCCGTTCATCCGTTAGCCTCCGCGTGAGTTGCCGTTGTTAGGGCGCGGGCTGTCCCAGTTGGCCAAGCCGGTACTCTGCCAGGAAAGAAGCCGGCCCGCGCTCCCCACCGTGCTGAGTGTTGAAGTCGGCCGTGGCATCACGCCCGCACATGCCAATGATGCGCCCCGAGCCGCCCGGGTGCTGCTCAATCCACGCGGTGAGGTCGTAAACACTGCCGTCAACGACGCTCCAGCACGCTTCAGGGGTGTTGCGCTGGGCGACCATTTCGAGCGACAGCACGTTCTGCCCGGCAGCTGTTTCACTCGGCGCGGGCAGGGCCGCCGCCGAAGCGGTGGCCGACGGGGTTGGGGATGGCGAGACAGAACTCGTATCCGTTGCTACACGATTCGCCCACGTGACTTCGGCCCCCGAGTGACCGGCCAGAATCACGAGCACGATGGATGCAATCGATAGACCCACCACACCCGCAGACGCAATGATTGCCACAACGCGCACTGCCCTGTTCGTGAATCGAAGAAGCACCACCCAGATCACACTCACGGCCACGAGCGCCCATGCCACCGGCACGAGACTGTCGCCCCATTCCTCGTGTACACCGGGGTCGCCCACACGTTCGGCAAGGGCCTCACCCGACTGAGCGGCAACGGTCGCGGCCACCGCGCCCAGCAGCGTGATGCCCGCGCTGAGATAGCTAAAGTGCGTGCGCAACTTCGGAACGAAAACCATCAGAACCATGGCAAGAGCGCCAAGCGGAACAAGCACCACGACGGCGTGGTTGACGAGAATATGGAGAGGAAGCCCGAAGGCCAGGTCGAAGACTTCGGCGGCGCGCAGCACAGGTGTCATGAGATAAGCCTAAGGTGCGTCACGCGAAGGATGAAGTCATGCTGGGGCTAACTGCCGCGGGATTTTCGCTGCCTCGCGGCGAAGATAACAACGAGCACGATGGCGCCCGCCGCGAGCGTGGCGAGCAATCGAAAAATCACGGTCTGCTCGTAGAGGTCGCCGGCCATGGCAAAGAGTGCCAGCACAAACGAGGTCACGCCAAAGGTGGCAACGGTGTAATTTGCGGTGAGAAACGCGAGCAACAGGTATGCGCCAACCCCCGCGATGATGAGTCGCAAGCCGTGCCCCGAACCCACGTAGGTTTCCCAGAGAAAGGCCACGCCAATGGCCGCCAGCGTGCCCACCACGCGTTCGATCACCCGTCTCACGGTGTCTTTCAGGTCAGGTTTGAATATCCATGCGACGGTCATCGGAATCCAATACTGGTGAGGCACTTCGAGGAACTGCGAGATGGTCGTGGCCACCGCAATGGCG
>CAIWRM010000225.1 GCA_903915075.1 uncultured Microbacteriaceae bacterium
CACTCCAGAGCGAAACGTCTTGGCGAAAGCGGTGTTTACCGCACGCTCAAGGCCGCGCTCAATGCGGTCAAGAATGCCCAAAATAACCTCGCCCGATTGCCGTTGTGGTCATGCCCATGCTACCGGCGGGCCGGGATAAACCCCTGTGACATGGCTGTGGGCGGGCAAGGAGCTAGGGCGCCTTGAACGCTACGCTCGCGTCGATTCCGCCCTCGGGGCGCGGAGTGAGCGCGGCGGTGGCGCCACTGGCCCGGGCAAGCTGGGCCACGATCGCGAGCCCCAGCCCACTCCCCTTGTTGTCGCTGGCTGCGCGCCAAAATCTGTCGAAGGCTCGCACGCAGTCTTCGACGCTCATGCCCGGCCCCTGGTCGAGAACGTGCAACTCAACGGTTGATGCGGACTTAGCTACGCGTACCGTCAGGGTCGACTTGGTAGGAACAATGCTCAGCGCGTTGTCCACAAAGTTGTCGATGATCTGCTCCACCGCGGTGGGCACGGCCAGCGCGAGCGCGACCACGGGGCCCTCGTAGCGAACCTTGATTGCCGATTCGGCAGCCAGTGGTTGCCAGTGTTCGATGCGGGCCCGCGCGATGCTGGCCACGTCGAAGTTCTCGATGGGGGCGGCGTTGGCTTCCGTGCGACTGAGCATGAGCAGGCCCTCAATGATGTTGCCGAGGCGGTCTGCCTCGGCCTCCGCCGCGGCGATACGTAACTCGGCGCCCGCAGGGTCCTTCGCCACCATGTCGCGCGCCCGCTCGAGCTTCAGGCGCAGCGCCGTGAGGGGTGTGCGCAACTGGTGGGAGGCATCGGCGGCGAAGGTTCGCTGCTGCGTCACGAGGCCGTCAAGTCGGTCGGCCATGAGGTTGAACGAACGTGAGAGCGATTTGATCTCGGGCGCCCCGCGTTCGTCGGCGCGAGCCGACAGGTCGCCTTCGGCCAGGAAAACGGTGGCGCGTTGCAGGAGCTTGAGCCGGCGCGTCACGCTGACAGACAGAATGAACCCCACGACACCGGCCAAAATGAGCGTGATGATCGCAACGATGATGAGCAGCTGGAGTTGCGAATTGACCTGGTCCACTACGGTCTGATTGGGAAAGGTGAGGCGCACGGCGCCAATAATTTTGTCCCCGTTCAACACGGGAACGGTCACATAAACGAGTTGCTGGCTCAGTGACGTGGAATAGCGCTCGCCGGTTGCGATTTGTCCCGTGAGGGCCGTGGCAATTTCTGGGCGCGTGGAGTAATCGCTGCCTACGGACGCTTGGTCATCGTCGCTCGTCACGATGGCGGTACCCGTGCTGTCCACCACCACAACGCGCGCGCCACCGGCTTTGCGATAGGTCTGGGCCACCGAGGCGAGATTTGAAATCGCGGCGGGGGCGGGCTTGCCCAGCGCTTCTTGCGATCGTCCGGCGAGCACGAAAGCATCCTTTTCGAGGCTCGTGATGAGGCGCGCGTGCTCGGTGGTTTGAAGGTATCCCGCGAGCGGAATGTCTTGCACGAGGACAACGAGGAGAATCACGGCCATGATGGCGGCCATGAACCGCCATTTCATGTCGGTTGACCGAATCGAAACCCTACGCCACGCACCGACTCGATCCATCCGGCACTGCCCAACTTCTTTCGAATGGCGGCCACGTGAGCATCCAGCGTCTTGGTGGTGCCAAACCAGTTGGTGTCCCACACGTCGTTGAGGATGTCGCTGCGCCGACAGACGGCCCCAGGGTCTTCGGTGAGGTAGACGAGAAGCTCAAACTCGGTGGGTGTGAGGTGAATGTCGGAACCGCTCAGCGAGACGCGCTGTGCACGCGTGTCGATGCTGAGGGGTCCAAACGAGCGCTCAACCGGGCCGGAGGGGGTCTCGGCGGGTGCGGTTCGACGACCCACCGCGCGAATGCGTGCCACCAGTTCGCGCATTCCGAACGGCTTCACCACATAATCGTCGGCACCCATTTCGAGGCTCACCACGCGGTCAATTTCGTCGCCCCGCGCGCTGACCACAATGATGGGCACCGAACTTTCTTTGCGGATCGCTCGGCACACGTCCGTTCCGTCCATGTCGGGCAGCCCAAGGTCGAGCAGAACGAGGTCGGGGGCAAACGTGACAAAATCCGCCAGGGCCGCGGCGCCGCTGGCACTGTGGTGAACGTCAAACGCGGCGTCGGTAAGCCCATCAATGATGCCGTCGGCAACCGACGCATCGTCCTCAACGACAAGTACCTTCACGCGCCCCATTCTGCCGGTAAACGCGGGTGAAGAACCGGTTCACTAGGTAAATCACGCAACCTTTGATGTTTCTTTGACGAAGGGCGGGCGTTTGTGAAGTCACGAGTTCGTAACGTGAAGATATGAAATCACCTCTCGTCACCGTCCTTACTGTTGTTGGTGTTCTTGGAACAGCCAGCGTTGCGATGGCAGCCAACACCGACACCCTCACCGGAGTTTTTGGCGACGGCGACCCCGTTTCCGCCTCCGAGGCTCTTGTTCCTTCGAGCGATTCGACGGGCGCGACCGCTATTGTTCCGGCACCCGCCGCACCGGCCCCCGTGGCCCCGGGTACTCCCGCCTCGCAGACGAATCAGTCGACGGGCACGGTTTCGCAGCCCGCAACGGATCCTGGTGCGAACCCCGGCGTAAACCCTGCTCCTGCCCCGGCTCCCTCAGACGGAACGACCGGCGGATCCGGCGCTTACCCCGGCGACGACGATGAGAACGAAGACGAAGACGAAGAAGAATACGAAGACGATGAGTACGAAGAGGAGGACGGCGACGATGACTAAGCGCATTCACCCCGCACAGACGGCTCGCACGATCACGGGGGCCGCCGCCGGCCTCGCCCTCGTGGGCATTGTTACCGGATTTCAGATTGCCGCGGTAGCCCAAGAGAACCAAGCGGTCAGCGCCGAGAGCGCCAGCACACAAACGCCTGCAACGACCGCGGCCCAAGACCCCGCGGCTCCGGCTGCGGCCGTTCCCGCACCGGCGGCCGATGCCAGCTCGGGGTCTGCATCAAGCTCCGGGACGGTGGCTGTTGAAGCGCCCGCCGCAGAGCCCGCTCCGGCCGCACCGGCTCCGGCGCCAGAACCCGCTCCTGCCCCCGCGCCGGCTCCTGCCCCGGCTCCTGCTCCCGCTCCTGCTCCCGCGCCGTCGAACGGAACAACCGGCGGATCCTAAGCGACACCGTAGCCTGAGCCTTATGAATGAGCGCGAGATCGCGCGGGATGCCGTGCGCGCCGCCATTGCCCAGGGCGCGGCGCTTCCTGCGAGCGTTTCCGACCGCCGCCTGATCATGGGCGGCTGGGGAACCATAACGGTGGTGGGAGGTGGCACTCATCTTCTCGATGAAGCGTGGGCACTTGCGCACCAGCTTGAGCGCCTCTGGACGCGCTTTGACTCATCGAGTGATGTGCAACGACTCAACTGGGCCGAAGGTCGGCCCACGGAAGTCGATTCCCTCACAGTGAACCTCATCGAGGAACTCAAAAAGGCGAACGCGTTGAGTGACGGGGATTTTGACCCCACACTGCTTCCTGCGCTTCTCGACCTGGGATACACGGCGTCCTTAGCGAATGCGACACGCGTGACCACACTGCCCGAGTCGGCTCGCGCTCCCGGAAACGCGGCGGGAATCGTGATTTCCGGAACAACAGTCACGATGCCCCGCGGAACCACAATCGACGCCGGCGGCATGGGCAAGGGTCTCGCGGGAGACCTCGTGTGTGCCCGCGCGCGCGAACTGGGCGCCTACGGTGTGATGACCGAGTTTCTCGGCGACATCGTGGTGGCCGGCGCTGCACCCGACGGTGTGGCGTGGCGGCTTGGCATCGAGGATCCGTTCGACACCGAGAAAGAACTCGCTCAGGTTCGCATCTCGAGCGGCGCCATCGTGACATCAAGCCAGCGGAAGCGACGTTTTGGGCCCACCGACAAGCATCACCTGCTGAGTTCGACCGATGCCTCGAGCGCTCAGACCGCTGTTCAAACAGCAACGGTGATTGCGGGCACGGGAGCTCACGCAGAGGCCTTGAGCAAGTCGGCTTTCGTGCGCCAACCTGACGCGTTCTTAGAATGGCTTCCGACCCAGAGTGCCGCCGGCATGGTGGTGCTGGAAGATGGACACATACGAACATCCACGAACTGGGAGACCTACCGATGAACGAACCGCACATCTGGTGGTACGTGACGCGAGCCAGCGCGGTTATCGGGTGGGTTTTACTCACGGGCTCTGTTGTTCTCGGCATCCTCCTTTCGACCCGCGTCATGCGCAAGATTGACAATCCCGCGTGGTTGCAAGACCTCCACCGATACATGAGCGGCCTCGCGCTGATCTTCGTGGGGCTGCACATGGTCTCGCTCATGCTCGACGATTTCGTGCACTTCTCGCTTGCGGAGCTTCTGATTCCCGGGGCAACGGCGGGTTCCAGCGTCTCTAGTGTTCAAGCAAACACAATCCCGATAGTTCTGGGCATTTTTGCCTTTTATCTCATGGTCGCGGTGCAGAGCACGTCGTGGCTGATGAATAAACTCCCTCGACGACTGTGGAAAGGCATTCACTACTCGTCCTATGTGGCTTTCATTTTGGTGACATTTCATGCCGCATTCAGTGGCACGGACGTCTCCGAGCTCTGGTATCAGTCGCTCTCCATTGCCCTGATTGCGGCCGCGGCCGGCGCCGTAATCGTGCGCGTGATTGTGGGCAACAAGAGCCGCCCTGCCCGTGTGCCGACGGAACAATCATCGGCCGCGAAGCGCGCCGGCGCAACAAGCTCGGCTGCGCCGCCGCGGCCGCCGGCCACCCCCGTGGTTCCTGCGGGGACGACCCGGATGCGCATAAGCGAAGCCACCGTTCTAGCCAAGGGCGTGCTGGGAGTTCGGCTGATTCCCGTCGCCGGCGGAAATCTCGACGTCTGGCACCCGGGGGCACACGTCACGCTGTATTTGCCCAACGGGCTGGAGCGGCAGTATTCGCTGTGCGGCGATCCGGCCGCCCGGGGACACTTCGACATCGCTGTTCTGAAGAAGCGGGGGTCGACCGGTGGCAGCAAATGGATTCACGAGAACGCCAAGGTGGGCACCGAGCTCGAAGTTTCTGAGCCCCGCAATCACTTTGAACTCGAACCGGCAGCCGAGTATGTGTTTGTTGCGGGAGGTATCGGCATAACGCCCATTAAGGCAATGATCGAATCGCTGCCGCCGCGCCGCACGTGGCAGCTTCACTACTTTGGGCGTTCGCGATCAACCATGGCCTTCGCGGCCGAACTCGAAGCCGACTTCCCGGACCGCGTCTTCATCAGCGCTGCCGATGAACGCCAGGCCGATCCCGACATCAAGTCCCTGGTGGCAGCGCCGGGCGCGGAGGTTTACTGCTGTGGCCCCGAGGCCCTCATGAGTACGGTGGCCGCACATGTTCCCGAGGCGAGCATGCACCTCGAACGATTTGTGGCCGTGGAGCGAATTGCCGACGTCGTGAGTTCGGTGGTCATGAACCTCAAAAAGTCGAAGCGGCAGGTCGTGGCGGCTGCCGACGAGTCGCTCCTGGACGCCCTTGTGCGTGACGGCGTGCCCATTCTGGGCTCCTGCAAGAAAGGCCTCTGCGGCACGTGCGAAGTTCGCGTGCTCGACGGTCAGCCCGAGCACCTCGACTCGATTATGGACGACGAAGAAAAGGATGCGCTACACATCATGTATCCGTGCGTCTCGCGCTCGCGCACCCCGGAGTTGACGCTCGATCTCTAGGGCGCGAGTGTGCGCTCGTGGCAGGCGCGTGATAGCGTCAGTATCTGTTCGCGCGAGTGGCGGAATGGCAGACGCGCTGGCTTCAGGTGCCAGTGCCCGCAAGGGCGTGGGGGTTCAAGTCCCCCCTCGCGCACGAACGATAACCCCCGGTTTTTATCGGGGGTTATTTCTTTGATTTTCATTCACTAAACGCTCAGGCAATGCTCAGACCACGCACAGTGTGGCGACTGCCGCATCACATAATCTGAAGACGCTAACGTGCTCACTCGAGTACAAGAAATGAAAAGAGAGAATCATGAACAAGAACTTCGTCCGCGTAGGTGCTGTTGCAGCTATCGCCTTTGCCGCCGTCGGCGGCCTGACCGCATGCTCCAACGCCACTCCTGCACCCAACGAGTCGTCAGAGGAAATGAATGTTGTCTCGCCCATCCAGATCCCCGTTGCTGAGGCAAACGGAAACACCTACGACATCCCGATGAACTCCATGGGGTACCTCAATGTTGCGGATGGTTCCGAAGCCGACTGGACCGCTGAGTTCTCAAAAGCTGGTGTGGTTGAGTTCACCGAGGGCGGTACCGACGGCAGTGCAACCTTCGTTCCCGGCCTCACGCCGGTAGCCGAGGGCACGACCGACGTCACCCTCACGAACTCGGTTTCTGGCGAGACCGTCACGTTTACCGTGAACGTGACAATGTAACTTCACACAATCTGAAGAGGGGCCCCGGCGAGCACGCCGGGGCCCTTTTTCGCATGCAGAAAACGCCAGAGGCTAGTCTGTGCAGGTGACTTCCACTCCGCCTCCGACTCCGCGCCGAGTTCCCAACTGGGTGTCGGTATCGGTGGCGTTGCTTGCCGGAGGTTTCATGGCCATACAGTCGCGCATCAACGGCGAACTGTCGACGCGAATTGATGATGCCCCGCTCACCGCATTTATCTCGTTTGGTTCGGGAACGATTGTTCTCCTGACGTATCTTGCACTTTCGCGTAGAACACAGACGGGATTTCGTCTGCTCCTCGCCTCTCTTCGTGAGAAGCGCACCGCTTGGATTTTCACACTGGCGGGCGCCAGCGGTGCCGCGTTTGTCTTTTCACAATCGCTCGTAGTCGGCATGACGGGGGTGGCGCTGTTTTCCATCACTTTCGTGTGCGGTCTCACTATCGGCAGTTACGTTCTTGATGCGGGAGGAATCGGTCCCGGCGGCCGTCGTCCCTACACGGCGCAACGAACCGTGGGCGTGGTTTTGGCGGTGGTGGCCGTGTTCATTTCAGTCCTGGGACGATTGGGCCAGACCGAGGCACTTCTTTTTCTCATCTTGCCCCTCGTTTTCGGCGCACTCGTGGCATGGCAGCAGGTTGCCAACGGAAGCATGGCGGTCGTCGCCCGAACACCACTCACACCCACGGTGCTCAACTTTCTCGTGGGCACGGGAGTCCTCGCAATCGGTGCCGGCATCTATTCGCTCGTCCAAGGGGTGCCCGCGACCTATCCCACCGACGGGTGGCTTTACCTCGGCGGCCTGTGTGGCGTCTTTTTCGTGGCAATGACAGCATGGGCAATCAGGCACACGGGCGCTCTCGTCACGAGCTTGGCCACCACAATGGGACAGATCCTGGCCGCAGTTTTGTCCGACGTGTTTTTTCCGCAGACGGCGATCGACATCGTGTCAATCCTTGCCGGAGCGGTCGTGATGGTCGTTGCCCTAGTGGTTGCCACTGCCGGCAAGAGGAGGCAGTCTGCTGCGTCGCTCCGTTAGCAAGGTGCCGCAGTCCGACGGCGTCTGCCTTTAGAAGAGGCGCCCCTGGGAATCGTCCACACCTTTGAGCCGTTCGTAGTCGAGCACCAGGCAACGAATGCCGCGGTCGTCAGCGAGCTTGCGCGCCTGCGGCTTGATTTCCTGGGCCGCAAAGACACCGGTGACCGGCGCATAGTGCGGGTCACGATTGAGCAGCTCGAGGTAGCGCGTGAGTTGTTCCACGCCATCAATGTCTCCGCGACGCTTGATCTCTACGGCCACGGTGTTGCCGTCCGCATCGCGGGCCAGCACGTCTACCGGGCCAACGGCCGTCATGAACTCTCGCCGGACGAGCGTGTAGCCGTCGCCCAGCTCCTCGATGTTGTCGGCGAGCAGGCGCTGAAGGTGCGCCTCCACGCCGTCCTTGATGAGCCCGGGATCCTCGCCGAGTTCGTGCTCCAACTCGCCATGGATCTCGTGGATGGCCACCACGAGCATGTCCGAGGTCTTGGCCTGAGTCACTTGCCACACCTGCGAAACGCCCTGAGCAACAAGGTCGTCATCCGGTTCGTGCACGGTGAGAAAGCACGGCGGCGACATCCAGTTCAGCGGCTTGTACGACCCGCCATCGGAGTGCACCAGCAGGCTGCCGTCCTGTTTGAGCATCAGAACGCGAGTGGCGAGAGGCAGGTGCGCGTTGAGGCGCCCGCTGTAGTCCACCGAGCACGTGGCGATGACGAGACGCATGCTAGGCGACCGTTCTCAAGACAAAAGAGACGAGTTGATCGGGCGAGTCCACACGTGCGATAGCGAGGTCGAACTCTTCTGCGCGCGCATATCCCCACGAAACGAGAAGGGTGGGTACGCCATGAACTGCTGCCCCCTCGATGTCCCACAGGCGGTCGCCCACCATCAGCGGCGCGTGGGTTGATTCAGTTTCCAGTTGGCCGAGCGCGTGGGCAACAACGTCGGCCTTTGAGGCACGCTCGGGAGACGCCCCCACAATTGCCGTGAAATACTGACCAATCCCAAAATCAGCGACGATTCGCTCGGCCTCATTCTGCAGCTTGCTCGTGGCGACGGCCAGGGGAACGCCGTGGGCCTGGAGCTGCGCCAGCGCCTCGGGTATTCCCGCGAAGAGGCTCATGTTCTCGAGCCCCTCGCGCGCGACGAGTGAACGGTAGAAGGTCAGCGCTTCCTCGATGAGAGCAGGGGGCAGATAGCCACTCAGCGCCTGTGGCGTCGGGGGTCCAATCAGGTGGCGCAGCTCCGTCTCGGCGGGAGGTTCAACATCAAAATGGCGCATGGTGTCCCGCAGCCGACCCATCACGGCAGGTGCCGAGTCGAGAAGCGTTCCGTCCATGTCGAACATCACGGGTTGCCACTTACCACCGGCCGAGGGTTGAGAAAAAGACGCGACGCTCACGAAAGCAACAGTAATGTGCGCACGGTGCCACGGTTGCCTAGGCTGGGGAGCATGACAGCTGCTCGCCCTCTCTCCGGCATCGACATTGACGAACTCGACCCCGAAGTGCGCCCCCAAGATGATCTCTTTGAGCACGTCACGGGCAAGTGGATGCGCCGCACCGAGATTCCCGCCGACAAGGCGCGCTACGGATCGTTCCACGTACTGCACGAGCGCGCCGAAGAAGCAGTGCGCGACATCATTCAGGATTCCCAGAAGGCGGCTGCTGATGCGGCGGAGCGCAAGGTGGGCAATCTCTACTCAAGCTTCATGGACACCGCCGCGATTGATGCTCGCGGCCTCGCGCCGATTGAGTCGCAGATCGCCTTTGCGTCGAACGTGGCGAGTATCTCAGCTGTGCTTGACGCCGTGGGTCGGCTCGAGCGCCACGGCGTGGGTGGATTCGTTCAGTTGTTCGTCGACAATGACCCCGGCGACCCGCATCGCTATCTCGTCTTTGCCGAACAGGGCGGCATCGGCCTGCCCGACGAGTCTTACTTTCGCGAAGAAAGCTTTGCGCCGATTCGCGAGGCGTACGTGTCACACATTCAGCGCATGTTCGAGCTTGCTGCCGAATCTTTGCCCACCTTTGACTTTGATGAGTCGGCTCCGGTGCGCGCACAGCGGGTCTATGACCTCGAGCGCGATATCGCCGCTGTGCACTGGGACAACGTGCGCTGTCGCGACAGCTTGGCTACCTATAACCCGCTCTCGTGGGCCGAGACGTGCGCCCTCGCAGCCGCCAACTCGCCCGCTGACCACAAGCCCGACTTCAACCTGTGGCGCATTGCGCTCGGCGTCGACGAGGCCACCTTTGAGACCGTTGTGGTTCGCCAGCCCAGCTTTTTTGAGGGCCTGGGTGCGTTGCTCGTCCCCGAGCGCCTCGAGGACTGGCGGGCGTGGCTGATCTGGCAGGTGGTGCACTCTGCCGCGCCTTATCTGCCGGCCGCGTTCAATGAGGCGAACTTCGACTTCTACGGCCGCACGCTTACGGGAACCCCGCAGCAGCGCGAGCGCTGGAAGCGCGGCGTCTCGCTGGTTGAGGGTGCGATGGGGGAGGCCGTGGGGCAGATCTATGTGGCTCGACACTTTCCCGAAGAAGCCAAGGCATCGATGGATGTTCTCGTCACTCACCTCATCGAGGCTTACCGCGACTCGATTAACGCGCTTGACTGGATGAGCCCGGCGACCAAGAAGCGTGCCCTTGAGAAGCTCGATAAGTTCACGCCCAAGGTGGGCTACCCCGTGAAGTGGCGCGACTACTCGGCGCTCGAGATTACGCCAGACGACCTCATGGATAACGTGCGCAACATTGCCGAGTTTGAGATGAGGCGTGAACTGGGAAAGATCGGAAAGCCAATTGACCGCGACGAGTGGTTCATGACACCGCAGACCGTGAACGCGTACTACAACCCCGGATTCAACGAGATTGTGTTTCCGGCCGCCATTCTGCAGCCGCCCTTCTTTAGTCCCGAGTGGGACGACGCGGCCAATTACGGCTCCATCGGTGCTGTGATCGGCCACGAGATCGGCCACGGATTCGACGACCAGGGATCGCGATTCGACGGCGATGGCAAACTCACCGATTGGTGGACCGAACACGACCGCGAGCAGTTCGACAAGCGCGCGGCCGTGCTGATCGAGCAGTACAACGCGCTCGAACCGAAAACGACGCCCGGCCACAGTGTCAACGGTGAGCTGACCATTGGCGAGAACATCGGTGACCTCGGCGGGCTGGCTATCGCCTGGAAGGCCTATCAAATCGCACTCGGCGGCGCCGAGCCACCGGTGATTGACGGCCTCACGGGTGCACAGCGCTTCTTCCTGTCGTGGGCCCAGTCGTGGCAGCAGATCGCTCGTGACGAGGAGACCCTGAGGCTACTGGCCATCGACCCGCACTCACCGCCCGAGTTCCGCTGCAATCAGATTGTGCGCAACATCGATGCGTTCTATTCGGCGTTCGATGTGCACCCGAGCGACGCTCTCTGGCTTGACGAGGATCAGCGCGTCACGATCTGGTAGCCAGCTCGGAACGCCAGCGCGCAGCCCCGACCGCCGTCGGCTTGCCCGGCAGGCCAACGGCCGACGAATAGGATTGGGTCATGGCGCCCACCTCAAAACTCGATGCTGTCATCGCGCTGGCCAAGAACCGCGGATTTGTCTATCAGGCCGGTGAGATTTACGGCGGATCGCGTTCCGCGTGGGACTACGGACCCCTGGGAGTCGCCCTCAAAGAGAACATCAAGCGTCAGTGGTGGCGGGCCATGGTCCAGTCTCGCGACGACGTGGTGGGCCTCGACTCGAGCGTCATTCTGCCCCGCCAGGTGTGGGAAGCATCTGGTCACGTCGAGGTCTTTAGTGACCCGCTGGTTGAGTGCACGAGCTGTCACCGTCGTTTTCGCGAAGACCACTTGATTGAGGAATTTGAAGAGCGCAAGGGCCGCGCACCCGAGGGCGGCCTCGCCGGCGTGCCTTGCCCCAACTGCGGCAACAAGGATTCGTGGACCGAGCCACGGGCCTTCTCGGGGCTTCTCAAGACGTTCCTCGGCCCGGTCGATGACGAGGCCGGATTGCACTACCTGCGCCCCGAAACGGCCCAGGGCATCTTTGTGAACTTTGCTAACGTGCTCCAGTCGGCGCGCATGAAGCCGCCGTTCGGCATCGGCCAAATCGGCAAGAGCTTCCGTAACGAAATCACGCCCGGTAACTTCATCTTTCGCACGCGCGAGTTCGAGCAGATGGAGATGGAGTTCTTCGTCGAGCCAGGTACCGACGAAGACTGGCACCAGTACTGGATTGACCTCCGATTGGCCTGGTACGTGGAACTCGGCATCGATCCCGAAAACCTGCGCCTCTTCGAGCACGCCAAAGAAAAGCTTTCGCACTACTCCAAGCGCACGGTCGACATCGAGTACCGCTTTGGGTTTACCGGCTCGGAGTTTGGCGAGCTCGAGGGCATTGCCAACCGCACTGACTTCGACCTCAAGACCCACTCAGAGCACTCGGGCAAAGATCTGTCCTACTTTGACCAAACCAAGAACGAGCGCTGGGTGCCCTTCGTGATCGAGCCGGCAGCCGGCCTGACCCGGTCGCTGATGGCGTTCTTGGTTGACGCCTACACCGAAGAAGAGGTTCCGAACGCGAAGGGTGAAATCGACAAGCGAACGGTGCTCAAGCTGGATCCCCGCTTGGCCCCCGTCAAAGCAGCCGTTCTCCCCCTGTCGCGCAATGAGGAGCTGTCGCCGATTGCCCGCGAACTGGCCACGCAGTTGCGTCAGTCGTGGAACATCGACTTCGACGATGCCGGCGCTATTGGGCGACGGTACCGCCGACAGGATGAAATCGGCACGCCGTTCTGCATCACGGTGGACTTCGACAGCCTCGAAGACAAAGCCGTCACGGTGCGACACCGCGACACGATGTCTCAGGAGCGAATCCCGATGGCCGACCTGCCGGCATTCATGGCCACGGCGCTGATGGGCTCTTAGGGCGGCTGCTCGCTGGGCGCGAAAGTTTTTGTGACGCAGGATTAGTGCATGCCAAAGAACGCACGAGAACGATTTGATGTTGCCGTGGTCTCGCGTGACCCGGCGGCCCTGGTGGCGGCGTGGGCGTGTGCTCGCATCGGACTTCGCGTGATCGTGCTGGAACTTCCCGACGCCGAGCTCGGTGATGCGCCGAGCAACGCGGGTGGCACGGTTGCCCAACTGTGTTCCGACCTTGGGCTCGCGATAACAATCCAGGAACCACCGCGTGGCGAAGAAAACATCTACGGCATTCCGGGCAACCCGTTCTCCACGAGCGTGCGCGGAGCGCTGGGCTGGCGCGGGGCATGGCGCATCTATCTCGACCGACTCATGCCCATTATGAGCATCGGTAACGAGCGCAGTCTGCACCGACTCGTGCACCGCCGGTTGGGCGCCCGCGCGCTGCGTCTGCTCGTGCAACCTCGGTTAGAAAGCGACCTCGGCATCAGCTCCGATGTCGACGTGGTCGACCTTGTTCCGGGGCTCGGCGAAGCAACCACCCGGGTGGGGTCGCTCACACTCGGTGTGATCGAGATGATGGCAGCCGACCCAGCGGTGGTGCAGCGGGTCGAGGTGGCCGGGGGAATGTCCGCGCTGCGGGCAGCTCTTCACGAGCGGCTCGACTACTTTGCTGTGACGCGTCACCGGGTGAGCGCAGTGGAGGTGGTGGCGGGTGCCGCGCCGGACGACGACGCCACCCTCACATTTGTGCTGGCGGCTGCTCGGGCGCAGCCTGTTGCGGTATCGGCACTGTTGGCCAGCCGTGAGTATCTCGAGAGCGTCTCCTCCACCAGCCTGCCGGCCGGGGTTGTGGGCGTGAGCGACCGCGCACCCAGCTTGTCCACGGCCCTACCGGCATCGCGGGAGGCCGCAGGCCTCGTTCGGCAGGCCCTGCTGTCTCGCGCTGAAAAACCGCCGGTAGGCCCGGTCGACCTAGGGGGCTAGGCTTGACGCAGGCGCATATGCGCGTCTGGGAATATTCGATGGGAGTCACCAATGAGGGGCAAACTTCTTTTTGTCGCGGGGTTGGCCGTGGGCTACATTCTCGGCACGCGTGCCGGGCGTCAGCGCTACGAGCAGATCAAACTGGCCGCCAAGAATGTGTGGGAGTCGGAGCCCGTTCAGTGGGCCGCCGGACAGGCTCAAGACGCTGTCGCCGATGTTGCCGATAAGGCTGTCGCCCAAGCGCGCAAGGTCATCGCTCAGGTGTCGGGCGAATCCGCCACGACGGCAAGCCGCTCCGGGGCGACGCCGGCAACACGCAAGCCCACCGCAGAACCGGCTCTTCGCGGCACCTCACCCATGACGGGACCCATCACGACAATCAAGCCCGATGCCGCGGCGGCCGCCCGCGCCACCGCCAAGCCACGGACTCCGAAAGCCACCCCGGGAGCCTAGGTGTCCGCAAATACGCCCCCGCGTTCTTCTGAACGCGAAGAGTCACGCTCACTCTTTGCGCTGCTCCGGGAACTGCCCGCGACTCTCCTCGAGCTCGTGCGCATTGAGTTCGAAGAGTTCAAGCGCGAGATGGGTCGCAAGCTCAAGAAGCTCGGGCTGGGCGCCCTGCTCATCTCGATGGCCGCCACGCTCGGCCTCTTTCTTCTCGGCACGCTCATCGCGGCGGCCATCCTCGGCCTCGCGCTCATCATGCCCGCGTGGCTGGCTGCCCTGGTTGTCTCGGGCGCACTCCTCGTCCTCATGATCATCCTGCTTGCCGCCGGGGTGAGCACGTTCAAGAAGGGCAGCCCACCGTTGCCCACCGAAACCTTTGACGCCCTCATCGAGGACGCTCACGCACTGAAGGGGGAGGGTCGCTTTGACCAGAACGCCCGCTAACGCATCGGTACGAACATCCGGCGCGAACCGCACGCGAACCGACGTGTCGTCGATGAAGCTGGAACAGTTGCGCGCTCACCGAGCACAAACTCGGGCGCAACTGGCGTCGACGCTCGACGCCCTCGAGGACAAGGTCAACATTCCCAAGCAACTGGGCAAGGCGTCGCGACGTTTTGGTCGCCGCGTGCAGACTCTTCGCCGCGAGAACCCCGTGCTTTTGGCGGGAATTGCGGCTGGAGTGGTTGCCGCGATTGGCGTTACGGCCTATGTCGTGGTTAAAATCACGTCGAAGCGTTAATCACGCTGACTCGTCAACGATGACATCCCGCGTGGGCCGGCACAGTGCCTTGCCCTCACGGAGTATTCCCCTTGCGCGCCGGGCCACTCATCTGTGTCCCGCCTTTGAGACGAGAGACACTTATGCCCCACACCGCACCCATCGAGACACGCCCCCTGGGCGGCCAACGCATTCTCATTCCGCGCGGCGGACCCTGGGGCGACCAGGTTGCCTCGGCGCTTCGGGCGCAGGGAGCGGCCACCGTCATTGCCCCCATGACAAACTACGTTGTCACTGAGAACGCCGACGAACTGCAGGAGGCGCTCAACAGTCTTGCTGCGGGCACCTTCGACGTGGTCACCTTCTCGAGCGCGACAACCGTCGACGTGGTGGCGGCCTATCGAGCCATCATTCCTTCGGCAACCAAAGTAGCCGCGGTGGGTGAGACCACCGCCGCGGCACTCGCAGCTGCGGGCTATCGCGCGGACCTCGTGCCGGTGGAAGAGAACACCGTCCAGGCCATGCTCGAGCAGTGGGCGGAGGCAACCGGCGGGATCATTCCCCTCAAGGTGCTCACGATCCGCTCGGAGCAGTCGATTCCGATCCTCACCGACGGCCTGCGCCGTATCGGCCACGACGTTCAGTCGGTCGTTGCCTATCGCACGGTCGGCATCGAAGTTGATGCCGAAATCGTTGAGGATGTGAAAGACGGCGAGTTCGACATTCTGCTTGTGACCTCGGGCACCGTTGCCGAACAGATCGCTTACCAGTTTGGCAACATCCCCGAAATCACCCTCACCGCGGCCATGGGCCCCCGAACCGCGCGCGATGCGCGGACGCACGGTGTTCGGATTGACGTTATTGCCGAAGAGCAAGACATCGACGCTCTTGTCGACCTGCTCATCGAGTACGCGCTCGCCTCGGCCTAGCCTTCGCCCCTCAGGCCGCAGCCTGATGCACTGAGCATCCCGCACTCGTTGCGCGCTCACACTCCCCGCAGCACACTAGCTGCACGCGACACGAGGACTCGTGGCAGTTGACCGTGTGGTTGGTTGCGGTTCCGCACAGCGTGCACGTGCCGAGTAGCGCGGCACCGGGAGCGAAGTCCATCGACATGCGCCCATCGAATACGTAGAGCGAACCCTCCCATAGCCCGTCGTTTCCGGCGTGCTCGCCGTATCTCACGATACCGCCGTCGAGTTGATACACCTCGGTGAAGCCGCGGGCCTTCATGAGGGGTGTGAGCACCTCGCAACGGATTCCTCCGGTGCAGTACGTCACTACGGGCTTGTCCTTGAGGTGGTCGTACTTGCCGCTGTCGAGCTCGGCAACGAAGTCGCGCGTGGTGCGCACATCGGGGATGACGGCATCGCGGAATCGGCCAATCTCAGCCTCGAAGGCGTTGCGCCCGTCAAAGAAGACCACGTCGCGTTCGGACACGAGGGCTTCGAGCTCAGACGGGCTCAGCTTGGTGCCGCCACCCTGAATGCCGTCGGCGCCGACCACAATCTCCTCGGGCACACCAAAACTCACGATCTCGTCGCGCACCTTCACGCTCAGCTTGGGGAAGTCGGTGCTCAAGCCCTTGTCGTCGAGGGGTGAGCCTTCGCTCCACTTCGCGTCCATGCCCGCGAAGCCGGCGAATTCCCGCGTGGTGCGCAGGTAGCGCTTGACGTCGCGCAGCTCGCCGCCCACCGTCCCGTTGATGCCGTGTCGAGAAATGAGGATGCGCCCGCGGAGGTTGAGCGAGCGACACAGGTCGCGCTGCCACAGGCGCACGGCCTCGGGGTCGGCCAACGGGGTGAAGGCGTAGTACAGGAGAACTTTGGGAACAGCCACACGACGATGTTACGCCCGCCCACGAAATCCGTATTGACAATCATTCTCAATAAGACGTAGTTTGAGAGCATGACACTCGGAACTCAGCCGTCTCGTTTTTCACGCGCACGGAGAGCACGCACCCTCACCATCACCGCACTCGCCGTGGCCGCCGCGTTTGCGGTCACCGGCTGTAGCGCCTCCGTTGCGCCAAGCCCCGACGAGGGAATGAGGGTGGTCGCAACCACCACTCAGCTCGCCGACTTCACCTCAGCGGTTGTCGGGGAGGACGGATTTGTCACTGGCCTTGTCGTGGCCAACGCATCCGCGCATCAGTTCGACCCGTCGGCCAAAAACCTTCTGGATGTCGGCGAGGCAGAAGCACTGGTCGCCAATGGCGTGGGCCTTGAGCCGTGGCTGCAAGACCTCATGGATGCCGGCGCCTTCTCGGGAGACGTGATTGTTGCCACCGACGGCATTGTGCTCGAAGAGGGGACTCACGAGCACGAGGGGGAGCACGCCGACGAGCATGCAGCCGAGGAAGTGGCTGCCGAAGAAAATGACGCAAAAGATCCCCACGTGTGGACGTCACCAAGGAACGCTGCGGTTATGGTCAACAACATTGTGCGGGGGTTGAGCGACGCTCGTCCCGACCTGGCAGAGAAGTTTTACCAGAATGCCGTCGATTATCTTGAGAAGCTGACGTTGCTGGATAACTGGGCCACAGAGGCGTTTGCTTCTGTCGCGCCGGAGAACCGCCTTCTCATCACCAACCACGATGCCTTGGGCTATTTTGTGGATGCCTACGGAATCACCTACGTCGGCTCAATAATGCCCAGCCTGGACGACAATTCGGAGCCCAGCGCCCAAGAGATTGACGCCCTCATCGAGGAGATTAAGCAGGCGGGGGCTATCGCCGTATTCAGCGAAAGCACGCTGTCGGACAAGCTAGCCACGACCATTGCGCGCGAGGCAGGGGTGGCCGTGTACTCAGGAGAGGAGGCGCTCTACGCCGACTCACTGGGAGCCGAGGGCACAGCAGGCGCCACCTACATTGGCGCGACCATCCACAACGTCACGGTTCTGGTGACCGCCTGGGGTGGCACCGTGCCCCCGCTGCCGGAAGGACTCACGCCATGAGTGACCCTGCCCCTGAGAATGAGCCGCGCCCCAAGCGCGAACGGGGCGATGACGGGGGAACCGGCCCCGTGGTCGAGCTCATCAATGCGGCCTTTGCCTACGAGGGTGTCATGGCACTCGATCACGTGACCATGCAGGCATTCGCCGGCGAGGCCGTAGCCCTCATCGGACCCAACGGGTCGGGAAAGTCTACCCTGCTGCGAGGCCTTCTGGGGCTTCTCCCCCTGGCCGATGGCAGCCTCAAGATTTTTGGTCACCAACGGCGACCGGGCGTGACCGAGGGAATCGGTTACCTGCCGCAACAGGAATCGACCGAACCCAACTTCCCGATCAGCCTGCGTCAGGTTGTGATGATGGGTCGCTACCGTCGCATCGGCTTCTGGCGCTTTGCCCGAGCCATCGACCGCCTTGCCGTCAACGAGGCTCTTGAGATGACGGGCCTGACCGCTCGTGCCAGCGCGCGCTTCGGTGCCCTGTCGGGCGGCCAACAGCAGCGCGGGCTGCTGGCCCGCGCGCTCGCCGCAAAGCCACGACTGCTGCTACTCGACGAACCCTTTAACGGGCTCGATCAGCCCAACCGAGCCGCCCTGCTCACCACGCTCCGCGAACTCAAAATGCGTGGCGTCACCATTGTGGTCACCACCCACGACCTCGATCTGGCGCGGGACGTATGCGACAAGGTTCTGCTCCTCGCGGGCACGCAGGTAGCTTTTGGGGCAACCGACGAGGTACTCACGCTCGAAAATCTGCAGGGGGCCTTCGGTGACGTGCAGGTTGAGGTCGACGAGCACCGCGTCGTGATTCCCGGACACGATCACTAGTGATCACACTCGATCTGCTTCTGAACTTCTGGACCATGCCCTTCATGGTGCGGGCGGTCATTGTGCTCGTGACGCTGGGCATCACGGCCGGCGTGGTGGGCGTATTCGTCAACCTGCGCGGATTCGAGTTCCTCACCGACGGACTGACCCACGCGGTTTTCCCCGGCGTAGCGGCCGGTGTTGCCTTTGCCGGTGCGGGGGGGTTGTTCTGGGGCGCGGCGATTGCCGCCGCCGCGGCCACGGTGTTTCTGAGTCTGCTGGCGCGGCGCGGCGTCTCCTCCGATGCCGCCGTCGCGGTGGTCCTTGTGGCCATGTTTAGCGTGGGGGTGATTATTGTGAGCAGGTCCGACGATGCCGCCGGTCAACTCGAACAATTGCTCTTTGGTCGCCTGTTTACGGTCTCCATCACCGAGGTTGTGGCGACGGCCGTGATTAGCCTGCTGGCGATTGCTACCGTTCTCTCGACCGTCCGAGCTCAAGTGATGACAGCCTTCGACCGGGATGCGGCCCGGGCCGCGGGCTACCGGGTGACCCTTGTTGATCTCGCGCTCAATGTGGCCATCGCACTCGTTGTCGTCTCGGCATCGATTGCGGTGGGCAATCTCCTCGTCATTGCGATTTTGATTGTGCCGGGGGCACTGGCTCGCGTGTGGGCTCGCCGGCTTACCTCGCTGTTTGCGATTGCTCTCAGTTTCGCCGTCATCGGCGGGCTCGCCGGCCTGGCGGGCGCATTTACGCTGTCGGTTGGACTCGACATTCCCATTCCCCCGGGCGCGGCGATTGCCGCGGTGTTCGTGGCTTCCTATCTCCTCGCGCTGCTCTTGTTCGTCATCTTGCGCCGGCCGATAGCGGGGCGGTTGCGATGAGTTACTTTGATCGAGCGCTCATCGTGATCACAATTGTGGGCGTCCTCACCGGGCTCGTGGGAACCTTCGTGGTGCTGCGTAAGCGCGTTCTCTTTGCGCAGGCACTCACGCACGCCACTTTTCCCGGAGCGGTCATCGGAATTTTGCTGGGTTTCTCGATGCAGGTGGGCGCTGTGGTGGCGTGTGCTCTCATCGTGGGCACCATCACCCTCATCGGCCGAATCACTCCGGGGGGCGCGGGCGCGGCCTCGGGCGTGCTCCTCGCGGGAGGTTTCGCAGCCGGAGCGCTAGCTCAGGCGTTTGGTTCGTCGGTGCCGGTCGACATGACGGCGCTCCTGTTTGGCTCGGTTCTCTCGGTAACCACAACCGATGGGGCTCTCGCCGCCATCGCCCTGGTCCTCACGCTGCTGGCTCTCGGTTTTGCCGGCAAGCATGTGGTGTTCGCAATGTTTGACCCCGAGGGATATCGCGGACTCGGTTACGAGCCGGCCGCCATGGACGCCCTGATTATGGTGCTTACCACCATCACCGTGGTGGTGACCATGCCCGCGGTCGGTGCAATTCTCACGATTGCTCTCATTGCGGCTCCTGCGGCGGCGGCCCGGGCCCTCACCGCCCGGTTGGGCGTCATGCTGGTGATTGCACCAACGCTGTCGGTGGCTTCCGGAATTCTCGGCCTGCTGCTGTCGCGCGAATTTTCAATTAGCGCCGGAGCAAGCATCGCTCTCGTTGCCACGGCGTTTTTGGGCGTGGCCCTCATCGTGGGGCGATGGGTGCCGCGTCGCCTGCGCGGGGAGGTCGTAGCGTGAGACGAAACACGAGGCAAAGAGATGCGGTCGCATCTGCCCTGGCCCACAGCGTCGGATTTGTCTCCGCACAGACTCTGCACGGTCGGCTCAAGGCTGAGGGGGATACTCTCGGTCTTGCCACGGTGTATCGAAACCTCGCCTCACTTGTCGATGACGACCGGGCCGATGTTCTCACCTCGCCCGATGGCGAAAACCTTTATCGCGCGTGCAGTACGACTCGCCACCACCACCACTTGATCTGCCGCACGTGCGGAAAAACCGTTGAGATTGAAGCAGACGCCGTAGAACAGTGGGCACAGGCGGTCGCCTCGACCCACGGGTTCACCGACGCCCACCACGTCGTCGACGTTTTTGGCATTTGCGCATCGTGCGCGTAGACTCGTAAACCGGCTGTGCAAAAACCCTTGCGCAGCAGTGTTCGCATCGGAGAGCCGTGAGGCTCCCCACCGCGGGCGCAGACAAGAGATCTTGGGCGATGTCATCATCCGGTGGCGTCGCGGTAGTGAAGGGAATCACTCGTGGCAGCAAACTGTCAGGTGACCGGAGCCACTCCCGGCTTTGGACACAACATTTCGCACTCGCACCGACGCACCAAGCGTCGCTTCGATCCGAACATCCAGAAGAAGACGTACTTCGTTCCGTCGCTTCGTCGCAACGTCACGCTGACGCTGTCGGCTAAGGGCATCAAGGTTATTGACGCGCGCGGCATCGAGTCGGTCGTTAAGGATCTGCTCGCACGTGGGGAGAAGATCTAATGGCTAAGGCACAGGACGTTCGTCCCATCATCAAGCTGCGCTCTACGGCTGGCACCGGCTACACCTATGTCACCCGCAAGAACCGCCGCAACAACCCTGACCGTCTCGTACTGAAGAAGTACGACCCCGTCGTGCGTCAGCACGTGGAATTCCGCGAGGAGCGCTAAATGGCTAAGAAGAGCAAGATTGCCCGTAACGAGCAGCGCAAAGTTATTGTTGAGCGCTACGCCGCTCAGCGTGCAGCGCTGAAGAAGGCGCTGGTCGACCCGGCCGGCACCGACGAGTCGCGCGAAGCTGCTCGCGTGGGTCTGCAGAAGCTCCCTCGCAACGCATCGCCGATTCGCGTGCGCAGCCGCGACGCCATCGACGGCCGTCCCCGCGGTGTTCTCACGAAATTTGGCATTTCACGTGTCCGATTCCGCGATATGGCACACCATGGCGAATTGCCGGGAATTACGAAGTCTTCTTGGTAAATTTGGGGTGCCTTCCCACCCGGGAGGGCAAATGAGACGGCCGAATGAGGCGCTCGTTCCCAAGTAATAAGTCCAGGAGGACACATTATGGCTCTCAACAAGTCTGAGGTCGTCGCCGCTGTAGCC
>CAIWRM010000226.1 GCA_903915075.1 uncultured Microbacteriaceae bacterium
AGATTGATCTGCGCGTCGTTCAGCCCGGCGCCAAACCGCCCCAGGTACGCGTTCACGACTTTGGAAAACAGTGCGCGAAATTCGTCTTCGTCCAGCTCGTCCCACGCAATCGACCGCGGCCAGTAGTGGGTCTCGCCGTGCTTGTCGATGACCAGGTCGAAGTGGCCGGCAGCGATTTCCAGCACTTTCCGCCAGATCTCGATCTCGTCGTAGACGTCCTGCCAGTCGAACGTGGTGGACACAAACGCGAAGAATCGGCGGTGGTTTCCCGCGCTGCGCCCGCGCTTGTGCTCAAGCAGGACTTCGTCACCGGCGCGGTACCGCGCGAGAACCCGCACGGCTTCGTCGCTGGCTGGCCGCAAGCCGTCGTGACTCTTCACGAAGATAGCTTTCACGCTGTACGGCCCGCAGCCGGAACGCGTTGATGACGTGCGCCTGAACAAGCTCCCGCCATGCATCGGGCACGCGCGCCAACGCTTCCGCACGCATCTCCCGCGTGGGCAGGTTGGCGATGTCCATGGCGTGCTGGCGCGGCCATTTGTCGGTGCTCAGAACGGGATTTCGTCGTCAGGCGCTGCCGGCCCGCGCGCGACGTCTGCCAGCTTCTCCGTCGGCTTCCACGTATCCAGCTCGGCGTAGCACTTGCCGGACTTGGCACGCTTCAGCGCCACGTTCAGCCAGTCGCTGTCCTGCTGGCGCAGGAACTCGATCAGGTCGGTGCGCTTGATGGACAGGTTGGCCAGCACGTACTCCGGCGCGTTGTCGTTGCGCTTCACGACCATGCCATTCACGAAAACTTTGTCAGTCACTTCTTCGATCCCCCACGTTGTTGAAACTCTCTCAGCTCGGGCGGCATCTGGTTGATCTGCCACCTGCGCCTGGTGCGTGCCGAATCACCGTCGGACACTTCGCACCGATCCCGCCGAAACTCTGGCCGGTCGATGCGGCCACCGGCTGCCAGAAACCGTTCAACGTCTCCGGCGATGTCGGTGGAATCGATCAATTGCGGCGGCTCGATGTCGGCGTCGGTAATTCGCGGTTTTGCTTTGGTCATGCCCAGCTCCGGTCGGTTAGGTCTTCGGCGATTGATCGCGCACGCGTGCCGCCACGCGGGATGGCTTTGTCCTGGTCGCGTCGCCACCAGCCGGCCACGGCGTGCTGCCACGACTTCATCGGGACTTTGCCGACACGCCAGCCGTTTGATGCGTAGTGGTCGATGAAGCGTTCGGCGTCGATGTGGTGGCCGGTCTCCCGGCAATAGCGGTCCACGTCTTCGGCGGTGGGTGGTGAAAACCGAGGCGCTTTGCGGGCGCGCGAGACATCGCAAGATGTCTCTTTAAGTTTCTTCTCTTCTCGTCTCTTCTCTTCTAATAGAGCGGACTTTATCCCGACACTGTCGGGAGTTTGTCCCGACACTATCGGGACAGATTTACGATTAGCGAGCATCTTTGCGGTGTACTCGTCTGTTCTGCTTGCCATTTTTAGGCAGGTGATGATTCCGCCGCGGTCCTCAAAAAGCCCCGCCGAGGCCATGAATCTCATCATTTCCTCTACCAACTCGCGACTGATTCCGGTGTCAGCGGAGATCAGCTCTGCGTCGTGCTCAAGCTCAAATGTGAGTCGGTGTTTCTCGACGCCGCGGGCGATGAGTTCGAGGCAATACCAGTACAGCCCGTAACCCTGCATGCCGTACTTCAGCCGGACACGGCGCAGCTTCGCGTCGGTGTGGGCGTCTGAGTCGTGTTTAAACCACTTCATGCGCACACCTCCCACACTCGCTCAAGCCGATTGCTCGCCGACAACCGGCACAATCCCGTCGGCCTCGCCAGTTCGCGCTTCTGGCAATCGCTCAACCGCTTATTGACCTGGTGCGAAAGCAACCCAACGCGACTGGCGATCTCGTCAGCCGTAGCAGGCCCGTGCCGCTCGAGGCAGTCGAGAATGATGGCGATGTGGCCGCTGGCAAATTCGCGCACGCGTGCAGCTGCTGCGTGGGATGTCCAAGGATCGGTCTGTCGGGCGTTGGCTTCCCAGTCGATGGCGATCTGGTTCATGGCGCCACCCGCTCGACGGGGTAGAGGTCCGGCCGCATCTCGTGCCGGGTAACCTGACCGTTCGTGATGCGCTCGATGCTGAGCACACGATCTGCCGGAATGCGACCTCTGCGCTTCCAGTGCGTTACAGCTGCGACCCCGATGCCAAGCTGGCGCGCAAGCTCAGCCTGCGAACCGCAGGCGGCTTTGATTTTTTCAAACATGAAGCCTCCGACATGACCGTCGGAGAGAGACTATACACGCTGTCGTGGATATCGCAAGTGGATACCCTTATACCAATTTGACCCTATATCCCGTATACTTTTTGTAAATGCGCCACGGGAGGTATCAGCGATGGCAGACGATCCGCTTGGAGTAAAAGCCCTCATCACCGGCAAGATGACGCTGGCTGAATTTGGCCGCTCGATGGGCAGCACCGGGCAAACCGTGAACCACTGGATCGCCAGAGGCATTCCCGGCAGCCGCGTGTTCAGAGCGGCAGACATTCTGGAGATGAAGCCGGAAGACATGCGCCGCTACACAGCCGAGGCGCTTAAGCCTCCAGCTGACGTCGAGCGCGAGTACAAAGCCTTCTCCGCTACGTTCCGCCAACTGGAGAGTGAGCAGCAGGCCACCATCATTCAGCGCCTGCAGCGCATCCTGAATCGCTAGACAGTTCTGCCCGCAGCCTCAAGTCCTCGATCTGCTCGAGGACTAGCGCTTGATCGTCTACGCATAGCGCGCTGAACAAACCAAACGCGTAATCCAACGCCGAACTCGGATCATGCCTGCACCAGGCAGACATCTCCTCGCTGGTCATTTGGCGGGGGGGGGGGGGGGGGGTAATCATGCGGC
>CAIWRM010000227.1 GCA_903915075.1 uncultured Microbacteriaceae bacterium
CCCTGACTGGGTTGCGATTGTGCCGAATCTCTTGCGACCTCGTCACACGCTAGGCGTGAGGCGTGAGGAGTTAAGCGCCGGGAAAGCGGTCCCGCTCAAACGTAACTTCGGTGTACCCGTGCGGCGCGGGGCGACCGTCTTCGCCGAGGTTCACAAAGACGATGCGATCCACTGTGAGGATGCTGTTGCGCGTGATCATGTTGCGCACCTCAGCGCGCATGGTGAGCGACGACGTGCCGAAATCGGTGGCCGTGAGGCCCATCTCGATGATGTCACCCTCCTGCGCGGACGCCACGAAGTTGATCTCCGACATAATCTTGGTCACCACACGACGATTACCCATCTGAACGATGGCGTAAATCGTGGCCTCTTCGTCGATCCATTTGAGCAGGCTGCCGCCAAAGAGGGTGCCGTTGGCATTCAGGTCTTCGGGGCGCACCCACTTGCGCGTGCGAAAGCGGATATCTGACGGGTCAGGGTGTGTGGTCACGCATCGATGCTAACAAAGGTCGGGATGATCAGAACGGGCATCAACCGGCTACGAAATCTCGAGGCCTGCGCCCAACATCAGACAAATGGGTTGGGCGTCATGGTGTACTTGACCGACAGATACTCGAGGATTCCCTCGGCGCCACCCTCACGACCCAGTCCCGACTGCTTCACGCCACCGAACGGTGCCGACGCGTTCGACATCACACCAACGTTGAGGCCCATCATGGCCGTCTGAAGACGCTCGATGAGGCGCTGACCGCGAGCCAGATCCTGCGTGAAGACATAACCCGCGAGACCGTATTCGGTGCTGTTGGCGATGTCGATGGCCTCATCCTCGCTTGAGAACGTTGTGATGGAGAGCACCGGGCCAAAGATTTCCTCGGTGAGGATTTTGCTTCCCTTGGTGACGCCGGTGACGACGGTGGGCTCGTAGAACGACCCCGGACCGTCGATTTTCTTACCACCCGTAGTGACGGTGGCACCGTGAGCAACGGCGTCTTGAACCAGTTCGTCAGCCTTGGCCACAGCCTTATCATCAATGAGCGGGCCGATGATGACGCCGTCTTCCGTGCCTCGACCAATCGGGAACTTCTTGACGCGCTCGGTCACCTTGGCCGCGAACGCCTCGGCCACAGACTCGTGCACGATGAAGCGGTTAGCTGCGGTGCAGGCCTGGCCGATGTTCCGGAACTTGGCTGCAAGCGCGCCCTCAACCGCCTTGTCGAGATCGGCATCGTCAAACACAATGAACGGGGCGTTGCCACCGAGTTCCATGGAGGTGCGCAGCACATTCTCGGCCGCCTGCTTCATGAGCGTGACGCCGACGGGTGTGGAGCCCGTGAATGAGACCTTGCGCAGGCGCGGGTCGGCGATGATGGGCGTCGACAGTGCCGACGACGTGCTGGTGGTGAACACGTTGACCACGCCCTTGGGTACACCGACTTCTTCGAGAATCTTGACGAAGTACAGCGTGGTGAGCGGGGTCAGCGTGGCCGGCTTGATCACCACGGTGTTGCCCGCAGCGAGTGCGGGACCAATCTTGCGCGTGGCCATGGCCAGCGGAAAGTTCCACGGGGTAATGAGAAAGCAGGGGCCTACCGGCAGATACGAGACGATATTGCGACCCGTGTTCTCCGGATTGATGCTGTAGCGGCCCGTGATGCGCACGGCCTCCTCTGAAAACCAACGGAGGAACTCGGAGGCGTAGTTGACCTCGCCGATGGCCTCCGCCAGCGGCTTGCCCATCTCGATGGTCATCAACAGGGCAAACTCTTCCTTGAGCTCTTGCACGCGCTCGAAGGCTTTGCGCAGGAGTTCGCCTCGCACGCGCGGCGCAGTCTGGGCCCAGGCGTCTTGTGCCGCTACGGCCGCGTCGAGGCAGCGAATGCCGTCTTCGGGCTGGGCGTCGGCAATGTGCGCGAGCACCTCACCGGTAGCCGGGTCGGTGACGGGGATGGTCTTGCCGCCCGTGGCATCTACCCATGAGCCGTCAATGTAAAGCTGCGTGGGAACCTGTGCGAGCAGATCTTTTTCCGAGATCATCGCCAACCGCCTGTCTTTTCCTGAGAAGTGTGAGTGCTGAAGTCCGCACGCGGACGACACTCACCACAGCATAAACGTTCAGCTTCCCGAGATTTCCCCGAGCAAGCAGGCCTTACGCGCTTTTTCTGACAGATGTCGCGCAGGGACTAGCCCATGTACGACTTACGCAAGAGATCCTCATCACTCAGGAGCTTCTTGGGCGTGCCGTGATACGAAACCTTGCCGCTGGTAATCACCATGGCGTCAGATGCGATCTTGAGTGCGAGATGAGCAAACTGCTCAACGAGGAGCACTCCCACGCCCTGCTTGGCGATCTGCTCGATGACCGGCAGGAGTCGCATGAAGACCACGGGGGCCAGACCGAGCGACATCTCGTCAAGCAACAAATACTTGGGCTTGGCAGCGAATGCTCGCGCCAAAACCACCATCTGCTGCTCTCCACCGGAAAGCAGGACAGTCGGGTTGTTGATGCGCTTTTCGAGTTCCGGGAAGAGCGCCAACGACTCGTCGATGTCTGCCTTGGTCTTTGCCGTCAGACGGAGATTCTCCCGCACCGTGAGGGACGGGAAGATCATTCGGCCCTGTTCTACGTGCTGAAGGCCAGCCGTCGAACGGCGACGCCGAGAGATCTTCGTAATGTCCAGGTCATCCATGACAACCGTGCCTGCACTCGGGCGAATAACGCCTGACAGCGACTCCAGGAGGCTGGTTTTGCCGGCACCGTTTGGTCCGACCAGTGCCACGATATCTCCTGGCTTAATCTCCAGGCTCACGTGAGAGATCACCGGACCGACACCGCGGCTCACAGTTACATCGTTCAGTACGAGAGTCATAGCATCTCCGTTTCGCCCATGTAGGCCGTCAACACTGCGGGGTCCTTCAGCACCTTCTCCTGAGAGCCGGATGCCAGCACTTCACCAAAGTTCAGCACCGTGATGCTGGTGCACACGCTGCGAACGAGGTCAAGGTCGTGCTCGATGATCAAGACTGTCACACCAAAGCGACTGGGCACCTGGCGAAGGCGGTCCGCGAAAAGCAGGTGCTCATCGTGAGACAGGCCAGCTGCTGGCTCGTCAAGCAACAACACCAATGGTTTCGCAGCAACGTTTGCCGCGACCTCGATGAGGCGTCGTGTTCCCACGTCGACCGTGCGCAGAGGCGTCATGGGCGACGGGCAACCGAAGAACTCGAGGGTCTCGGCGATTTCCGCGTTGGTTGACTTACCTCGCGACACAAAGCGCAGGTAAGCACCGACCGTCAGGGTGTCGGGCACGCGGTCTTGCTGGTACGTGCGTCGCAGCCCGTGGCGAGCAATCTTGCTGGGCGATTCGTTGTCCAGCTTCTCATCGAGCAGGTGAACCTCACCCGTGTGCTGCGGCAGGAACCCGGTCAGGGCGTCAACAAACGTCGACTTCCCGGCACCGTTGGGGCCGATAAGACCCACGATTGTTCCTTGCTCAACGGAAAGCGTGACGTCGTTGAGTGCCTTGACGGCGCCAAACGCCACGTTCAGGTTCTTCACCGTGAGGACCGTCTTGCCGTTGCCCTTGGGGATGGCCGTCTTGCCGGATTCCTTGAGGTCGGCGAGGTGCGAGGCCACGAGAGGTTCTTTGGCTCGCCGCTTGGCGTAAATGGCATTTCGAATTCCCTGGCCGAGGTTTGTTCCCGACGTGATTGCCTGAATACCTAAGATTCCAAAAATCACGTTGCCCCACTGCTGATCAAACTTGAAGATCTTGAGCAGCTCGGGGATGACAATGAAGAGCAGGCCACCGAACAGCGCCATGTCAATGAGGTACGAGCCGGCCACCACGCTCAGCACGTAAATGCCGAGCGAGTTGATTGTGGCGAAAGTTTGCGCGTTTGCTTGAATAATCTGACCGTCGAGGAGACCGCCCGCGAGGCCACCCACAAAGGCGCTCACGGCAAACGCCGAGAGCTTTGCCGTGCGAACGTTGGTTCCCGCAGAGGCCGTCCCGCGCTCTGAGAACGCAACTGCCTTCCAGGATGCGCCCCAGTTGCTGCGCTGCAAGAAGATGATCATCACGGC
>CAIWRM010000228.1 GCA_903915075.1 uncultured Microbacteriaceae bacterium
CTGATTGAAGCCAAGCTCAAGGAGCACCGCATCCAGCCGTATTCGCTGACCGTGCGTGAGGGGGCGCGCGAGAAGTTCGGGCCCTTCGACCTCGAGTTCATTGCGGTCAACCACTCGATTCCGGATGCGCTCGCCGTGGCAATTCGTACCACCGCGGGCACCGTCCTGCACACGGGCGACTTCAAAATGGATCAGCTCCCGCTGGATGGTCGGGTCACCGACCTGCGCGCCTTCGCCCGGTTGGGCGAGGAGGGCGTCGATCTCTTCCTGCCCGATTCAACGAACGCCGACGTGCCGGGCTTCACCCCCCTCGAGAAGGACATTGGTCCGGTGCTCGAAAACGTGATTCACCGCGCCCCGCGTCGCGTGATCGTGGCCAGCTTCTCCTCGCACGTGCACCGCGTCCAGCAGGTTCTCGATGCCGCCGCCGCCAACGGCCGCAAGGTTGCGCTTCTGGGTCGCTCGATGGTGCGCAATATGGGCATCGCCTCAGATCTGGGCTATCTCAAGGTTCCCGACGGCGTGCTCATCGACTACAAAAAGGCCGTTGACCTTCCGGATGACCGCATCGTGTTTATGTCCACGGGTTCGCAGGGTGAGCCCATGGCCGTGCTCGCGCGCATGGCCAACCTCGAGCACCAGATAGAGATCGGCCCGGGCGACACCGTGGTGCTGGCCTCGAGCCTCATCCCCGGAAACGAGAACGCGGTGTACCGAGTGATCGACGGACTCACCCGCCTCGGCGCCAACGTGGTGCACAAGGGCAACGCCAAGGTGCACGTGTCTGGCCACGCTGCCGCGGGTGAGCTGCTGTACTGCTACAACATCCTGCGCCCCACGCACGTGATGCCGGTGCACGGCGAGTACCGCCACCTCACGGCCAACGCGCGCCTGGCCATCGAAACGGGCGTTCCCGAGCAGAACATCGTCTTGGCCGATAACGGCACCGTCGTTGATATGCGCGACGGCGTGGTGCGCACCGTGGGCCAGCTCGATCTCGGTTTTGTCTATGTTGACGGTGCCACCGTGGGTGAGGTCACCGACGCCGACCTCAAGGATCGCCGCATTCTGAGCGAAGAGGGCTTCATCTCGATCATCGTTGTCGTTGATGCCGCCACGGGACGCATCATTGTAGGCCCCGAGATACACGCCAAGGGTTTCGCCGAGGACGACGCGGTGTTCGACGAGGTCAAGCCGGCAATCGCGGCGGCCCTGGCGGATGCCGCCCGCAACGGCGTTCGCGACACGCACGCCCTGTCGCAGGCTGTGCGACGCGTTGTGGGGCAGTGGGTCAACAAGGGTTACCGTCGCCGACCGATGATTGTGCCCCTCGTCATCGAGGCGTAATCCCGCCGAGTTCTCTCGAGGCTGGCGCGCAGACCCCGCGTATGCTCGATACATCATGGTTCCCAAGAAGACTCGCCCGGCCACTCGTGCCGACGTGGCAAAGCTTGCGGGGGTGAGCGAAAGCACGGTGTCGTACGCCCTTTCGGGCGTGCGCTCGATTGGGGATGACACCAGGGACCGCATCTTTGCTGCCATGCACGAGCTCGGGTACACCCCCAATGTCATGGCGCAGGGTTTGGCGGGGGCCAAGTCGAGCTTGCTGGCACTCCTCTTTCCGATTGGTGAGCGAGGCTTCGACGAATCGGACTTTGAGTATGTCGAGGCGGCCACTGCTGCGGCGGCCGAGGCAGGGTTTCAACTGCTGCTCTGGCCCAACGGCGTTGAAGACATCGATGCCCTCAAGAAAATTGTTTCCCAGGGTCTCGTTGAGGGCGTATTGCTCATGGAGGTGCGTGCACACGATCCGCGAGTTGAGGTCCTGCAGGAGTCTGGCACGCCGTTTTGTCTGATTGGTCGAACAGCTGACCACGACGATCTGACATTCGTGGATGCCGACTTTTCTCAGTGGGGGTCAATGGCCCTTGCGCATCTCTCGGAACTCGGACACTCGAACATTGGCGTCATCGCGATGAGTGAAGAACTTCTTGAGGCCGGGTATGGGCCGGGAACTCGAACCCAGGGGCCACTGATTGAGAGTGCGAAGGAATTAGGCGTCACGATCGTCATCAAGAATGTCAATGCCACGATTCGTGATGGCCGTCAGGCCTTCGAGCAGCTTCTCGCGGACAATCCTGAGATCACCGCAGTAGTTGGCTTCAACCCGCCCGCCCTGATTGGTGCTCTTGAGGCAGCGAGTGCTCGAGGAATTAGTGTTCCCGAGAAGTTGTCCGTGCTGAGTTTCGGAATATCCGATATCGCGGCCAATATGACGGTTCCCGCCCAGACAACTATCGGTGTCGACGGCCGAGAACTGGGCCGTAAAGCCGCCGAGTACCTCATTGCTCGCCTCAAGGGCGATACAACGTCAACTCTCCAATTCTTGGCGAAACCGCAGTTCGTCAATCGGGGAAGCACGGCCCCCGCGCATCGGCGGTAACCCTCGCACTTCCTCTCCTCCTGGCTGTTAGTCACGATTCGGTCACGAATCGCGACATCGGTGACGACAGGCTAGACAACTGCCCCGCTCTGTAGGTATTCTGTCTTTGTCGACGCGCGTCGACAAAACGTGCTCGATTTCTCGCATTGGTGAGGAGTGCGTAATGAGGCCCCCGTGGGGGTTGAGACAACACAGTAGTAATCACACGTGAAGGAACATCGGAGTCGCTGTTGCTCAGTGAGAATCGCGCCCGGTTTCTTTTCAACGACGAAAGGTAAGCAATCATGGCAATCACAAGCCGCAAAAAGGCACTTGTTGCCGGCGTGGGAATCGTTTCCCTTGCCGCACTTGCGCTGACTGGCTGTTCTGCAGGGGGCGGCAGCGCCGACTGCGCCGAGGTTACGAACATCACCTGGCTCGGAACAATCAAGGTCGAAATTCAGGACCAGTTCACCGCAGCAATCGAGGACTACAACGCAACGAACACTGACTGTGTCAGCGTTGAGATTCTTGAATCTCCCCAGGACCAGCCGTTCCTCCAGACGGTGACCCCGCTTTACGAAGCAGGCAAGGCACCGACGATCATGACTGCCCTTCAGGAGATTCCTGACATGGCTGACAAGGTTATCGACTGGACCGGCGAGCCTCTCGCTGAGCTGGCCGCCGAGGGAACCCTTGACGTTGCCAACATCGATGGCAAGCAGGCAGGAATCCCGATTACAGCCGAGGCCTTTGGTCTTCTCTACAACAAGGCTGTTCTCGACGAGGCCGGAGTTGACGCTACGTCGATCCACACGCAGACGGCTCTCGCCGATGCATTCGCTGCCGTGAAGGAGTCGGGTGTTGACCCCATTCACTTCTCGGGTCTGTGGTGGTCGCTGGGTGCTCACTTCACCAACGTCTTCCACACCAACGTCGGTGGAACGCCTGAGACCAACCAGGAAGTGCTTGACGCGCTGACCGCCGGTACCGAAGACCTCGCCGCAAACGAGACCTTCAACGCTTGGCTCGACACGTTCGACGCACTCAAGGAGAACAGCATTTCGACCGCAACAATTGCGGACACGGACTACGACCTCGGTGTCGAGAACCTGGCCACGGGCAAGACCGGCTTCTGGTTCATGGGCAACTGGGCCGAGCCGAACCTCCTGACGACCGACCCCGAGGGTGAATTCGGCATCATGCCTGTTCCCGTCAGCAATGACGAAGCAGCCAAGGCCAACAACTCCATCTCGGTTGGCGTTCCGTTCTACGCCATGATCGACAAGGAGCAGGCCACCGAGGCGCAGCAAGAAGCTGCCATCAAGGTGCTCACCTGGTTCCTGACCACGGACAAGGGCCAGAACTACTGGGCTGGTCCCGTTGAGGATGGCGGCATGAACTTCATTCCGGTCTACAAGGACTTCAAGGTCCAGCCGGCAACGTTCATGGCCAAGGAGATCGCTAGCTACATTGCAGAGGGAAACACACTGCAGTGGGTTAACAGCCTCTACCCCTCGGGTCTCCAGGAGGCCTACGGCGCATCAATGCAGAAGTACTACGATGGCCAAATCGATCGAGCAGCTCTTGCTGCTGAGCTCGAAGCGGCGTGGACCAAGTAACGGTTCTCATTCGCAGTAACTCCTGTTACATTCACATAAAGTAGCTCAGATTGCCCGGAGTCGCACTCGCGGCTCCGGGCAATCTCGGCACGACGAAGGACGAAATAGTGAAGTTTCGCGGTCAATCACTAAGTCGTTTTTTTGTGTTCGCTTTTATTCCCCTCGTGATTTTTGTTCTTGTTCTTGTGGTCCCGTTCGTGCGCGGGCTTTACTTCAGCTTCACCGACTGGGATGGCTTCACGTCTGACACCTTCGTTGGATTCGACAACTACATTTCGTCGTTTGCTGACGAGTCTTTCTGGGGCTCACTCGTTCTCACGCTCCTCTACGTCCTCGCATCGCTCGTTCTCGTCAATGTCGTTGCCTTTGGCCTTGCGTTGCTCGTCACAATCCCCCTTCGCGGCGTCAACGTTTTGCGCACGGGCTTCTTTGTGCCGAACCTCATCGGCGGTGTGATTCTTGGTCTGATTTGGCAGTTCATTTTCGGGCAAGCGCTCCCGGTGCTGGCTGAGGCCACCGGAATTCCGATTTTCCAGGAGAACTGGCTTCTCGATACCGGAACTGCCTTCTGGGCCATGGTGATTGTGACCGTGTGGCAAATGTCTGGTTACATGATGATCATCTATGTCACGGCCCTGATGGCTGTGGAAAAGGATGTTCTCGAGGCAGCGCTCATTGATGGTGCGAACGGCGGCCAGACGCTCTTCCTCATCAAGCTTCCGCTGATGGCGCAGGCCTTCACGATTTCCCTGTTCCTCACCATGCGCAACAGCTTCATGGCTTACGACCTCAACCTCTCGTTGACGGGCGGTAATCCCTATCGAACGACCGAGCTCATTTCGCTCCACGTATTCCGCGAAGCGTTCGGTTTTGGAAACTTTGCCACGGGTCAGGCACAAGCCATCATGATGTTCCTCGTCATTGCCGTCGCCGCTCTCACGCAAGTCGTTCTGTCCAAGCGCCTGGAGGTTCAGCGATGAAACGTGCGAAACGAATTAACCTGTTCTTCTTCATTTTTGCCTGCGTGCTGGCACTGTTTTACGCTTTTCCGTTCTTTCTCGTGCTTATCAATGCGTTCAAAGAAAAGCGCCAAGTGGTTAATGACCCGTTGGGTTTCCCGACGGAGATTCGCTGGGAGAACTTCGTCGACGCCATCAACAAGATGGGTTACTGGCAGGCACTGGGAAACTCCTTGCTCATCACGACCATTAGTGTCATCGCGATCATCATCACCTCGTCAATGCTCGCGTACTACCTATCGCGCACGAAAAACAAGTTCTCGTCGGTTACCTTCCTGGTCCTCGTCGCGTCGATGATTGTTCCGTTCCAGGCGCTCATGATTCCGTTTGTGGGCTTTTTTGGCCAGCGCGGATTAAGCCTTCCCGGTAACCAATTCACGATTGCCTTCTTCTACGTGGGCTTCGGTGTGGCGCTCTCGACGTTCCTCTACCACGGCTTCATCTCCAACATTCCGTATGAGCTCGATGAAGCAGCCGCGATCGACGGAGCCTCGCCCTTCAAGACCTTCCGCAAGATTATTTTCCCCATGCTTGGGCCGGTGACCGCCACGGTCGCGATCATCAACGCGCTGTGGATCTGGAACGATTTCCTCTTGCCGTCCCTTGTGCTAAACGAGACGGACCAGAAAACGATCCCACTCAGGACCTTCGTTTTCTATGGAAAGTACACATCTGATTACGGGCTGGCTATGGCGGGTCTCTTGCTGTCGGTCATTCCCATTCTTGTGTTCTACTTCGTCATGCAGAAACGCATTATCGCCGGCATCTCGGCGGGGGCTGTGAAATAGTCACTGCCACGCTCAGTCGGTAGCCGCGTCGGCGGTTACCTTACCGACAGAGTTCCTCGGTCAGTCAGGCGAACGGGCACGGGGTCACTGATCGCGCCGAGGAATCCGTCGGGTTCCGCGGTGCCGAGAAAACCGAGTAAGAATGTCTCGCCCCGAAATTCGACGATGCGAGCGGCGTAAACGCCGTCAATCAATAGTTCCGTCTTCTCGATCTCGAAAGGACCGGCTGGACCGTGTGCCGGCATCGAATACGTGCCGAAGGCCTTGGTCACGCCGTCTCGCTCGATATCGGTGGGTCCCATGCAAAAAATGAGAACCCAGGAACCCTCAATCGAAATCGTCTGCGTGACTTCGATTTGTCGGAGGTGGCTGTTCTGCACCAGTGCCGGATGCAGATGCCAGTCGGTGAGATTTCCAGACGTAGCGTGTCCGACGGTTCCCCAACCGTCGAGATCCGTTGACGTGACAAGCATGTGCCACTCGCCGCCGTGGAAGAAGACCCACGGGTCGCGAAAGTGCTCCTTGCCGTCGGTTGATGTCGCTGTGGTTGCGTAGGGGGCGTCTGCCTGCAAGATAGGCCCAGTCGACTGTCGCGACCACGACACGAGGTCGTGAGAAGTGGCGTGTCCGAGCTTTTGAACGCCCTCTCTCGTCTCTCGGTTAATGCCCGTGAAGAAAAAGTGCCACAGCCCAGAGTCCTTGATGATGCTTCCGGTCCAGATGGCGAGATTGTCAAAATCGTCACCTTCGCTTGGCCCAAAAACATCGGGAAGGTGCGTCCAGTTCCGAGCATCGTCTGATACCGAGTGTCCGACTTTGGCGTTGACGTGGCGCAGATCAGGGTCGCCAAGTGATTTGGGGGCCATCAAATAGAAAGCGTGTAGCTGGTAGTTGTCGACAACAAACCATGAGTCCCACACCCACTCATTTTCGCGAGACAACATCTGCGGACCTTTCGCTGGAGAAAACGCGTTACTAACTGATACTATCGACGCGCGTCGACAAAAATTGTGCTTGCCACCGTCGCTCTGACACTTCTACGAAAGAAGGCCCCATGGAACCCAACGATTTCCGTGCCGAGGATGGGAATTGGTGGCGTCAGGCCGTGGTGTATCAGGTCTACCCTCGCTCTTTCAAGGATTCCAATGCAGACGGGCTGGGCGACGTCAGAGGGATTACGTCCAAAGTTGAGTACCTTGCCACCCTCGGCGTTGACGCCATCTGGCTGAGCCCATTCTACCCGTCGGCCCTCGCCGACGGCGGATACGACGTCGCGGACTATCGTGACGTCGACCCGAAACTGGGCACCCTCGCCGATTTCGACAGCATGATTTCCGAATGTCACCAGCGTGGAATTCGAGTGTTTGTCGATATCGTGCCGAATCATTCCTCCGACCTTCATTCTTGGTTCCAGGAGGCACTGGTTTCGGAACCTGGTTCTGCCGCGCGCGACCGGTACATTTTTCGCGACGGCAAGGGCGAGAACGGTGATTTGCCACCGAACGATTGGCCGTCACACTTCGGACCTAGCGCGTGGACGCGCACGACGACCTCGTCTGGGGTTCCGGGTCAGTGGTATCTCCACCTTTTCGCTCCCGAGCAGCCTGATTTCAACTGGGATAACACAGAAGTCATCGAAGATTTCAAACACACCATCAGGTTCTGGTCGGACCGCGGTGTCGACGGCTTCCGAATCGATGTGGCCCATGCGTTAACGAAGGACATGTCGGAGCCGTATCCCAAGATTCGTGACTTCGACGTGAAGCGCATCCCGGTGGACGGTTCGCACCACCTGTTTGACCGTGATCAGACACTTGAGATTTATCGCGGGTGGCGCGAGATCTTTAACACCTACAACCCACCTCGTGTTGCGGTAGCCGAGGCGAGTGTTCCGACCAGGCGACGCCCTCGATATTCGAGTCCTGACACTCTCGGACAGGCGTTCAACTTCGACCTGATGGTGATGCCGTGGTCGGCCGCGAAGTTTAAGAAGAGCATCGATCTCAATCTCGACTTGGCCGCGAAATCCGGTTCGTCGTCAACCTGGGTCTTGTCGAATCACGATGTGGTGCGTCATGCCTCCCGCTACGGGCTTCCGTCCAGAACCAATTACGACACGTGGCTGATGAGCGACGGCACGTCACCTGCCCCCGACGGCGAGCTCGGTTTGGCTCGGGCTCGGGCAGCGACGATGTTGATTTTGGCGTTACCCGGCTCAACGTACTTGTATCAGGGGGAAGAACTGGGCCTTCCTGAGGTTGCCAATCTCCCGGCCGAGGCCCTCCAGGATCCCATGTGGATGCAGTACGGCATGACGCGCAAGGGCCGTGACGGGTGTCGCGTTCCCCTTCCCTGGAACCAGCAAGGCTCGTCGTTTGGCTTCGGAGACAATGGCGCCCACTTGCCGCAGCCGGATTGGTTTAGCGACTATTCCGTCGAGATTCAGGACGGCGTCATGGGTTCGACGCTTGAGCTGTACCGATCGGCCATCGCACTCCGAAAAAAGCTCCAGGCGGCCGAAGATCTGACGTGGGTCAAGAGTCCCCGCAATACCGTTCATTTCAGTCGACCGGGCGGGTGGCACTCGTTCACAAACTTTGGCGCGAAGCCGGTCACGCTTCCCGCGGGTACCATCATCTTGGCGAGCGCTCCCGTCGTCGACGGAAAACTGCCCGGCAACTCAACGGCGTGGGTGACCACGGCCTAGGGATTTCCTGGTCGGTTCACTCCGTGAGTGAGGCGTGGCACCTGAGTGGGACAAAAAACAACACTCGCGCCGATATGACGCCGATTGTCAGGGTGCACACGTAGCGTTAGACCATGGCTTCCGGCACGAAATCATCGCGTTCGCGCTCTGGTTCGTCGCGAGCTAATTCGGCGCGTTCGGGTTCGTCGCGCCCGGCCGCTTCGCGGTCGGGCACGCCGCGTTCGCGACCGGCCGCCTCTCGAGCCAAGAAGCCCGCAGCAAACGCTCGTGAGTATTCGGGCCTCGCTCGTATGTGGATGGGCATGGCTCACACGGTGGGCGGGGCCGCCCGCATGCTCGGGCCAGAAAAGTTCAGCAAAGAAGAACGGCGCGACGGCGTGCCGTTTACTCTCGTTCTCCTCGCTATCGTGGGCGCCGTCGTCCAGTGGTTCCTCGTGGCCAATCCCGTGGCGCAAACGATTTCCGCCTACTCGTTTGCCGGCATGTTCGGTGTCATTGCCTTCGCGCTCCCCGTGGTCATGGTCGTTCTCGCCGTCTGGTTGTTCCGACACCCCAGTTCGGTCAACGACAACAACCGCATCGGCATCGGCGTCGTTCTCCTCCTGCTCGCGGCGAGTGGCATGGCCTACGTTTTCTCCACGCACCCAGCCCCGGCAGAGGGACTTCCGGTGCTGGCGCGCGGCGGCGGCCTCCTCGGCTGGCTCATGTCGGGGCCACTCAGCGTTTTGATCACACCCGTCGGATCGGGCATCACCATGGGGCTGTTGGCGCTCCTGTCAATCCTGATCATCACCAAAACTCCTCCCAACCGCATCGGCAGTCGCGTCGGCGAGGGCTACGAGTACCTCTTTGGCGGCCAGCGCGAGGTCATTGATGCCGGCGATTCCGGAGAGATCACCATCGAGCGCGATTCGCACCAGCCGTGGTGGCGCCGCAGCAGAACCCGGCGCGATGAGGACACCCCGTTTGACTCTCCCGTCGTTATTGACGACGCGTTGGCCCCGACCCGCGATATTTCGGTCGATGAACTCGAAGCCGAGCTCGATCACGCCGAGGCGGCGGTTCGCCGTTTCTCTGCGGATGACGCGAGTGGCAGCCCACGGGAAGTTGCTGACCAAGATGCGCTGCCCACGACTCCGGTTGAGGCGGTGGCACCCGCTGCCGCGGTGACGAGCGGCGAGCAGGCCGCACGCCCCTACTCCCTGCCCCCGGGCGCCCTGCTGGCCTCCGGGCCGCCGGCAAAGTCGCGTTCCGCGGTCAACGACGAGGTGGTGAAATCGATCACCGACGTGTTGCGTCAGTTTGATGTCGACGCCAAGGTGACCGGATTCAACCGCGGCCCCACGGTCACGCGCTACGAGATTGAGTTGGGCGATGGCGTCAAGGTGGAGCGCGTCACCGCACTCACCAAGAATCTCTCCTACGCCGTGGCGTCCAACGAGGTGCGCATCCTGTCGCCGATTCCCGGCAAGTCGGCGATCGGTGTCGAGATTCCCAACACCGATCGCGAAATTGTGACCCTCGGCGACGTGCTGCGCTCGCCGGCTGCCGCAAAGAGCCAACACCCCATGACCATCGGCATGGGTAAAGACGTTGAGGGCGACTTTGTCGTCGCCAACCTCGCCAAGATGCCCCACCTTCTGGTTGCCGGATCCACGGGTTCGGGTAAGTCCAGCTTCGTCAACTCCATGATCACGAGCATCCTGATGCGTGCCACGCCGGGCGAGGTGCGTCTGGTTCTCATTGACCCAAAGCGCGTGGAACTTGCGCCGTATGCCGGAGTTCCGCACCTCATCACGCCCATCATCACGAACGCCAAGAAGGCCGCCGAGGCGCTGCAATGGGTCGTCAAAGAAATGGACATGCGCTACGACGACCTGGCTAGTTTTGGTTTCCGGCACATTGATGCCTTCAATGAGGCCGTCACCGAGGGCACGGTCACGGTGCCCCCGGGTAGTGGGCGCGTGCTTCGCCCCTACCCCTATTTGCTCGTGGTGGTCGACGAGCTGGCCGACCTCATGATGGTTGCTCCGCGCGACGTTGAAGACTCCATTGCCCGCATCACGCAGTTGGCGCGCGCCGCCGGCATCCACCTCATCGTGGCCACACAGCGCCCCAGTGTGGATGTCGTCACGGGCCTGATTAAGGCAAACGTGCCGAGCCGCTTGGCGTTCGCCGTGGCATCCGTTACCGACTCGCGCGTGATCCTCGACCAGCCGGGCGCCGACAAGCTTGTGGGTCAGGGCGATGCTCTCTTCCTGCCGCAGGGCACCAGCAAGGCCATCCGCGTTCAGGGCGCGTGGGTGTCGGAAGACGAAATCCAACAGGTGGTGGCACACGTCACCCGCGAGGCCCAGCCCGAGTACCGCCAAGACGTGGCCGTGGCCGCCGAGCGCAAAGAGATTGATGCCGACATCGGCGACGACCTCGACCTTCTTCTGCAGGCTGCCGAGCTCGTGATCTCGTCTCAGTTTGGCTCCACCTCGATGCTGCAGCGCAAACTTCGCGTGGGCTTTGCCAAGGCAGGTCGGCTCATGGACCTGCTCGAATCCCGAGAAATTGTTGGCCCCTCCGAGGGGTCGAAGGCGCGGGACGTCTTGGTGGCGCAGGAACAGCTGCCCGCGGTGCTCGCCAAGTTGCGCGGAGACGTTGCGCCGTCCGGTGCGGCAACGCCGCCACCGGCTGCCACGACCACGCCCCTCCCCATCACCGAAGCAGTGCCGCGGCCGGTGCGTGCCACGAGCCACGTGAATACGGCCGACGTGGGGCTACCGGCTATCGTGGACCCCGTGGACGAGCAGTTTGCCGGACTCGAGATTGTTGACGACGAACCAGATGAGGACGCATGGGGACTGACGGGTCGGGAGTAGACCGCGCGCGCGTTTCCAACTGGAACGCCGCCAACATCATCACGGTGGCGCGTATGTTCTTTGCGCCCGCGTTTATCTGGCTGCTGCTCATCAGCACCGATCAAGCTTCGGACGTCACGCGGTGGGTGGCTGCCGGGCTCTTCGTGGTGGGCATGGCCACCGACGGCATCGACGGCTTTATTGCCCGGCGGTACAACCTCGTCACCGATCTGGGCAAGATTCTCGACCCCATTGCCGACAAGGTCCTCACCGGGGGGGCGCTCGTCGCCCTGTCCATCCTGGGGGAGCTCCCGTGGTGGGTAACCATCGTCATTCTGATTCGCGAGGTCGGTGTCACCGTCTTCCGCATGGTGGTCATTTCCGACCAGGTCATTCCCGCGTCGCGCGGCGGCAAGATCAAAACGGTCGTGCAGTTCCTGGCCATCACGGCAGCACTGATGCCGTTGAGCGCGCTCTGGGGTCAACCCATGGACATCGTGAACACGGTGCTCATGACGCTCGTGGTCATCATCACCGTCGCCACCGGGGTGGACTACCTCGTTGACGGCGTGCGCCAGCAGCGCAAATTGACGGCCGCTACCGGGTCAGCGAAGAAGACCTCGACACGGCCCGCTCAGCGCCGAGGCGGCAAGTGACCGATCAGCCGCCAGCCAACGAAGCCCCCCGTGCGTCCGAGCATCCGGATGCCGTTCATCGCCTCGTCGCGGAGCTCGCGGCAAAGAACCTCACGATAGCGGTGGCGGAGTCACTCACGGGAGGTCTGATCATGGCGGCGCTCACGAGCGTGCCCGGCGTATCGCGCGTGTTTCGCGGGGGAGTGGTGGCCTATGCCACCGACACGAAGGAATCGATGCTGGGCGTTGACGCCGAGCTGCTCGAAACTTCCGGCGCCGTAGATCCGGATGTGGCCGAGCAAATGGCCGTGGGCGTGCGGGAGCGTTTCGACGTCTCCTTCGGTCTGTCTTCCACCGGTGTTGCCGGGCCCGACGACCAAGACGGAAAATCTCCGGGACTCGTCTTCGTGGCCGTGAGCGCGCCGTTCGGTGTCTGGCACCGCGAGCTCCTCCTCGAGGGTGATCGCAGCGCCGTTCGCACCCGCGCGGGAATCGCGGCCCTCGAGTTACTCTCCGACGTCTTGGCGCGGGTATGAATTCTTCTCGTACCGGGAATACGAAACAGAATTGTCACGTTGACACCCCTAGGCTCACATGTGGAATTCAGATTTGTCGTTTACATTTGAGTCACGGGTTCGCACTATCGTGGAATCCTAAAGAGCAGCACCACCGCAAACTGTCTTAATCACGAAAGAGGGAGGTCACCATGGTTTTGGTTCGTCAAGAAATCGGCGATGTGCTTCGTGACGTTCGTCTTCAAAAGGGGCACACGCTCCGTCAGGTAGCCGGCAAGGCCAGTGTGGCCCTGGGTTACCTCAGCGAGGTAGAACGCGGGCAAAAAGAGGCATCGTCAGAGATCCTCGCGGCAATCGCCGACGCACTCGAGGTTCCCGTTTCGGGCATTCTCATCGAGGCCGGTTCGCGCCTCGCATCGCTTGAGGGAATTACCGCAGTAAAGGTTCCCGATACCGTTCCCGACGAGCTCGTCGTCGACTTCGCGTCACTGCGCTAGAAAGCTTTACGCTCGTGCGGCGATCCGAGTTTTGGTATGCCGTGAGCGCCGAGTTTGGCCAAGCGTACGGTCAGATTCTTTCTGACGACCTGGTGATTGCGCAGTTGGGTGATATCTCGGCGAGCGAAGCATTGAGGCGGGGTATTCCTCCGCGCACCGTGTGGGAGGCGCTCTGTCGTGCTGCTGAAGTCCCCGAGAATCGATGGCACGGCGTGGGCCTCCCCGAGCCCAAAAGAAACGACACCTAACTCGCGACACGCCGAATTCTTTTCGAACATATATTCGAAAAATGATAATCTCCTACACATGCAGCCACGTGTGGTGAGTTTCCCCGAGTCATCTCTGACGGTCTTTGCCGTCCGAGGTTGCTCGTACGGTAAGTCACATCACGCCGGCGCATCCGCCTTGTCGGTAGCACTGCGCAGCGCCCGTCCCGCCACGTCATCATCCCGATGCCACGGCCGGTCGGCAGCGGAGCAGCGGCCCGGCAGCCTATAGGCGAGCCCACCTCAACACAGAAAAGGAGAC
>CAIWRM010000229.1 GCA_903915075.1 uncultured Microbacteriaceae bacterium
ACGCGGTCGGTTCCGATTGCGGGAGTTGATTCAGCCATGTTCTTCACGCTATTTCTCTTGAGTGGACCACGCCTCGGCCAATTGCCGGCGTACATCCGACAGAAGGCGGGGCATTGCTTTTGATTTGGCGATTATGGGGAAAAAATTTGAGTCGGTTGACCACCGCGGAACAATGTGTTGATGCAAGTGCCCGGCCACACCAGCTCCGGCAACACGACCCTGGTTCATTCCTATGTTAAAGCCTTCGTTGGCAAAGACGTGACGCGTCACACGCATCACGGCTTGAGTCAGCGTAGCGATTTCGGCAATTTCGTCGCCGGTCGCATCGTCATACAGGGCAACATGCCGGTAGGGACAGACCAGTACATGCCCGGAGTTGTAGGGGTAAAGATTCATCACGACATAGGCCAGCGTGCCGCGAAAGACGATGAGACCGTCTTCGTCCGACATTTCCGGCACACGGCAGAACGGGCACTGCTCACCCTCGTTCGAATCGGCGCCCGCGGTGATGTACGCCATGCGATGCGGGGTCCAGAGTCGCTGAAACTCGTCGGGCACACCAGCCAGATCAGCCGGCTCAAAGGTTTCGAAATCGTCGGTCACAGGTCGTCGGCACCGTTCACCTGGCGGTGCGACTCAATTCCCGCGCGAATGAGCTCGATTGCCTCGGCCACGGGGATACCGTTGCGCTGCGTTCCGTCGCGGAATCGGAAGCTGACAGCACCTTTGGCGCGATCCTCTTCACCCACAATCACCTGAACGGGGATCTTGTCCGCGGTGGCATTGCGAATCTTCTTCTGCATGCGGTCATCAGACGCATCCATGCTCGCGCGGATGCCCACGGCGCGCATCTGCGCCATGACGTCGTCGAGATAGGGCGCGTATTCCTCGGCCACCGGGATGCCGATGGCCTGGACCGGTGAGAGCCACAACGGGAAGGCGCCCGCATAGTGCTCGGTGAGCACGCCGAAGAAGCGTTCGATGGAGCCAAAGAGGGCGCGGTGAATCATGACCGGGCGGTGCTTAGCGCCATCTGAACCGGTGTAGTCGAGGTCGAAGCGCTCGGGCAGATTGAAGTCGAGCTGAATCGTAGACATCTGCCACGTCCGACCAATGGCGTCGCGCGCCTGAACCGAAATCTTTGGTCCGTAGAACGCGGCCCCGCCGGGATCCGGAACCAACGTCAGGCCCGAATTTTCGGCCACGGTCTGCAGGGTTGATGTTGCTTCGTCCCACATGGCGTCGTCGCCCACGAACTTCTCGGGGTCCTTGGTGGAAAGCTCGAGATAGAAGTCATCGAGACCGTAATCGCGGAGCAGATCGAGGACGAACGAGAGCACGCTCGTGAGTTCCTCCCGCAGCTTCTCCCGGGTCGTAAAAATGTGTGCGTCATCCTGCGTCATGCCGCGAACGCGCGTGAGCCCGTGCACCACCCCAGACTTTTCGTACCGATACACCGAACCGAACTCGAACATGCGCAGTGGTAGATCTCGGTAGCTCTTGCC
>CAIWRM010000230.1 GCA_903915075.1 uncultured Microbacteriaceae bacterium
CGACTGTGCGCCGAGCTTTCCCACGCCATGGCCGAGATTGAGCTCGGTCGCCCTCTCGATGTGGCGCTCACCGCAGCGGCCGACCGCATGGCGCATCCGGCAGTCACGCGCGTTCTCGGCGCGCTCGTTTCCACTCTGGCATCCGGGGCTCCCGTGGCACGCACCCTGCGAGATGAGGTGGATGCCCTCGAAGCCGCCCGAGCGCGGCTGCTGATCGAGCGCGCGAGCAAGCAGGAGGTGGGAATGCTCGTTCCCCTCGTCTTTATGATTCTGCCCGTGACGATTCTGTTTGCGGTTTTCCCCGGCGTGATGGCGCTTCAGGCGGGATTCTGAGGCGCGACAGGTGTGGCAATATGGGCGAGGACTGAGAAGAGTGTGACATGGACGAAGCCAACCACCGCGCCCCACATGAACACGACCACAAACATCCCGATGTTTCCGGCGGATGGCTTCGGGCTTCCGTGTTCGGGGCCATGGACGGGCTGGTGTCCAACATCGCGCTCATCGCCGGTATCGGCGCCGCCGGTGCCTCATCGTCAACCGTTGTTCTCACCGGTGTGGCCGGGCTCGTCGCGGGATCTTTCTCGATGGCGTTGGGCGAGTACACCTCGGTGAAAACTCAGAATGAACAGGTCGATTCGGAACTTGCCATTGAGCGTGCGGCCCATCAACGCAATCCCGCGGGGGAACAGAACGAGTTGAAAGTCGCGTTCGTGTCCATGGGAATGTCCACCAAGACAGCTGAGGTGGCCGCCAAAGAGGTCCACAAAAACAATGAAAATGCACCCCGCCTGCACATCACCCATGAGCTCGGCCTGGACCCAGAGACGAAGCCGTCTCCCTGGGTTGCCGCGGTGTCATCCTTCGCCACGTTTGCGTCCGGGGCGTTCATCCCGCTGATTCCCTATGCCTTTGGGTTTGATTCCCTGGCTGCGGGACTCGCTGTTGGCGCAGTCGGACTCTTTATTGCCGGCGGACTCACGGCGCGGTTTACGAGAAAACTCTGGTGGCGCAGTGCGCTGCGTCAACTCATTCTGGGAGCCATAGCGGTGGCGGCAACGTACAGCGTCGGTCTTCTCTTCGGCGTCAGCGGAGCCTGAGGTTGCGCCAAAGCTCTACGCTCTTAGCGTGACCTACGACTCCATTGATTCGTACCTCGCCGAGTTGGACGCCACCAAGCGCGCCACATTGCAGGCCGTGCGTGAGCGGATTCGCGCCGAGATTCCTCTGGCCGAGGAGTGCATCAGCTACGGCATGCCCGCATTTCGTCTCGACGGCAAGGTTCTTGCCGGGTTCGGCGCGTTTAAGAATCACCTGAGTTACTTTCCGCACTCGGGAAAAGTGTTGCCTGTCCTGGCCAATCAACTCGCTGGCTTCGACTGGTCAACCGGCACCTTGCGGTTTGCGGTCGATCAACCCCTGCCGGCCGAGCTTGTAACCGAGTTAGTGCGCGTTCGGCGAAATCAGGCCTTCGGGCCTTAGTGCGAGAGCCCGATCTTGTTGTAGATCCGGCGCATCCAGCCGGGCGCCCACCAGTTGGCGCTGCCGAACAGCTTCATGAGTGAGGGAACCAAAAGGGCGCGAACCACGGTGGCATCGAGAATGATGGCAAACGAGATGCCGAGCGCGAGCATCTTGATGCTCGAGATTCCCGAGATGGCCAGCGGTAAGAAGTTGGCGGCCAGCACGAGGGCGGCAGCAGTGATGATGGGCCCACTGCGCTGGAGGCCGACGGCCACCGAGTCCTCGGTGCTCATGCCGGCATCGTGTTGCTCCTTGATGCGGCTGAGCAGGAACAGCTCGTAGTCCATCGACAGACCGAACGTCACGACGGCAATCAAAATGATGTTTGACGCGTCGATGCTGCCCGTGGTGGTGAAATCGCCGATCAGCCACTGCAGGTGACCGCCCACGAATACCCAGGTGAGGAAGCCCAGGGTGGCGCCGAGCGACATGATGTTGAACAAGAACGCCTTCAACGGCAGCAGGATGCTGCCGGTAAAGAGGAACAGCAAAATCAGGGTGGCAGCAAACACCCACAGGACAAGCCACGGCAGCTTGGCCGTGATGGCATCGAGCGAATCGGTGTAGTCGGCGGCAATGCCACCGACTTGCACGGTGAAGGGCGTCTCGAGCGCGCGAATGTTCTGTGTCACCGTGATGCCGTCGTTACTGCGGGCCTCCACATCGTGCACAGCGACGATGCGCTGTTGGTCGCCCAGGGCGTAGTCGGCAAATGCGCTCGCCGCCCGCGGGTCTGTTTGGCCGTCTACGGTGATGCCCGCAACAGACTGCACGCGCGTGATGTTGTCGAGCTTGCTGAGTTCCGCGGCGTAATCGGCGGCCTCTTGCTCGGAAGCTCCCGTGAGAATGATTTCCACCGGCTTCGACTCTTGTCCGTCAAAACGTTCCCGCACAATTTCGCTGGAGATGGCCACCGGGTCCGATGCGGGCAGGATGCGTTCGTCGACAAGACCGAACTTGACTCCGGCGCCCAGGCTCATCAGGGCACCCATGCCTAAGGCGGTCACCACGAACACGGGAACTGCCCACCGCATCACCCAGCGCGAGACATTGCTCCAGCCCCCGGTGTCTTTGGGGGCAAGATTACGGCGCAGCACCCTGAGCTTGTTGACGCGATCGCCCAGCAGCGCGAGCATGGCGGGCAGGGCCACGAGTGCGCCGAAGACGGCCACCACGACCACGCCCACTCCGGCGTACGCGAACGAACGCAAGAAGTACTGCGGGAAGATCACCATGGACGCGAGAACCACGGCTACCGTGAGGCCGGAGAAGAACACCGTGCGCCCCGCGGTCTCCATGGTCTTCGTGGCCGCCTCCTTCACCGCGAGGCCGCGTGCGCGCTCCTCGCGGAAGCGGTTCACCATGAGTAGCGCATAGTCGATCCCGAGTCCGAGTCCGAGCGCGGTAATCAGGTTGGCCGAGAATATCGACACGTCGGTGAAGCGCGTGGCGACCCAGACAAAGAAGAAACCGCCGAGCACGGCCGCGCCGCCGACCAACAGGGGGAGTCCGGCCGAGACAACGGAACCGAAGACAAAGAGCAGCAGAATAATGCACAGGGGGATGGCAATGCTCTCGGATATCGCGATGTCTTCGGAGATGCCCTCATTCAACGCGTTGGCCATGGCACGGATGCCCGTGTAGTTCAGGTCGACATTCTCGAACGAGGCACCCGCGGTCTTTTGGATGAGTGACGTTTCTTCGGAGCCCGAGGCGGTCTCCTCGTACTGAATCAGAAAATAAGCTGCGTTATCGTCGATGCTCTTCAGCGTCGGCGGGTTGCCCAGGGAGAAGTAGCTGCTGACCTCGCGAACACCCTCAATCCCCTCGAGCTTGCTGGTGAGTCTCTCGGCCACGGCCTGAGATTCCGGGGAATCAACGCTCGACGGGAAGTCAGCGATGATGGCCAGATCCACCGGATCGTTGCCGAAGTTTTCCTCCAGGACCGCGAAAACCTGACCCGATTCGGAGTCGGGGTCGCTGTAGCCGCCTGACTGAAGGCTCGAGAACGCCTGCAAGCCCCACACGCTGGCCCCGGCGATGAGGGCAATAAAGATGAGCAGCGAAGCTAGGGGTTTTGCGAGGACGAGACGGGCGAAGGTTTTCACCCTAATAAACTAACCCCTGCGGGAAGCGGTTGCGTCACAGCCGACGAACATCGAGCCGGTCCAAGTTGTCGCGGAGGCAAAAAATGAGTTTTGATCCGGAGATCATCGCCGGGGTGTGTGGCTATATGAATGCCAACCAGGCCGAGAACAATCTCGTCATGGTGCAGTGGCTGGGCGGATTGCGCGAGGCGACCTCGGCCACGATGGTGGGCTTCGACGAGACGGGTGTGGACTTTGCTGTGCGCGTGGGTGACGAAGAAACCGCCGTGCGATTGCCCTGGACTCGCGAGATTTCAACGCGCGACGAGGTTCGGGAGCAGTTGTTCACGCTGCTCGATCGCGCACTCGCAGCTTACGAGCCCTAACGCGGCCAACTCAGGGAGTTGGCCGAGAGCCCAGCACTACCGAGCCAGCCCACTCACCGCGGCCACGGATTCGCTCAGCGCCAGCGCTGCTCGTGCGAGGTCATCTGCCGTGGTCGAGTGCGAGAGACTAAACCGCACCGAGGTGCGCGCTTCGTCCTCAGTAAAGCCGCAGGCCATGAGCACATGGGAGGGATCGTCGCGGCCGGCAGCGCATGCCGAACCGCTCGACACAATCACACCGCGCCGCTCAAGCTCAAGCAGAATCGTTTCGCCGCCAACGCCCGCGAGCGTGAAGGAGGCGATTGATGCTAGTCGGTCCTGCGCCGAACCCGTCAGGCGCGCCTCGGGAACAGTGCTGAGCACGTGGTTGATGAACTCATCGCGAAGCTGACCAACGCGCTTACCTTCGGTGTCGCTCGAGGGAAGGAGCTCGAGCGCAGTGGCCAGCGCCACGGCCCAGGCAACATTCTCCGTGCCGGAACGTCGTTCCCCCTCTTGGCCTCCGCCGTGCAGCAGGGGTTCGATGGCTAACCCCGAACGCACGTAGACGGCGCCACTGCCCTTGGGCGCACCGATCTTGTGGCCGCTGAGCGTTAGTGCGTCGACACCGAGGTCGCGCACGTCCACCGTCAGCCAGCCGAGAGCTTGCACCGCATCGGTGTGAAACAGTGCCCCGCGTCGGTGGGTCGTCTCTGCTAGTTGGCGGATGGGGTGGATGGTCCCCACCTCGTTGTTGGCCATCATCAGGGTGACCAGCGTGGTGTCATCGCGCAGGGCGGCTTGGAGGTCGGCGGGGGAGAGGGAGGCGTCTCGGGCGACATCGAGCCACGTGACGTCAAAGCCGTGCACGCGCTCGAGGTACTCGAGCGATGCCAAGACCGCCTCGTGTTCGGTGCGTGCCGAGACGATGTGCTGCCCGCGCGGGTTGGCCAGGGCGAGGCCCACGATGGCCATGTTGTCGCCCTCGGTTCCGCCCGAGGTAAAGACAATCTCGGCGGCCCGGGCCCCCAGCGCATCGGCGACACGAGACCGGGCATCGGCCAGAGCCGCGGCCGCGTGCTCGCCCAACTCGTGAGTGCTCGAGGCGTTGCCAAACTCTTTGGTGAGAAACGGCCACGCGGCGTTGAGCGCACCCGGGTTGACGGGCGTAGTGGCCGCGTTGTCGAGGTAGAGCGTTGACATGTCCGGATTTAGCCTTCGGGAGCGAGCACGATATCCAGCCCGAGGTCGAGGGAAGGGGCACTGTGAGTGAGTGCCCCCACCGAGATGGTGTCCACTCCCGTTTCGGCAATGGCGCGCACGGTATCGAGATTCACGCCACCGCTCGCCTCGGTGCGCGCGCGACTTCCGATGTGCGCCACCGCGCGGGCAAGGTCATCGAGCGAGAAGTTGTCGAGCATCACAATGTCGGCACCTCCCGCAAGAACGGCGTCAATCTGGTCGAGGCGATCCACCTCCACCTCAAACGGGATGCCGGCGGCAAGTTCGCCCTTGACCCGTTGCAGTTCGACGCTCAGGTCTTTGCCGCCGGACGCGAGCACGGCCAGGTGGTTGTCTTTGGCCATGAACCCGTGCGACAGGCTGAATCGATGGTTCGTGCCCCCACCGCAGAGAACCGCGTGTCGCTCGAACGTGCGCAGCGTGGGTGTGGTCTTGCGGGTGTCAAGAATGACAACGCCCGTGCCGGCCACCGCCGCAACATAACAGTGCGTGAGTGTGGCGATGCCGCTGAGGCGCTGCACAAAGTTGAGTCCCACACGCTCGGCAGTCAGAATGCCGCGCGCGGGTCCGGTGACCGTGGCAAGGCGATCGCCGGCCACAAACGGCATGCCGTCACGAATCTCGAGACGTACGGTGATTCGTGGGTCGGTGAGCCGAAAGGCAGCCTCAAAGAGTTGCTCACCGGCCATCACGCCCGGTTCGCGAGCCACGAGCGTTGCCGTGGCGTTGAGGTCGGCGGGGATAATGCTGTTCACTGTGACGTCGCCGGTGGGGGCATCCTCACTCAGCGCCTCAGCGACCTTTGCGTCGACGATTCTCTGGTCCAGGTTTTGCGCGGGGGCCGTCATGAGATCCTCCGTTTCACGATAATCGGCCGTGCCATCTCGCTCTTGGTTGCCGGGTCATCGAGTCGGTAGTGGGCGCCGCGCGATTCGTGGCGCGCGGCGGCGGCAGCGGTGACCGCGTGCGCGAGCGCGAGCAGGCTGGCATCTTCCCAGTCGGGAAAGAAGCGGTGCTTCTTTTGCGTCGCGCGCCACGACTGCAAGCGCGCGCGAGTGGCCTCCAGGCGCTCACCCGTTCGTGCGAGTCCCACGTCGTCCCACATCAGCGTCTGGAGTTCGACGCGGTCAACAACCTGCCGGCCCGAGTCTGGCTTGGCCAAGATGTCGCGCTTGTCGAGTTCAATGATGTCGAGTGGCCCGGAATCGCGCCAGCGTTCGGCCGGTGCGTCCGCCGGCCACGGTTGCCCGATGGTGGAGACAGCACGGTACGAAAACACGAGTGATTCGAGCAGGGAGTTTGAGGCCAAGCGGTTGGCCCCGTGCGCGCCCGTGCAGGCCACCTCGCCCACCGCGTAGAGCCCCTCGATGTTGCTGCGCCCCCACACATCGGTGGCCACCCCGCCCATCCAATAGTGCGCGGCGGGCGTTACCGGAATCGGCTCGCGCGACCAGTCCAGTCCGTAGTGGCGGCAGGCAGCGGTGATGGAGGGAAAGCGTTCGGCAAGGAAATCCGCACCGAGCCCGGTGGCGTCGAGCAGGATGGGCTGACCGCCCTGGGCGATCATTTCTGCTTGGATTCCCCGGGCGACGACGTCGCGTGGAGCCAACTCGCCCCGCGGGTCGATCGACGACATGAAGCGCTCGCCGCGTTCGTTGATGAGGTGGGCACCCTCGCCGCGTACGGCTTCGGAAATCAGAAAGGATCCGGGCACGGCAAGCGCGGTGGGGTGGAACTGGTAAAACTCAACGTCGGCGAGCCAGGCGCCGGCCCACAGAGCGGCTGCCACGCCGTCGCCCGTGGTGACGCCGGGGTTGGTGGTGTGACGGTAGAGCTGCCCCGCACCACCGCTGGCGAGAATCACTACGTCCACGTCGGCGTGCTGCTGACCCGAAGCGTCTCGATACGTGATGCCGGTGACGCGGCCCTCGTCGGTCGTGATTTTGGTGAGAAACGCGTTTTCGTGAATGCTGTGCAGGCGCGAGCGGGCGGCAGCAACCAGAGCTCGCGAGATGTCGGCGCCCGTAGCGTCGCCACCGGCGTGGAGCACGCGGGCGTGTGAGTGAGCCGCTTCGAGGCCCCTAGCCAGATGACCGTTTTCCTCATCGAAGTGAACACCGAGCGCGATGAGCTCGTTGATGCGCGTGGGGCCTTCCGAACACAGCGCCGTGACCGCGTCTGACCAGCACAGGCCTGCGCCGGCGGCCACGGTGTCGCTGATGTGCGAGGCCACCGAGTCGTCGTCGGATGTGACCGCCGCAATCCCACCCTGCGCGTAGTGCGTATTGCTCTCGCCCAGGTCGGCTTTGGAGATGAGAACCACCTCGTGACGCTTGGCGGCCTCGAGAGCCGCTACGAGACCCGCAATTCCGGAGCCGACAACGGCAACGCGCTTCTTGCCCGCAGAATTCATCGGGTTGGCCTAGGCCGGCTTCGCGGCGAGCATGCGCTCGAGAGCGACCCGCGCAAACTGGGCTGTGTCGTCGTCAACCGTGATGCGGTTCACGACCTCACCGGCCACCAACCGCTCGAGCACCCACGCCAGGTAACCGGGGTGGATGCGGTACATGGTCGAGCACGGGCAGACTACGGGGTCGAGGCAAAAAATAGTGTGCTCCGGGTGGTCCGCGGCCAGGCGCTGCACCATGTTGATCTCGGTGCCGATGGCGAAGGTTGTGGGCGTCGTGGCACCCTCCACCGCCCGTCGAATGTAGTCGGTTGATCCGCTCTCGTCGGCGGCATCGACCACGGGCATGGGGCACTCGGGGTGCACGATGACGCGCACGCCCGGGTGCTCGATGCGCGCCTTGTCAATTTGGTCGACCGTGAAGCGCTTGTGCACCGAACAG
>CAIWRM010000231.1 GCA_903915075.1 uncultured Microbacteriaceae bacterium
ATGCCACGTCGTGTGATGATTGCCGCGGGCCTTCTGGCGGTCGCGGTCGCGATGTCTGGTTGCGCCGGGATGGCTGCGCCTCTTCCTACGCCCACGCCGGTGGCCACTCCGGTCGGCGATAAGACCCTGAACATCGTGAATCTGCTTGAGACGTCGGGGGCTCTGGCCACCTTTGCGCCCGCCCAAGAAGCGGGTACCGAACTTGCCGCACGTGAGGTCAACGATGCCGACGGTGTCGGTGGTAACCCGGTCATTATCTGGCACCGCACGGATGCGCTTCCGGGCACACTCACCGAAGCTGCGGGTGCGGTGAAGGCGGATGCGGCCATTGTGGCCGCCAACCCGACGGCCGCCACGAGTCTGCTTGAGGTCGCCGCGACGGCCAAGATTGCCCTCCTCGCTATTGGCACCGAGAAGAACATTGCCGAGCCAACTGTCACGCCCTTCCCCGATGCCACGGCCCCGGCATCGTCGACAGCCAAGCCCACCGGAAAGACCACATCGTCTCCGGCAACCGGCGCTTCGGCAACCGGCGCTTCGACACCGAAACCCAGCGGATCCGCGGCGGCTTCGTCCGCGGCTCGGAAGGCGGGCGCACCGGCCGTTCCCACCGCAGAATTTGTGACGCGCCTCAGAACATCAAATCCGTTCCTCACCGAGTTCACCTACGGTGCCGAAAGCTATCAACTGGTTATCGCCCTGGCCCTTGCCGCCGCCGTCGCTAACGACGACGCCGGCCCCTCACTCATTCGGGGGCTGGAGCAGGTAACCACCGGTGACGTGGTCTGCACCGACTATGCGTCGTGCCTCACGGTTCTCGCGGACAACCGAGCCATCAAATACATCGGGCCCGCCGGGCGCATGGCGTATGACGCGCGTGTCGGCGTGGTGACGTTCCGGCCTTAACATTAGGTATTGAGGCGTAACACACGGAGACGGAGAATCATGGCTGAGGCCGATCCCTTTGGTTTTGTAGGACTCACCTACGACGACGTGTTGCTCTTGCCGGGTCTTACCGATGTCATTCCGTCAGAAGCCAACACGACCTCGCGCGTCACGCGTCGCATAAGCGTGGTCAAGCCCCTCGTCTCGAGCGCCATGGATACCGTGACCGAATCGCGCATGGCCATTGCCATGGCCCGCCAGGGTGGCTTGGGCATTGTGCACCGCAATCTCTCGGTCGAAGACCAGGCCGCGCAGGTCGATAAGGTAAAGCGCTCGGAATCGGGCATGATTACCAACCCGGTCACTACCACCGTCGAGGCCACCGTGGCCGACGTCGATGCGCTGTGCGGCCAGTTCCGCGTGAGCGGCCTTCCCGTCATCGACGCCAACGGTTTGCTCGTGGGTATCGTTACCAACCGCGACATGCGCTTTGTACCGGATGCCGACAAGGCTCGTTTGACGGTTCGCGAGATCATGACGCACGAGAATCTCGTGACGGCGCGCGTGGGGGTGAGCCGTGAAGAGGCCATGTCACTGCTGGCCAAGCACAAGATCGAAAAGCTTCCCATCATCGATAAGTCGGGCAAGCTCACGGGTCTGATCACCACCAAAGACTTTGATAAGTCGGAGCAGTATCCGGATGCCACCAAAGACGAGGCCGGGCGGTTGCGCGTTGGCGCTGCCATCGGCTTCTTCGGTGATGCGTGGGACCGCGCCACGCTTCTGCTCGACGCGGGCGTTGACGTGCTCGTG
>CAIWRM010000232.1 GCA_903915075.1 uncultured Microbacteriaceae bacterium
GCCGGAGCGCGACCGCACGGAGGCGTGGGCCACCAGACGCTGCCCCAGCTTTACGGGCCGCAGAAAGGTGATGTCGGCGCCCGCGGCGAGGGTCACCGCCGAGGAATCATTGCATGCGAAGGCGAACGCGGTGTCGGCCAACGCGAAGATGAGCCCGCCGTGCATGATGCCGAAGCCGTTCAACATGTCTTCCCGAACCAGCATGGTGGCGACCGCGTGACCGCTCTCACGCTCAACAATCGTGATGCCGAGAGCGGCCGATGCCGCGTCTCGCGCGAACAAGTCTCCGTCGGTCATCGCGCTGCGCTGCCAAACACCGGCGCGCGCTTTTCTTGGAAAGCCGAGAATCCCTCACTGTAGTCGTCGGTTTTGCAAAGCGCTCCCTGCGCAACATTCTCGTGGTCGACGGAGGCCCACAGGCCGAGGCGTTCGTCGCGAAGTTCTCGCACAAGTTCCTTGCTGGCACGGAATGCTTCGATGGCTCCGGTTGACGCGCGAACCACGCGCTCCCGAGTGAAGTCGAGCAGCTTGGCCTCCGGCACGGCCCTGCTGAACAACCCGGCCGCAACGGCCTCGGCACCGCTCATCAGCTCGGCGGTGTAGATCAGGTCGAGCGTTCGGTGAGCTCCGAGTCGCTCGAAGAACAGTGCGTGCCCACCCGAGTCGAGCGTTGCGCCCAGATTGGCAAAGGGTGAACCAATCTTTGCGTTATAGGCCACATAAACTACATCGCACGCGATGAGTAGTCCGAGTCCGACTCCCAGACACGCACCCGTCGCCGCGGCAAACGTAGGAGCAGGAAATGCGGCGATTTGACGAAGGAGCGGGGTCACGCGGTCTGCGAGGTAAGCCGTGGCATCGTCCGTTTGCGGCACAACATTGCTGATGTCACGGCCCGCGCAGAACGCCCGCCCCTCACCCCGCAGTAGCAGAGCGCCGACGCGTGCTTCTTGAGCGGCGGTGAATGCCAACCCTAGGTCGACGAGGTCTGTCTCGTTAACCGAATTGAGACGTTCGGGCGCATTGAGCACAATCTCGGCCACCGCGCCGGTGATGGTGAGGTCAATGGACATCAGTTCTCCTAGGAGTCGTAGTTGATTTCGACGAACTCGCTCGTCGGTATGGACTGACACGTGAGCACGTATCCGCGCTCGAGTTCATCGGGTTCGAGCGCGTAGTTCTCGACCATGTTCACCGTGCCCGAGACCACGGTTGCCCGGCAGGTTCCGCACACGCCACCGGCGCAGGCGAAGGGCACGTCAGGTCGTACTCTGAGCGCTGCGTTGAGAATGCTCTCGTTGCTGTGCACGGGGGTCATGACGATTGCCGAGGTTCCGTCTAGTCGGAACGTAATCGTGTGCACGTCTTGACCCGCTTCAACCACTACCGGCCGGCCAGACTGGCCACCGAGACCCTCGGGCCGCCCGGTGGTGAAGAGTTCAAACCGAATGTCGTCTGCCGCGACGCCATGCTCAGCGAGGGTGTCGCGAACCATCTGAACGAGGTCGAAGGGTCCGCAAATGAACCACTCGTTGACATCGGTTGGCGAAATGAGTTGCTGCAGAATCTCGTTGATTTTTTGCTCGTCCAGACGACCCGAAAGCAACTCAGAGCTTCGCGTCTCTCGCGTGAGGACGTGATACAGCGCAAGCCTGGTGGGGTACCGGTCTTTGAGGTCGGCGAGCTCGTCGACAAACATTGTCTCCATCGCGGTGCGGTTGGAATACACGAGCGAGAAACGGTTGCGGGGGTCGGCGGACAGGGCGCTCTCGATGAGCGCGATGACCGGAGTGATTCCCGAGCCGGCGGCAATCGCCACGGAGTGCGCGCCGGTCTCAGAACTCTGGGATACAAAGGCGCCCTCGGGCATCATGACCGACAGCTGCATTCCCGGCTTCAGATTTTCGATCGCCCAGGTTGAAAAGAGGCCGCCAAGGTCGCGCTTGATGCCCACCTTGAGCTGGCCCGTCACGGGTGCCTGACAAATTGAGTAGCTGCGGCGCACGTCCTCGCCCTCGAGCGTCGCGCGCAACGCGATGTACTGACCGGGGGCATAACTGTAGTCATCGGCGAGTTCTTCCGGGACGGTAAAGCTCACCTCGATGGCGTCTTCCGTGAGAGTTCTGACCTGCGAGATGGTGAGGTCGTGAAAGCGAGCGCGGCGCCGGGTCGTCGAGGCAGCCATCAGTGTTCCTTGAAGTAGTCGAAGGGTTCTTGGCAGCGTCGGCACACGTAGAGCGCTTTACACGACGTTGATCCGAAGTGCGATGTCTCGCGCGTGTCGCGGGCGGCGCCGCGCGGACAGCCCACGCCGACACCAAGATTCACCCTGCCGTCGGTTCGGCGGGGCGCAGGCGGCGCAATCCCGTAGGCCTCGAGCTTTTCGCGGCCAGACTCACTCATCCAGTCGGTGGTCCAGGCCGGTGCCAGCACCACGTCGACACGCACGTCTGGGTATCCCGCCTCAGTGAGTACTGAAACAACGTCGTCGCGCATGGCATCGACCGCGGGGCATCCGGAATAGGTGGGCGTTATCTGAACCACAACGCCTCCGTCTTCGCGGAGTTCAACACGTCGGAGGACACCCAAATCTTCAATCGTGACCACAGGAACCTCAGGATCAACAACAGTGGCGGCGAGGTTCCAGATTTCTCGCTCAGGGCCGCTCGCCGGACGCGGGCGGGCGACCGTCTCGATGCTCGTCACCACGTTGCCTCGGGGTGAGCCCTCGCCAGCACTTGCATTTCGGCGAGAAGCGGGCCGAGAAACTCGGTGTGAACACCGGCACGGCCGCCGCCACGTGCCGCGGGTGCGGTGGGAATCGTGAGCCCCGCGTCGGTGATTGCCTGCTGAGCGAACCGGTCGAAGTCTGCCTGAAGTGACCCCGGATCAACGGCGATACCCTCGAGCTTCTCTGAGAGAGGGTCGGGGCTGAAGAGCTCCGCCACGAACGGCCACACGGAATCGAGTCCGCGCTGCATGCGTTCGTGCGAAACGTCCGTGCCAAGCCCCAAACGCAACAACCACTGAACGCTGTGGTCGACGTGATAGTCAACCTCTTTGACCGCCTTGGCAGCGATCGCCGCCAGTGTTGCGTCTGTCGAGAGCGAGAGCGCCCGGTAGAGACCCTCGAAGTAGACGGAGGCCACAAGCTGCCGGGCAATTGTCTGGGCAAAGTCGCCATTGGGCTGCTCGAAGAGCTGACGGTTGCAGAATTCGGATTCGTCACGAAAGTAGGCGAGGTCATCCTCAGTTTTTCCCCACGCCGAGGAGGCGTAGGTGAGAAAGCTGCGGGCGTGACCCAATTGATCGAGAGCGATGTTGCCCAGAGCAACGTCTTCTTCGAGTTCGGGAGCGTGCGCGATCCAGGCGCCGAGACGCTGCGCGAGAATCAGCGCGTCATCCCCGAGTCCCACTGCATAGCGCGCAACGGCCTCCGGTGCGACTTCGCCCGCGGTGGCAATGGTTTCTGCGGTCACCGCATCTGAAATCGTGCGATTACTGGTGTGCGTCATAGGTGCGGTACCGCATCTGACTCGGTGTAGTAGGTCGCGTGGCGGTACTCCTTGCCCTGCGGCGACTCGAAGTACGCACCGCGCGCGTCGGGATCGGA
>CAIWRM010000233.1 GCA_903915075.1 uncultured Microbacteriaceae bacterium
ATCCCACCGACACGGCAAAGTCGTCGGGGTCGGCAGCAAACGAGACCTCGAGATTCTCTAGCGACCCGGCAACCGCCGAGGAATCATCGGCATCAATTCCTGAATGGAGCACGTGCCAGGCCACGGCCCGATAAGCCGCACCGGTGTCAAGGTAGGCGTAGTTCAGCCGACGCGCAGCCGCCATGCTCACACTCGACTTACCCGAGCCGGCGGGGCCATCGAGCGCGATGATCACCGGAGTTGTCATCGGTGGACCCGCCACCCACGCAGCTCGAGATCTGCCATGAGACCCTCGGCAACATCCGGCAACACCGAGAACTCAACCATGCCCAGCTGCGCACCCTCGGCGTGATCAAGGCGCATGTCTTCGAGGTTGATGTTGAGCTCGCCCACTTCGGTGAGAAGCTTGGCAAGTTGCCCCGGCTTATCGTCAACGAGCACCGTGATGCTGGCAAAACGGCGGCGCTCACCGTGCTTGCCGGGCAGTCGGGAAACTCCAGCGTTTCCGCCAGCCAACTCTTCGGCCAAAACGCGTCGGGCACCCGGTGCATCCATGTCACGCAGTGCCGTTGTCATGGCCTCGAGGTCACGTGCAAAATTCTCGAGGATGCCCACCACGGCCTCGCGGTTGGCGCTCAGGATCTGAATCCACAGCTCGGGCGAGCTGGCGGCGATGCGTGTGACATCGCGCACTCCCTGACCGGCTAAACGCACGGCATCGTCACTGGCCACCGCAAGCTGTTTTGCCATCAGGCTCGACACGATCTGAGGGACGTGAGAGACCAGCCCTACCGCAGCGTCGTGGTCTTCCGGAGACATCTCGATCGGCACGGCGCCCAGATCCAGCGCGAGGTCTTCCACCACGGCAAGCGCCCACGCGGGAGTTTCTTCGTCACGACAGACCACCCACGGTCGCCCCATGAATAGATCTCCGACCGCCGAAATTGCTCCCCCGCGTTCGCGGCCGGCTAGCGGGTGTGAACCGATGTAGTTCACCAGGCTGACGCCCCGATCCTGCAACTGGTGCAACGGGGTCAGTTTGACACTCGCCACGTCGGTAACAACAGCCTCGGGAAAACGGGCCAGCTCGGCCTGGATCACGTCGGCCGTAACATCCGGGGGAACGGCCACGACGATGAGCACCGGGGCGTCATCAGATTGCGCAACGCGGCCCGCGCCAAGATCGACCGCCAAACCCACCGACGACGGAGAAACGTCGTCGAGAATGACATCACTGCCCAGCGACGTGAGTCGCAGACCAATGCTCGCGCCCAGCAGGCCCGTGCCCACAATGCGCACTTGGCCGGAGAGGCGACCGGCGTTAGCGTGTTCGTTCACGACCCACCGTTCTCACTCTCGCGTTCCGCGTCGTCCCACTCCGCATCGGCCGAACCTGAGGAGCTTGCACTGTCTGCACCGGATTCATCGGCACGCATCAGCGTGAGAATCTGTCCGAGTTCCACTTTAGTCAGGTCGCGCATCTGACCGGAGGCCAACGTGCCGAGGTGAAGCGGCCCAAACTGACGCCGGACGAGTTCTATTACCGGGTGACCCACGGCATCCAACATTCGTCGCACGATACGGTTGCGCCCCGAATGGAGCGTGACTTCGAGAAGCGTTCCGCCCTGTGCGGTTGTCGAAAGGATGCGCGCGCGGTCGGCGGCGATCGGACCGTCATCGAGCTCGATCCCCCGCATGAGTCGTGCCAGCGTGGGTTGCTTCACCCTGCCACGAACCTTGGCCACATAGGTCTTCTCAACGCCGAAGCGCGGGTGCGCCATCACGTTGGCCAACTCTCCGTCGTTCGTGAGGAGCAGCAGGCCCGACGTGTCGCCGTCAAGCCGACCCACGTTGTAGAGGCGCTCGTCGAATTGGGCAGCGAACTCAGCGAGGTCGGGGCGCCCCTGTTCGTCGCGCATGGTGCTGATTACGCCGCGCGGCTTGTTGAGCATCACATAGCGCTTGTCGGAGTCGAGCTGGACGGCCTGACCATCAACAGCCACCAGGTCGACCTCGGGATCAATGCGACGACCGAGTTCCGTTGCCGGTTCCCCGTTGACGGTGACGCGTCCGGCGACAATCATGTCTTCAACAACGCGACGAGACGCAACGCCGGCGTGCGCCAAGACCTTCTGCAGGCGCACACCCTCGGGCTCAGTGCTGGCCTCACTCATCGGCATCACTCATCGAAGCTAGGCATCTGCGTCAAAGCCCTCCTCGCCATCGGGCAGGAGGGGAGCAATGGCGGGCATTTCCTCGAGAGAGTTGATGCCCAGTTGCGTCAACAGCAGGTCGGTGGTGCCGTAGAGCACCGCGCCCGTCTCGACGTCGGTGGTGACCTCCGTGATGAGCCCGCGGGAGACCAGCGTGCGCACCACGCCATCCACGTTCACCGCGCGAATCGACGAAATTTGCCCGCGGGTGATGGGCTGTTTGTAGGCAATCACCGCGAGGGTTTCGAGGGCCGCGGGCGACAGTCGCGTGGGGTTCTGGGTGAGCACGAAATCGGTCACGACATGATCGAATTCGGCGCGCACGTAAATGCGCCATCCGCCGGCGACCTCACGAAGTTCGAACCCGCGCTGCACTCCCCCGTTGGCGCCGTCGTAGTCGGCCACGAGCTCTGCCACTGCCGCTTTGATCTGCTTCACCGGAACGCCCAAGGCCGTGCCCAGCGAAACAATGCTCTGCGGGTCATCGGCCACCATGAGAATGGCCTCGATGGCGCGCGCAACATCAACCGCGGGCCCACTCACGGCGTCGGCCGCGTTCTCCGCGTCGGCAGGCGTGATGTCATCGGTCATAATCGGCCCCTAGGTTGGCAAGCTTGTCGTCTGACCACTCTGCGGCCGCCCACGTGAGAGTGAGGTCGCCCAACGGTTCATCCTGAACGAACGTAATGGCCGCGTGGCGGTAGAGCTCGAGCACAGCCAGAAATCGAGCCACAATGACACCGGGCGTGCTGGCATCGGCAATCAGTTCGCGAAAGTTCACCGGGCCGCCGCGGCGCAGAACCGTCACCACGTGGGCGGCTTGTTCGCGGATGCTCACCAGCGGTGCGTGCAGATGGTCGAGACCCACCAGGGGAATCTCGCGCGGCGCGAGTGCAATCATGGCGAGCGTGGCAAAATCCTCGGGGCTCGTTGACCACACCAGTTCGGGAAGACGCGAGCGGTACTTGTCTTCGAGCCGCACCTGGCGCGCGTGACGCACGGACTCAATCTCAAACTGCTCACCAAACCAGGCGGCCAC
>CAIWRM010000234.1 GCA_903915075.1 uncultured Microbacteriaceae bacterium
CGTCGGTCACTGGCTAGATTTGGAACATGACTGACGCAAAGAAGCAGGCTCACGCAACGGCGACATCCACCGGCACGAAGTCCCGCCCCTCGCGCGGCGAGATGGCCGTGCTCTGGGTTCTGCTCGCGGTGTCGTTTGGCGCCGCGTTCATGCCCGACACCATTGACGGCTCGCTGTCGCTGGTCATTGGCCTGGTGCCCGTGGCGTTTGCGCTCTGGCACTTTACGTGGTGGGCGGGCGCTGCCACCGCGTGGCTGAGCTTCGCCGCCGTGGTGATTGTGAGCTTCTTTGGCGAAGCGCTGGGCGTGGCCACCGGCCTGGTGTTTGGCAACTACTACTACCCCGACGGCCCGCTGGGCCCGTTGCTGCTGGGTGTGCCGCCGCTCATCCAGTTGCAGTACTTTGCCATGGCCTACGCCAGCCTGATGATGGCGCGTGCCGTGAGCGGATCCATCACGCGGGCCGTGGGCGGATGGCGGGCTGTGTGGGTTGCGGCGATGGCCGCGTTTGGCATGGCCCTGCTCGACTTTGCCAGCGACCCGTGGCACGCCACCGTGCTCGGCCAGTGGATCTGGCGCGACGGCGGTCCCTACTTTGGCATCCCCATTCAAAACTTCTTCGGCTGGTTCTGTGAGACGCTCGTGTTCCTGCTGATCATCCAGTGGTTGCTCGCGCGCAAGCGGGCCGTGGCGCACATCGAGGCACCCAAGCCGCGCGGCTTCGTGACCATGGGCGCGCTGCTCTATGGCACGTTTCCGCTGGCGATTGTGATGATCCCGCTGATCAACACCACGTATGGCGACGGCAAGCCGCTCACGGGCGAGCCCCTGGAGATTGCCCAGTCGATGCTGCTGGTGGCGCTGTTTGCTGTGGTGCCGCTCTGGGTGGCGTCGTTGCTGGCGTTGCGCTCGAGCCGGTCTGACTAAGCCGGCGCGCCCGGGACGAACGAGCTGGATTTCAGCGTCAGATGTTGGTGAGAAAATGGGGCCACCCATCGCTTGAAAGGTGCACAATGTCCCGTTCCGTTACCCTCAGTTTTTCAGTATCGCCTCAATTGCTTGAGGACCTCACTCTTGTCACCGATGAGTTTGCACAAGGAAATCGTTCTGAATTCCTTCGCATGGCCATTCGTGACTTCGCCTCACGCGCTAAGGACTCCCGGCGCGCAGAACAGCGCGCGCTCAGCCTCGAAGCGCAAAATCACGTCACATATTCACGTGACGACATCAAAGCTCTCGTGCAGAAAATTCGGTCAGAAAAGGGCTAGTCGCGAATGGCCGCGCCGAAGCGCTCGGCCGCCAGAGCAACACCGGCCTGCTTGGCCTCGGTGGCTTCGACCTGCGTGAGCGTGCGGTCGGGGGCGCGGAAGCGCAGGGCAAACGTGAGCGAGCGCGTGCCCGCGGGCAGGCCCTCACCCTGGTAGATGTCGACGAGTCGGGCGTGCTCGAGGAGGTCGCCAGCGCCCTCGATGAGTGCGGCCTGCACGTGGGCCGCGGGAATGTCGGTGGCGACAACCAGCGACACGTCCTGCGTGGCAGCCGTCATGGTGTGCACGGGCTCAGCCGAGACGGGCTCGCCCGCAGCGGCCGCGATGGCGTCGAGGTCGAGCTCGTAGGCGGCCACCCGGCCGGACAGGTTGAACGCGTCGGCCACGGTGGGCAGGATTTCGCCGGCGTATCCGATGACGGTGTCGCCTAGGGTCAGTGCGGCGCAGCGACCCGGGTGGAACGATACGTGCGTAGCTTGAGACACGACAATGCGCACGCCCGCAGCAGAGGCAATCTGCTCGACTGCGGCGAGGGCATCCTGCCAGTCGAACGAGACGGCCTTCTGGCCGGGCTCGCGCAGCACAGCATCACCAAAGAGCACTCCGGCGATGTGGCGCGGCTGCGGCGGGATGCTGGCGTTGAGCTCGGCAATCTGCGTATCGGTGGGGCGCGTGCCCGCGGGCAGCATGGCGTGACCGTAGGTGACGCCGGCTTCGGGGCGGAAGACCAGCCCCTGTTCGAAGATTGCCAGGTCGGTGAAGCCACGCGAGCGGTTGCGCGCCGCGGTCTGCATGAGCCCAGGCAGAAGCGACGTGCGCATCCAGCCCTGTTCGCTGTCGAGCGCGTTGGCCAGGCGCACCTGGGGCACTGAACCACCGGCGACCGAGCCGAACAGGTTGTTCGTGGCTTCATCAAAGAACGGGTACGCGAGCGTCTCGGTGTGACCGGCACTGGCCAGTCCGTTCGACGCCCGCCGGCGGACCTGCTGCGCCACCGTGTAACCGCGCCCGGGAGGGGCGACGGGCAGCATGGCCGGAATCACGTCAAAGCCGATGATGCGCGCCACCTCTTCGGCCAGGGTCCACTTGTCGGTGATGTCGGGGCGCCAACTCGGCGGGGTCACCATGAGTGCACCCTTGGCCTCGGCAATCTGGCCGCCGATTTCGGCCAGCGACGAGCGCACCTGCTCGGGCGTGTACTCGTAGCCGATGAGACCCGAGACAAAGCCGTCGGGAAGTTCGATGGGTTCGCGGTCGGCCACAGACGCGCTGACGGATCCGTGATCGGCCACCACTCCCCCGGCGAGGTCAACCAGAAGCTGAACAACGCGACCGGCAGCAACCTCGGCCACGGCCGGGTCAACCCCGCGCTCAAACCGACGGCTGGCCTCACTGGGTAACTTGTGGCGTCGCGCCGAGCGGGCAATCGACACGGGATCAAAGTTGGCGGCCTCAATCAGAACGTTCGTGGTGGTGCTCGTGATTTCCGTGCTCGCCCCGCCCATGACCCCGGCAAGGCCGATGGCCCCGGAGGTATCGGCAATCACGAGGTCTTCGGCGTGCAGCGTGCGCACCTGCTCATCGAGGGTGGTCAAGGTCTCGTGCGACGTGCCGGGCCTCGATACGTCGCCTTCGGCGACTACTCGACCGGCGGCATCTCGACCGGCGGCTGTGAGTGCGCGCCGAACGGTGAGCCCGCCCGTGACCTTGTCGAGGTCGTAGCCGTGGATGGGCTGGCCGAGCTCGAACATGACGTAGTTGGTGATGTCCACC
>CAIWRM010000235.1 GCA_903915075.1 uncultured Microbacteriaceae bacterium
ATCGCCGGTGAGTGAATCGACGAGGTCTTTCGGGATGATGACTGAAGCGCTGACCGAACCGAAAGGTTGCCCCCAACCGGTGCCGTTCACGTCCCAGTAAAACTCCTGTGCCGCGCCGCCGCCGGTCGGCTCAAAAATGACGTTGTTTTGCCGATACTCGAAGACGTAGGTCTGTGCGCCGTGAACATAATCGAGGGCGGCGACCGTGACCTCCAAGAACCCGCCGGTCTCGTTTGTGTCGAAGTCACGGGCATTTCCGTCACCGTCCGTCACGCCCAGAAGCTCGAGACCGACTGGCCTGTCACGGAAGCTCGTGGGGATGGCGCGAATGATGCCGCGGTTCTGATCGGTTTCGGGGAATCGAGCAACGAGGGTTTCCACCACGCGCATCTGTGCTCCGCCCGAAGACGCGCGACTGAGTTCGTACGTCGCCGTCATTGACTCGAAAGCAAAATCATCGACGCCTGCCTGCGCAGGTGCGGCCACCGAGAATCCGAGTGCGACGAGAATCGCCAGAGCGACCGTCGATACCGTGGCGATGCGTCGTTTCATGAGTTCAGACTACTTCTGAGGGCGAGCGTGTTTGGCCCACTCCGTGACCCACGCGGGGATGCCCTCGGGGCCGGGAACGGCGCCAAAGAGTTCGGCGAGTTCGGCGTGATCCACCGAGCCCCCCGAGCGCTTGAGGAACCGCGATCGCACAACGGCTCGGGCATGAACCTCGCCGTTACGCACAAAGGTTTGCTCGAGAAAACCCCAGCGATCATCGAAACCCAGTATGCGGGTGTGTACCTCGAAGGTCTTCCACGGGTTGAGCGAACGATAGTAGGCAATGGTCTGGCCCGCGATGACCGGGTACCAGCCAGCGGCCTTGATGCGTGGCCACGTCTCTGAGCGCAGCATCAGATCCATACGGCCTAAGTCCATGATTGACAGGTACTTGCCGTTGTTCATGTGCAGCAGGGTGTCGAGATCACTCGGCCAGACGCGGAACGGCGTCACCGCCGTGTCTTGTGGAGCTAACCGAGAGCGAAAGCGGCTTCGAAGAAAGAGCCACACAACGCGCAGGTAGAGATTCACGGATTTTGCTTCCTTGGGATACGGACAGATCTCGCGCTAGGAGAGAGGGAACGTGAGCACACCCAGCCACGCGGCCACGAAGGCCAGCAGGAGGAGCGCCAAGTTGAGGGGCAGGCTCTTGAGATCGCGCATCTGCATGTGTACGCCGATGGCGACAGCCTGCACGAGCACGAGCCCGATGGCCGCCAGAGGGGCCAGAAAAGCGGCGGTAGCGAGAAGGGGCGGCAGGATGAGACCCAGTGCACCGAGAACTTCGACGATTCCGACAAGTTTGACGATCGCAGGGTTGGCGCCGGCGGCCCAGGTCATGCCGCTCTGCTCTAGCTGAGGGCGCGACCGAAAGAGTTTGGTGCCACCGGCGAACAGGTAGACGACCGCAAGAAGTCCGGCAACGATCCAGTAGGCGATGATCACCTCACCAGACTAGTCCGGGCTAACTACCCGCTGGCGTGCGCTCCTCGAGGCCCCACTTTTGGCCGTATCCACCCTCAGCTTCAGGGCGCGCCATCAGCTCGAGGAAGGGTTGCGCGTCGAACACCTCGGGTCCGCACACACCGGCACCCGTCCACGTTCCCGCGGCCAGAAGCTCGAGTGCCACCACCGGGTTGAGCGCTGTCTGCCACACCACGCACTGGCTCTCGTACTCGGCCATCGTCCACTCGTTGTCACTCACGTGGTACAGATAAACCTCCCGAGGGTTGCCGTCGATGCCGGTTCCCGTGACCCACATTCCGGCGCACGTCTTGCCGCGCATGCGGGGCCCGAGGGTTGCCGGGTCAGGCAGTGCTGCCGCCACCACATCACGCGGAGCCACCTCTACCGGACCATTGGCGCTGCGCACACGGATGGGCGTTGTTGAGTCGAGATGCAACTGATGCAGCGTCTTGAGCACGCCAATGAATTCTTCGCCCAGTCCGTACTTGAACGTCACGCGCTGCGCGTCGAGCCAGCGCGGCATCATGAGTACCTCTTCGTGTTCGACGTGGACACACTCAACC
>CAIWRM010000236.1 GCA_903915075.1 uncultured Microbacteriaceae bacterium
GGCTAGATACTCGCTAGGGCGTCGGCGAGTCCGTGCTCAAGAACGGATGCGCACTGCTCGTTAGAAGCGGCCAGCACCTCGGGCGGTGAACCCTCCATGGCCACACCCCGGCCCATCTCGGCCGCCCACTCGAGCATCTCGATGTCGTTACGGCCGTCGCCGGCGGCAAACACGCGCGATCGCGGAATACCGAGTTGTTCTCGCACCTTTTCGAGCCCGGTGGCCTTGTTCACGCCGTCCGGCGCAATGTCGAGCCACGCGGTGTATCCGATGTTGTATGTCACGCGGTGCAGGCCCATCTTCTCAACAACCTGAAGGAAGGCCTCGGTGTCATCTGAGGGTGAAATCACGACAACGCGCGTCACCTCGCGGTGCATGAGCTCGTCGAAGTCAACCTGATACGCCTCATGAATTTGGTTCACGTAGGGAAAAGTCTCGGTGTAGTAGTAGGCGCCATTGGCGTCTTCGACCGCGAACGTGCCCTCGGGAAGCGCCGGACGAATCGTTGTGAGCACGCTGGCCGGATTGAACGTCTCAACGTACTCGCGGCGATAGCCTCGGTCGGCCAGGGCATCCTTCTTCCACACAATGGCGCCATTGCTGCAGACCACATATTCGGGGCTAATGTTGAGTGCCTCGATGATCGGGGCGGTCTCCGCCCACGATCGGCCCGTGGCCAGCATCACCTCATGGCCGGCCTCAAAAACGCGGGTGACTTCGCTGCTCACTTCCGGAGCGACGTCGCCGTGGTTAGTGAGCAGTGTGCCATCAATGTCGAGGGCGATAAGCCAGCGATCGTGGGAGGTCATGAATCTACTTTCGGGTGAGTGATTGCCGGCGTTATCCGATCGAGCCCGCCCAGATAGGGGCTGAGGCCTTCGGGAATGATGACTGAACCGTCGGCCTGCTGATGCGTCTCGAGCAGGGCAACGATCCATCGCGTGGTGGCCAGCGTTCCGTTGAGCGTGGCGACCGGGGTGGTCTTGCCTCCCTCGGTGCGGTGACGGGTATTCAGGCGGCGCGCCTGAAACGTGGTGCAGTTCGATGTGCTCGTGAGCTCGCGGTAGGCGTCTTGTGTGGGCACCCACGCCTCGATGTCGAACTTGCGTGCGGCACTCGAGCCCAGGTCGCCAGCGGCCACATCGATGACGCGGTAGCTCAGGCCGAGTGCCTGCAGCATGGCCTCCTGCCAGGCCACCAACCGGTCGTGCTCCGCTTCGGCGTCTTCGGGGGTGGTGTACACGAACATTTCGAGCTTGTTGAACTGGTGCACGCGAATAATGCCTCGGGTGTCTTTTCCGCCCGAGCCCGCCTCGCGACGGTAGCAGGTTGACCAGCCGGCGTAGCGCAGGGGGCCGTCGGTGAGATCGAGAATCTCGTCGGAGTGGAATCCGGCGAGCGCCACCTCGCTCGTACCCGTGAGGTAGAGGTCATCGGCGGGCAGGTAGTAAATCTCATCGGCGTGAGCGCCCAAGAAACCCGTCCCGCGCATGATTTCGGGGCGCACGAGCGTGGGGGTGATGAGCGGCGTGAACCCGGCGGCCAGAGCCCGGTCGAGCGCCATGTTCATGAGCGCAATCTCGAGGCGTGCACCAATTCCCGTGAGGAAGTAGAACCGCGAACCCGAGACCTTGGCCCCGCGAGCCATGTCGATGGCGCCAAGTGCCTCGCCCAGTTCGAGATGATCCTTGGGTTCGAAGGCAAACGTGGCCGGAGTTCCCTGCTCGCGAAGAGTGACGAAATCGGCCTCGCCTCCGGGCGGCACGCCCTCGAGCACAATGTTCTCGAGAACCCCGACGGCCTCGTCGTACGCGGCTTCGGCGTCGTTGGCCGCTGCATTGGCGGCCTTAACCCGCTCGGCCAAGTCCGCTACCTGGGCGAGAAGAGCCTTCTTTTCGTCACCCTGAGCCTTTCCCACCAGCTTGCTGAACGCATTCTGTTCGGCGCGCAGTGTCTCGAACTCGGTGAGTGCTGCCCTGCGAGCCACATCGGCGGCCAACGCCGCATCAACCAGCTCGGGAGATAACCCACGCGCCTGCTGCGAGAGACGAACAACGTCTGGTTGTTCGCGCAACAAAACGGGGTCAATCACAGGCCTCAGTCTACGTGAGGGCTCTGCACCGTCTGGGTCAGCGCGCCCGAGGAACGCCTTGTTTAGCGCTCGTTTCCCAAAATGTTGTCGAGCCACGCTCGCGCGTCGTTGAACACATGATCGGCATAGCGATCATCGTGAACGACCGGCCGGCCGTCCGCCCGAGGGTAGCTGCCGAGGAACGTGATGCGCGGGCTGAAACGGCGCAGGCCGAGCAGTGCGTCGGCCATGCGGTCGTCGCGCACGTGACCATCGGCGTCAATGACAAAGCGGTAACGGCCCATGCCGTCTCCCGCGGGTCGCGATTGAATCAGGCTGAGGTTGACCCCCCGCGTGGCAAACTGTTCGAGCATTTCGAGCAGGACGCCGGCGCGGTCTTCGGGCAGTTCAACAATGAGGCTGGTCTTGTCGCGTCCGGTGGGCGCGGGAAGATCGCGTGTTCGACTCACCAAAACAAAGCGCGTTTCGGCACGAGCGTTATCGCCGATGTTTGCCTGCAGCACGCTCACGTCGTAGTGATCCACAATTCCCGGGGGTGCGATGGCGGCCTCGGCAGTCTGCGTCGAGACGAGGTCGGCGGCCGCGGCAACGTTGCTGGGCGAGGGAATGTGACCGTGCTGCGGCAGGTTCTTCTCCAACCAGCCTCGGCACTGTGCATAAGCCACGGGATGCGCGTTAATGACGGTGATGTCGGCCAGTGTGGTGCCCGCCCGAACCACGAGGTCAATAGTGACGGGCACGATGTACTCGCCAATGATGCGCACGTCGGGA
>CAIWRM010000237.1 GCA_903915075.1 uncultured Microbacteriaceae bacterium
CCGGTGAGGGGATTTATTGCCGCCCAGGGCTGAAGCGCCGCGGGCAGGTCGGTGGTGCCGTAGATCACGGGCGACGCGTAGAAGGCAAAGCGCAGAATGAGTCGCACCACGCGCTCAAGGTCGCGAAACAGAACGACGAGTGGCGCCACAATGAGACCGATGCCCACGGTGAGCACGGCCTGGATGACGATGGCGAGCGGAAAGAGCAGGGCGTACCAGGTGAGGTGGGCACCGGTGAAAATTGCGAAAACGGCCAGCACGGGCAGCGCCAGCAGAAACTCGACACCCTTGGCGAGCACGATTCGATTGACCCAGACGGTGCGGGGGAGAGATGTTGAGCGGACGAGTTTGCTCGCATTGATGAATGCGCGCGTGGAGTCGCCGACCGCGGAGTTGAACCACATCCACGGCAGGAGGGCCGAGAGCAAGAAGACGATGTACGGGCCGGTTCCCGCGGGGCGCTGGAACACCTGCGTGAAGACGAACCAGTAGATGAGGCTCATCAGCAGGGGATCGAGGATTGACCAGAGGTAGCCCAGCGCACTCGTGGAGTAGCGCACCTTGAGGTCGCGCGCGGTGAGTAACCAGAGGGCGTGCCGATAGCGAGTGCCCGACGTTCGCCGGTGCGGCGACGGGAGGCTCTCGAGTGTCATGACCCTACCTTGACTCAGCGGCAGGCACGCGACCCTTAGACGAAGAGGTTGGCGCGCTCCAGATCGGCAGCGAAATCAATCTCAACGGCGTAGAGGTCGGAAATGTTTACCGGCTCGACAAGCAGATTGTTCTGCTCAATCGCCAACTCTAGTCCGCGTTCGAAGTAATCCTGGCTCTTGACGCGAGTGAGCTGCGTGATGAGCGCGGCCTTCGAGGTCGACGAAATGTAGTTGATGCCCACGGCCTCGCCGAGACCACCCACGACGGTCTTGCTCAGTTCGCGAATGAAACCCTCGGGGCTCACGGTGTACTTGACCTCTTCGTCGGACACGGAAGAGGTGTTGACGGTCACGAACGACTGGTCGGATTCAATCAGGTGCGCCGAGCGCAGCAGAACCTGCGGGTCAAAGACCACATCACCGTTCATCCACAGCACGCCGCCACTCGCGCTCTCACGAAGAGCGCGAAGAAGGCTCTGTGACGTATTGGTGGTGTCGTACTCGTCGTTATAGACAAACGTTGCCTCGGGGAACGTTTCAACGATGGCCTCGGCGCGGTAGCCCACAACAATTGTCACGGGCACGTTGCCGAAGGCAGCGCGAATGTTGTCCATCTGCTGGCGCATGATGGTGCGACCATCGGCCAGCTCGGTGAGTGGCTTGGGCAGAGAACGACCCAGGCGACTGCCCATTCCGGCGGCCAAGATAACAACGGTAAAACTCATGAGAGAAACTCCTCGGGAGAAGGGCGCTGACCTTCCCGCAAAGAAAAATGGAGTGACAGCGCCAAAAAATTTTGACGACACCCCGTTATGTCATCTCAAGTTTACCTCACGTTCACCTGAGAAAACGGCATCTCCAGCGCTCGCGGATGGTCACAATTGGCTAACGTTGTCGCCCCAACGATGAGCACCCCAAACCAGATCACCGCAGCGATTCTGCCGTCCGGAGACCACCTAGCGACCCCATCCAACGATGATGACGGGGTCAGTCACCGGCGCGCCTATTCGGCGAACTTGATGGCCTGCATGGGACAGACATCGATTGCCAATTGGATGTTGGCGCGTTCCGAATCGTCGGCGGTTGCTTCGTGCTCGAGCTTGTCTTCGTCATTGAGGCGGAAGACGGTCGGCGCCTCAAAAACGCACTGCCCGTAGTGCTGGCATTTTTCCATGTCGACATGAATCTTGAGCATCAGGCCTCTTTCTCTTGGGCGGTTGGTGAACACAGGTCTTCCGAGGACGTGCGGGCATCGATAGGTGCCAGACCTCACACGAAATCATTCGTATACTAACGATTTCATCTCGCTGAGAACAAGTGCCAAAACGGCACGTCGCTCAGCGTTCAAGAGTTGGTCGAGCCTTACTGATCGGAGGACAGCGCGAAGTTCGTCATGGCGCGCAGGTGATCGGCCGTTTCGTCACGCCGAGCTTGGGGAATCACCGCGGCGAGTTCCGTTTCGTGTTTGTTGAATTCGGGAATCAGCCGCTGCATCAGCGCGTTACCTGCGGCGGTCAGGCCGACGATCACAAGCCGGCCATCTTTTTCGCTCCGGCGCCGAGTGGTGAAACCGAGCTTCTCGAGCGTTGTGAGCACACCGGTGAGGGTGGCCTTAGAGATTCCGCTTTCTTCGGCAACCATGCGCGTCTCAGATTCCTGCCACACCCACGCCACCCACAAAACGACGAACGCTGTCCAGCTCAAGTTGTGCTGAGCAAGGACGGTGCGCTCGAGATGGTTGCGAACGGCGTTGGCGGCGCGAAAGAGGTTAGACACGACCGCCATGCTGTTGAAATCGATGGGCTGCCCCGTGAGGCGCGAGGCTACCTGGTTCTCTGTCTCAGTGAGAGTGTGACTACCGGTCATGAGGAATCCGTCTGTAATCGCGCATGAAACAGCGCGTTCTTTCTGCGCCATTAGTCTAGGCGCGTTGTCAAGTCAGCGAGATGTGCAACGACGTGTGGATTGTTTGGTCTTGACGATTCCTGACCCTTGTCCGGTAAAGTAATTTTGTTCGTATCCAAACAATTATTTCCGAGGAGATGAGATGCCGACGTCGACGCAGATCAGTCTTGCCGACCTTGATAATTTTGCCCACGGGGCACCCTGGGAACTCTTTGCGCACTTGCGTCAACAGCCGGGACTCCACTGGAGTGATGAAGAGTCACCGAATCATGGCTTTCACTCAGCGACGCGTTACCAAGACATCGTGCGCATCCTCCGGGATCCCGAGACCTTCACCAGCGAAAAGTTCACAAACCTCGAAGAGGTGGAACCCGACAAGATGGATGCTCGGCGTTCGCTCCTCGAGACCGACGGAGCGCGCCACCGGGCCATGAGGCGCCTGATTCAATTTGAATTCACGCCCGGCAACGTTGCTACGTATGAAACCTTTTTGAGGGGTTTGACCGCGACAACGCTCGACAACGCCTTTGCTAAAGGGGAGTTTGACTTCGTCGAAGAGGTTGCCGCCGACTTCCCGATTCGCGTTCTCGCCAAGCTGCTTGATGTTCCCGATGAAGACACCGGCCAACTCATCGACTGGGGAAACCGCATGGTGGGTTTCGACGATCCCGAACATGCCGACGTGCTCATCGACTCCGCTGCAAGCGAGAAGTACAAGGACTTACCGTTTCGCTCGCCGGCCGCACTCGAGGTCTATCAGTACGGCGACGAACATCGCCGCCAGCGCGAAGGAAAAGACGGCACAGACCTCATCTCGCTCATTGTCAACGGCGTACCCAGTGACGGAGTGAAGCTTGATGATCGAGACTTTCACACCAACTTTTTGCTCCTCGTTGTGGCCGGCAATGAGACAACGCGCCACACCATCACGCACACCATGAACAACCTGCTGAACAACCCC
>CAIWRM010000238.1 GCA_903915075.1 uncultured Microbacteriaceae bacterium
ACCGTGAAAAAACTTGTCATAGCGTCTGTTGCGTCGCTTGTTGCGATTAGTTTGGCCATTCCGTCCAGCGCATTCGCGTCGCACTTCCGTTCGTCTTACGGCTCGACCACAATCGTTTCGGGTACCACGCTGACGTGGGAGCTGGAGTCGGCGTGGCGCAAGGGCTCGGACGACACCTTCGGATCACCGGCCGTCGAGAAGATTACTGATCCAGCAGCTCCGGTCGACGGTGGCGAGAGCACCGCGTACAGCGTCACGGATCTTGATCCCGTATATGACACGACGAACCCCCTCTTCGACACCACGGCAGAGGCGTACGAGCTCGATTTGACGGCCATTACTGACGACGGCACCTATGAGTTGTTCACTCAGAACGGAGATCGCGTAGACGGAGTCTCTAACACGGACGGAAACGACCAATTCAGCCAGTGGATTCGTTTTACGAAATCAGGCAGCACCTATAACCTTCCCCCCGGCTTCAACAACCCCTCGCTGTACCTTTTGATTGCGCCCGGGGTCACCACCTCGGCCGATTTCCGTGCCACCGACCCCGAGGGCGGCCCCGTCACCTACACGCCAATCACCCAGACGTCTGAACCCTACTTGGGAGGCACCACTCTCAAGTGTTCGAGTTTTGTCAACGGACTCCTGACTCTCGACCCCACGCTATGCGCACCCGGCGATAATTTTGCCCTCATCTACACCCCGGGAAGCTACTGGACCGCAAAGGTGCAGGCCAGCGACGCTCAGGGCAACATCTCTGTGGTCGACACGCTTTTCCGTGTCATGGAGGAGCCTGAGCCACGAATTGACGACGCCAACCCGACGGGAAATGGACTGGACTACGTCTTCGACCTTCTCGCACCAGACACCATTGTTGATTCATACACGGTGACATGCACGAACGATGCAAACGCCGCAGACGTCGTCACGGCAACGTCGGCGACCACTCCCATGACCGTTGGTCGCTTCACGAACGGTGCCAGCTACGACTGTGACGTAGCCGCAACCAACGCTGCGGGCACCGGAACGAATGATCAGAACTACGGCATTGGACCCGTCACGTTGGTGGGTGTCAACCTTGACCTTGACCTCGCGGTGGGAGCCAACTTTGAGGGTGCCAGCACGGTCATCTCGGGTGGTGGGCTGCAGGCGACAAGCCCGTACGACCTCACCATGTACTCCGATCCGATTGTGATCGATCAGGGTGTCACCGATGCGAACGGCAACTTCACCAACACGGTGACGATTCCCGCCGAGGCGTGCCTCGTGGGCGTGCACCGGCTGGTGCTGACAGGGTTCGACCCCGAGGGAAACCCCGTCTCCGACACTCAGTGGGTGGAGCTCGGCATGAACTGCGACGTGTTGCAACTCTCGCGTGACGAGATCACCCCGTCGGCCGACCCCAGCCTGCCCGATACGGGTCTGGTGTGGGCGTCCTTCATCAGCGTTGCGCTGCTGGGCGGATTCCTGTTCCTTCTCGCCGGGGGAACCTTCGGCACCAAGGGCCGCCTGCGTGCCGCGGGAATTGACCTCCAGTTGAGGGAGAAGCTCGAAGCCCTCAACGCGTCACTCGAGCGCATGGAACGCAAGCGCCGGATCCGTCGCAACCGCAAGTAGGGAGCTCGGACTCACGCACGATCGAAGGGCCTCGCCAGTGCGGCGGGGCCCTTCGCCCATTCCCGGGAAGCCGCTGGCGACAGCAGGGCAGGGGTTATGACACCTCCGAGGCTCAGGCTAGAGTGGAAGAGACAAAGGGATTCAAACATCGCCGTTTGGAGCTGATAATGATGAATAACGTCCCTGCACATGATCCCGCCGGTTGGCGAAACGTCCCGGCAACGTCCAAGCCGATTGATCCCGCCAAGGCCAAAAAACTCTTGGCAGCCGAATGGAAGAAGTTCTCCGCAACGACGGCCAAGTCGGCGAAGCACAACAAGGTTGCGAGCAAAGTCTTGCCCTTGGGTGTGACCTCGAGCTTTCAGCACTGGGACCCGTATCCCATCTCGATTGCTTCGGCTGAAGGTGCCTATTTCACGGATGTTGACGGCCGCAAGCTGCTCGACATGTCGATGGGCTTTGGCGCCATGCTGGTGGGTCACCTCAACCCGCTCGTGGTGAAGAACGTCAAGGAGGCGCTCGACAAGACGGGAACACTGTTTGTCACCCCGTCGCCCACGGCCACTGAGGTTGCCGAGAGGTTCAAGAAGCGTTTCGGCATCGATATGCTGCGCTTCACCAACTCGGGTACCGAGTCCACGATGTACGCCATTCGCGTGGCGCGCGCCGTGACGAAAAAGAAGGCCATCATCAAGATTGAAGGCGGCTACCACGGTGGCTACGATCCGCTTCAGGTCTCGGTGAAGCCTGCCCTGGCCGACATTGGACCAGCTGAGGCGCCCATCGCCGATGCCCCCTTTGATGCGGTGCCGGGCGACGTCTACGTGGTTCCCTACAACGACCTCCCCTATCTGGAAAAAATCATGAAGGAGCACGGTGACGACATCGCCTGCTTCATGGTTGAGCCCGTGGTGGAGAATCTCTCCATCATCTTGCCCGACAAGGGTTACCTCGCGGGCGCGCGCAAGTTGTGCGATAAGTACAAGATTGCGCTCATCTTCGATGAGGTGAAGACCGGTCTCACGGCCGGTGTGGCCGGTGCGTCAAAGCGCGTGGGGGTCACCCCCGACCTCATCACGCTCGCTAAGAGCATTGGTGGCGGATTGCCCGTGGCAGCCTTCGGTGGCAAGAAGAAGTACATGGATGCCGTCGTCGACGGTCGCATGGCTCACTTTGGAACCTACAACGGCAATCCGCTCGCCATGGCGGCCATGATGGCGGTGGATGATCTCTGCACCCCGCAGGCGCTCGCTTCCGCCGAAACGATTAACATGGCGGCATTGGCCAAGATGGACGCGATTATTGCTAAGTACGAACTGCCCGCACACACCATTGGGTTTGGTGTGAAGGGTGCCATTATTTGGTCGCCCACTCCTGTGCGCAACTATCGTGACTTCAAGAACACTGATTTCTTGATGGCCGAGTTGAGCTGGTTGTGGGGTATCAATCGGGGTGTGATTACACCTCCCGGTCTCGATGAGCAGTGGCTCGTCTCGCTGGCGCACACCTCAGCTGACATGGACAAGCTGGTCACCGAGTTCGAAGACCTCGCGCAGGCCCTTCGGTCCTAGTCGACTCACCGTCACTCGGGGGTTCGATTCGGCGGACCCCCGAGTTTTTTGCGCGGGGGCGACCTCACATCGCCTCACGTTTTTTGCGAGCGTCGGACGCAAGCAGTTGTCACAAAAAGCGAGGCGCCCCGGTCTAAAAAACCAGGGCGCCTCGACAGGTTGGGTATGACTAGCCGTTGATTACCTGGGGGACGCCCAGGGCCTTGAGGCCTTCCACGCCGAACTCGAGACCGTAGCCCGACTGCTTGGCACCACCGAACGGAATCAGGGGGTGCACACCACCGTGCGAGTTGATCCACACGGTTCCGGCTTCCAAGCGCGCGGCGACCTCACGAGCCTTGCCGGCATCGGCCGACCAGACGGATGCGCCCAGACCAACGTCAACGCCGTTGGCCCACTCAATGGCCTGCTCGAGGTCCTTGTAGCGAACCACGGGAAGCGCGGGGCCGAACTGCTCAATCTGAACCAGCGCGTTGTCGTTATCGAGTTCGTCGACAATCGTGGTGGGGTAGAAGAAGCCCTTCTGGCTTGTGTCGGGGTTACCACCGAGGACAACCTTGCCACCACCCTTCTTGGCCTTCTCAACGAGATCGGCAACGATGTCGTACTGCTTCTTGTTTTGCAGCGGACCGAGAACGTTGTTCTCGTCGGTGCCTTCGCCCATGGGCATCGTGGCGGCCACGGCAGCGAGCTCACGAACCACGTCGTCGGCGATGGACTCGTGCACGTAGAGGCGCTTGAGGGCCGCACACGTCTGACCCGTGTTGATGAACGCGCCCCAGAACAGATCTCCGGCGATGGCCTTGGGGTCAACGTCGGGGAGCACGATCCCGGCGTCGTTACCGCCGAGCTCGAGCGTGAGGCGCTTGACCGTGTCGGCCGAGCTGCGAATAATCGCCTTGCCGGTGGCCGTCGAACCCGTGAACATCACTTTGCCGATGGCGGGGTGACTCGACAGTGCCGCTCCCACTTCGCGGTCACCGCTGATGACGGAGACAACGCCCGCGGGCAGCACGGTGTTGATGACCTTAACGATTGCCGTGACAATCAGAGGCGTGAATTCAGAGGGCTTGACGATGACGGCGTTGCCCATGCGGATGGACGGTGCCACCTGCCAGATCGTGATCATGGCCGGCCAGTTCCACGGACCGATTGCGGCAACAACCCCAATGGGCTTGTAGGTCATCACGGCGTGACCGCTCTCGTCGTCGATGACCGTCTCGGTCTCGAGCGGTGTGGCGGCAGCGGCGCGCATCCACGCGGCGGCGCCACCAATTTCAAAGCGAGCGTTGGGGCCGTTGAGCGGCTTACCCTGCTCGCGCGAGAGCAGCTGGGCCAGGGGCTCAGCGTGAGCCTCGATGGCGTCGGCAGCCTTCATCATGAGGGCGCTGCGCTTCTCGTGGCCAAGTGCGGCCCACGAAACTTGCGCCTTGGTGGCCGCCGCGATGGCCTTTTCGAGGTCGTCGACAGTGTCGACAGCGACCTTGGCAACAAGGTTGCCGTTTGCGGGGTTGAGGATGTCGCGCGATGCTCCCGTGGGTGCGATGGCGGCGAGCAGGCTCTCTAGGGTGTCCATGAATCTCCTCCTTGAGACGGATTATGTCTCAACGATACCTACTTGTGGCACTACCGTGTCACCGAAAATGGCGCACACCCCTTGCCTGCCGGCGCAGGCATTAACATCCGCCACAACCGATAGGGGTCTTCCCCTCGAGCCCCGGTTGCCTCTAGCATCTTTTCCGTGACTCTTGCCAACTTGCCTCTCCGCCGCCGCGGTTTCGATTACGTGTTCATCGTTTTCTTTTGCTGGGCGTTCGTCACATGCATCATCAGTGACGCTATTCCCACCCTAGGCGTCGAGCAATCCGCCGATTCCAACAACATCCTGGCCCAGTGGAATTACGCCTACGCCTCGGTCAATGACCCGCTGTTCTTGAACCCGCCAATTTGGATGCGGTTCGTGACCGGCCTCTCGGCCTTCGTCTACGCACCCTTCTACGTGGTGCTCGTTTATGCGCTGATTACGGCTCGCAACTGGATCCAGCTGCCCGCGGTGATTTACGCAACGATGATCGCCAGCATCACCGGCATTGTGGTGTTTGGCGTTGAATTTTTTGGTGAGCCCGAATTTCGCACTCCCAACCCGCTGGGCTTCTTAGCATTCAACCTGCCCTACGTGCTGATTCCGCTGCTGTTGCTCATTCGCATGCGCAAGCCGCTGCCATTTACACGGCCGTTTTAGCGAGCCGCCAGGACACGTTTGAGTCGGCGCACTACTTTCCTCAAGAAACTGTTCCGCGGAGGTTGAGATTGCCGGAACTGACGACGAACCTCTGAAAACGGAATCATCGCGGCGGTGAAGTCTTGGGGGTGCGACAACAGCAGGGCATCCTGTGGGTAGACGTCCGGATGGCTGATCACTTTCCGAAGTGCGTCCAACCGACCGGGGACCCGCACAATCTTTCCCGACGGACCATGGAGCACAAAGACGCGGTGTTTTGCGGCGAGTAGCGCGATGTTTTCTTCACCCATGTGAAGAATTTCGAGCATCACGAGGGATTTCGCAACGTGGCTCAAGAGACCTGCGGCACCGCTGAGCACACTCATCTCATGACCTTCAACGTCAATCTTGATCGCAACATTCGGTGGGTTTAGCGGGACGAATGTGGCGTCCAGGGTGGTGACGGGAACAGTGACGCTCGTGAAGCTGTGGCCGGCTCCCGATGCGGGCGGCTGGCCATCCTCTGTGAGGCCGGACGTTCCCGACCAGTCGAGGTCGACAGAGAAGGGGACTGAGCCTCCAACGTGGTCCGAAACTGCAGATTCAATGAGGGTAACCGGTCGGCCGAATTCCGAGAGAGTCTTTTGCGAAAACGGCAAGACTCGTGGATTGGGCTCAAAGGCGAAGAGTTGCGCGGCGGCGGGCAAATCTGCGGATACCAGCATCTCCCCGTAGTTGAATCCGACGTCAATGACCGTGTGCCAGTCGAATTGTGCCAACCCGATATTCCACAGTTCGAGTGAGTGCGGATTGAAGTCTCCGCCGGATGCGACGAGCGCGCCTCCACGGGAGTCCCGAGGGTCCACATAGATCTTTTTGCCTGAAGAATTCTCGACGTAATCCAAGATCCGGGTCCTTGTCTCTTCCTAGTCGGAGTCTAGACCCGGAACGAAGCCGGTTGGGGGAGCAATATCGCGCGGCAGGCTCGACACGTGCGCGAAGGCCTCGAGTGCGCGGGTGCGCGCGTTGGCGAGGTCAACGATGGGCGCGGGGTAGTCGAGTGCGTCGGCTCCATCAAAGTCACCGAGGTAGCGGCGCAGATACACGCGCTTCGGGTCGAACTTCTCGGCCTGAAGCACGGGGTTGAAGACTCGGAAGTAGGGGGCGGCGTCTGCGCCACAGCCGGCCACCCACTGCCAACTGGCGGCGTTGTTGGCCGGATCGGCGTCAACCAGGGTGTCCCAAAACCACTCCTCGCCCACGCGCCAATCAATCAGAAGGTTCTTGATCAGGAATGATGCCGCCACCATGCGCACCCGGTTGTGCATGTAGCCCGTTTGCCACAGTTCGCGCATGCCGGCGTCGACAAGGGGAACACCCGTGCGGCCCTCCTGCCATGCGGTCAAGGCGGGAGTCGACGACGGAGCCCAGGGGAAGCCGTCGAAGCGGCGGTCAAAGTTGGCCGAGCCCAGGGCGGGCCAGTGGAAGAGCAGGTTGTAGCTGAACTCGCGCCACCCCACCTCGGCCAGAAACTTGGCTGCGTTGCGCAGTGTTTCGGCGGACCCGTTGCGCCGCGCGGCGTCGACCCGCTCGAGAATCTGGAACGGACTGATTTCGCCAAACCTCAGGTGCGGCGACAACTCACTGGTGGCAAAATCGGCCGGAACATCGCGCCCGTCGGCGTAGCGCGAGAGTCGCTCGGTCACAAACGACTCAAGCTGCTCGTGCGCGGCCTGCTCGCCCACCTGCCACCGCGCGGCCAGGCCGGCCGACCAGTCGGGATGCTTGGGGAGGAGCTTCCACGAGTCCAGGTCATCACTGGGCAGGGCCTGACCGGGAGCGCCGGATGCGCCGGCAGGAAATCCGGGGATTGCTTTCGGGGCAGGAAGCGGCGATCGTGGCGGTTCGGGCCGCGCCAAGAACGCCTTCCAGAACGGCGTGAAAACCGTGTACGGGTTGCCGGCTCCGGTGGCGATGGTCCACGGCTCAACGAGCAGGTTTGCCTGAAAACTGTGTGCCTCGAGCCCCGAGGCCTTTGCGTAGTCCTTGATCGCGGCGTCCAGCGCTCGCTCAGGGCCGCCGTAGCGCCTGTTCCAGTAGATGGCCGTGGCACCGGTCTCGCGAATCAGGTCGCGAATCACCTCGTGGGCTCCGCCCTGACGAAGCACCAGAGGCGTGCCCAACCGAGTGAGGCGTGCGCTCAACCGGCCCAGGCTGTGATGCAGCCACCAGTTTGCGGCACCGCCGAGCGGTCGGATGCCCTGCGAGACCTCATCGCGGATGTACACCACGACGACGGGCAAGCCGCGCTGCGTCGCCGCGGTCAGCGCAGGGTTGTCCGCAACGCGCAGGTCATCGCGCAACCACACGATGCTCGGCGCCGCGGCCGGAGAGTGAAGGCTCATGATGAGTAACGATAGGGCACGTTAACGAACGTCGGGCCAGTCAGAGAGGCACTCGACCGGCCCGACGTTCTTGCTAACACCAAGAGAGCAATCACATCCACGTCACTCAGAGAGAAATCGTGTGCTTTGAGAATATAACGAAATGGTAACGGTGGGAAGAGGTTATGAGATTTTCTTGGAAAATTCTCAGGTGGCGGGGCCTAGAACAAATCGGGGCTCGGCGCACTTGCGTGCAGCACAAGAACATCGGCGTGGTCGTCGAAGCGATAGCCAATGCCACGAACGGTACGCACAATGTCTTCGAACCGATCGAGTTTGGAACGCAGGCGCCGAACGTGCACATCGATTGTTCGATCGTTGGGGATGTCTTCTTCGCCGGCCACCCA
>CAIWRM010000239.1 GCA_903915075.1 uncultured Microbacteriaceae bacterium
CGGGGTGCCACTGCACGCCATAGAGGCGACGCTCGTCGTTGGCGAAGGCTGCCACGGGCGTGGCCTCAGTGGACGCCACCACGTCGAAACCGGCGGGGGCTGTAGCCACCTGGTCGCCGTGACTCATCCACACGGTTTGGTCGGCGGGCTGACCGGCCACCAGCGGGTGCTCGCCCTGCGTGAGGTGCATGGGCGTTGCGCCGTATTCGCGGCCACCCGTTTGGGCAACCGTTCCGCCGAGCGCTGCGGCCATCGACTGAAATCCGTAGCAAATGCCAAAGACCGGGATGCCGAGTTCGAGAATGCCGGCGTCGAGTGTGGGGGCACCGGGTTCATAAACGCTCGACGGCCCGCCACTGAGCAAAATGGCGGCCGGGTTTTTGGCCGAAACCTCTGCGGCCGAAATCGAGTGCGGAACAATCTCGGAATACACACCGGCCTCGCGCACGCGGCGCGCAATCAGCTGGGCGTACTGCGCCCCAAAGTCGACAACAAGAACCGGGCGGGCGTCGGTCACGCCGGTTTTGGTCACGCAGGGACCTTCGCGGGTGCTACCTGATCAGGGGCACCCTGATTTTGGGCCAAGAATTCGCGCACGCGCCGCGTGTAGGCGCTCTCAAGAAAGAACGAGAGAAGCGGAATAATTCCGCCCATCGCAAGCCAAAAGAGCTGCAGGAATGTCCAGCGCATGTAAGTCCAGATCAGGTAACACGCAATGAGATAAACCACGTAGAGCCAGCCGTGCACGGTCACGACCACGAGCGAAAGGTTGACGGCCACGACCTCGTCATAGGGAACGAGCCAGACAAAGCCGTAGGGGCCACCCAGCTCGGCGTAGTAGCCAAAACCGTAGCGCAGCACCATCTCGACAACCAGCAACATGAGGAACGTTCCCGTGATGATGGAGCACACCTGATAGAACCTCAGTGCGCGCGGAATCTTGGGGATGTCTACGGGGCGAGGCACGAGAGGCATGCGACAAGTTTACTCGGTGTGTGCGGGCCTAGGCTCCGACCGAATGCTCCCCGAAGCGCCACTCGCTGGGCGTGCACCCCACGTAGCGGCGGAACGCCCGGGTGAACGTGGTGACGTCACTAAAGCCGAACTCAAAGGCGATATCCGCGATTGATGTGCCGAGGCGAGTTGGGTCACTGAGTTCGAGTTTGGCACGCTCGATGCGCTCGCGCCGGATGGTGTCGGCCGGAGACTCTCCGGACGCCTCAAAAATCTCGTAAAGTCGGCGACGCGAAACAAAGTGGGCCTTAGCAACGGTTTCAGGCGAAAGAAAACGTGAGGTCAAGTGCATGCGAATAAACGAGACCATAGCCACGTGCATGGCCTCCGAAGAACTGGGCAGTGTGGGAGCGGACTCCCACGCGGAGCGGAGCATGGCCGACGCGAGCGAGGTGACCAGCGCGGACATCTCGGCGGCTCCCGCCTCGGAAACCGGCGAGCGCTGAGCCATGAACGAGGTGACGAGGGAAACATAGGCGTCGCGCGCCGGATTCATGCCCGACAGGTGACGACCGGCGGCGTGATGCAAAACCTCGTCGCTCACGCCCAACGCTTGCCGACTGGTTTGCAGAACGATGTGACGCTGGTTGGGTTCCACGTAGTTCAGGGTGAAGGGTCGATTCGTTTCTGTCAGCGTGACCGATCCCGGACTCACCGAGGCGACATTGCTCCCCTGCACCACAGACCCGCGCGCGTTCACCTGCAGAGAGATGTGAATGTCGTCGCTCACGGAGTGGGCGGCGAGTCGTTCGGTGCGGTCAATGACGATGGCTTGCGAGCTGATGCCGGCAATGCTCACCTCGTCACTGAGCGTGCGCCAATCCATTTCAGCGTTGAACGAGGTCGCCACGCGTTGGAACGTGAGCGGAACAAAACTTTGGCTGGCAACATCGAGCCACTCATCGGCATTCCGTGCCGTGATCATGCCCATGATGCCGTCCCCTGTCACCGGCGTGAGGCCTCGCTGTCTCATCTGCCCGGTTGTTTGTTAGCCCAAGTATGACGGGCGCGCCGACAATCTGCTAGCCGTCTCGCACAAAACGCCGACCGATGACCGCCCAACCTGCCTAGCCGGAAAGGGTGTCGCGTGCCTACGCTGGGCGTAACGCCGAGAGTCTGCTCGGTTTACGAACAAGGAGGTTTGTCATCATGAGTCGAACATTTAAGGTTGCTGCCGTTCAAGCCGAGCCCGTGTGGCTGGATCTCGATGGCACCGTCGACAAGACCATCGCTTTGATGAAGAAGGCTGCCAGCGAGGGTGTTGAACTCATTGCCTTCCCCGAAACGTGGATTCCCGGCTATCCCCAGTTCCTGTGGACAGTTCCCGTTCCCGAGCAGATGCCCTACGTGGGTCGCTACCACGAGAACTCAATGGCGGTGGATAGCCCCCAGATGATGCGCATTCGCGAAGCGGCGCGCGACAACAAGATTGCGATCTTTACCGGCTACAGCGAGCGCGCCCACGGCACCCTCTACATGGCTCAGACCGCGATCGGTAAAAACGGTGAGATTCTGCTGCACCGCCGCAAACTGAAGCCAACCCACGTGGAGCGCACGCTCTTTGGTGAGGGCGACGGTTCTGACCTCAAGGTCGTCGACACCGAGTTTGGTCGCCTGGGCGGACTCAACTGCTGGGAGCACCTGCAGCCGCTCACCAAGTACGCCATGTATGCGCAGAACGAGCAGATTCACGTCTCGGGTTGGCCCAACTTTGGTTGCCTCGACATGGTGCCCGCACTCAGCCACGGCGCCAACGTTTTTGGCGCCTCGATGGTCTACGCGCTCGAGGGCAGCTGCTTCGTGTTGGCTTCGTCTCAGCTGATGAGCGACGAGGGCATCAAGACGTTCGCTCTCGCCGACGGCTCCATTCCGCCCATCTACAACGGTGGCGGCGGTTACGCGACCATCTTTGGTCCCGACTCGTCTGTTCTGTCAACGCCACTTCCTCCCACCGAAGAGGGCTTCGTAACGGCCGACATCAACCTCGACATGATCTCGTACGCCAAGAATGCGGCCGACCCCGGTGGGCACTACAGTCGTCCCGACGTGACTCAGCTCGTGTTCAACAATGCACCGCAGCGTGTCGTGATTGGTGACGGAAAGTACGGCACCGAGATTGACTTCCCCGAAATGGCGAGTGCCGGCGAGGCTGCCGAGTAGCACCGATGGTCAATCACAATCTGCCCTCGCGAAAGCCGCACGACTGGGTTCCTCCGGTACCCGCGTTCTCCGCGCGCATTTCGGAACCCGTCACGATTGCGTACTACGCCATCCAGGTGGGCGACAATAATGCGGACCTGGAAGCGTTTCGCGCCTGGACTCGTGCACTCACCGAAGGACCGGCAGCGCCCGAATGGCGGGACTGTGCGGAATACACGGATGAGAACGGTCTGCACACGTGGATGAGCATCTTCTACTGGCGTGCCGAGCCCGACGCATACCGCAGCTGGACGGCGCGCGCTGACTATCAGTCATTCTGGAACGACAGCGCCCGAGTCGACGGCGACGCGGGCTACTTCCGCGAAGTGCTGCACGTGCCCAATGAGCGCCTCGAAACGCTCTACTCCCATACAGACATGGACACCGGAGTTGGTGGCAACACGGGCGACCACGAAGGCCCCATCCAAGCGCATAACTACTGGGGCTCGATGCGCGACCGTGTGCCGCTCTCGGGAACGGATGCCCTGGAGCCACCGCAGCTGATCACCGCCGCGGGAGATCCGAAGCGCCATCAGAGTCGCGGCGCGCGGGTATCTCACGCCGGCGTCGCGAACCTCGCCACAATTCGGTCGGGGCACCTCTATGGTGACGTCACCGGTCGCGAGTTAGAGGTTTTTGAGGGAGAAATCATGCCGTCACTGCACGAAGGCATGCAGTACCTCCACGACAACCCCGTCGAGACCGGTTGCTACGTGGTTCGCGACATGATCGAAACCGACGGCGCCGGGGTAGCCCGCAAACGCGGTTTTGCCACCG
>CAIWRM010000240.1 GCA_903915075.1 uncultured Microbacteriaceae bacterium
CAAGACAGCGCGCCGACGCCCACCGCGCTCGAGCGTCTCCTGGGCGCTCTCGAGGTGTCGCCGTCGGTTGCCATCGTGGGCCCCAAGCAGATGGAGTGGGACCGTCCCGACTACATCGCCGAATACGGCCTGACCCTGACTCGGCGTGGTCGCACGGTCTCGTTGGTCAGCGACGAGCTCGACCAAGGCCAGCACGATACTGTTTCGGACGTGCTGGCCGTTGGCGGCAATGGCCTGCTCATTCGTGAACCCGTGTATCGACTCTTGGGCGGGTGTGACCCCGGATTTCCGGTGGTCGACGACGCCCTCGATCTGTGCGTCCGAGCACGTCTGGCCGGACATCGAGTTTCGGTGGTGCCGGACGCACGCGTTCTGACGGCCGGCGACGGCGTGATTGGCCCGAACATGTCGGTCCGGCTTCGTGCCCGAGTTCGGCGCGCTCGGTTTACCCGCACGGCCCAGCTCTATCGTGGCCTGGCCTACGCCTCCGGATTCGCGGCTTTTTGGCTGTGGTGGGCGCTCGGCATTCGTTCCGTTGTGCGTTCGGTGTGGTTGCTTCTGGCGAAACGTCCCCACGAGGTCGGCGGAGAATTTCGCTCCGCACTGAGGGTGGCATTTTCCCTGCCCAGTATTTCTCGCTCCCGTTCGCAGAGACTCAGAGCCAGCACCACCGGGTGGTGGGCGCTGTCGGCGCTGCGCATGTCGTCGGATGCTGTTCGTCGACGCAATGCGCTCGAGCGCGAGCAAGCGCGCCTGTATCACGAGGGTGCTCGCCGCCCCTTGCACTTCTTTACGTCCGGAGGAGCCTGGACAACGATTGCCTTGGCCGTTGTCTCCTTTGTCGTCAATCTTCCCCTCCTCGGTGCACACGCCATCGGGGGAGGCGCACTTCTGCCCCTCTCCAGCGCGGTGGGAATCATCTGGGGCCAGCTGGGGTTTGGTTGGCGCTCGCTGGCGCTCGCTCAGCTCAACCCGGCCGATCCGTTTACGTGGCTGCTCGCCCTGATGGGCACCGTAACGTGGTGGGAACCTTCGTTTGCACTGGTCGTTCTCTGGTTTATTGCCCTTCCGCTCGCCGGTGCGGGTGCCTGGGTGGTCATGGCGAGACTCACGGACAGGGCCGGCGTGCGCGTGTTTGCCGGTCTCGCCTACGGACTCGCCCCCACGCTGCTGATCGCCCTACACGACGGACGTCCCGCCGCCGTCCTTGCGCACGTCCTCCTGCCCTGGCTCTTCGCTGCGGGTCTTCGTGCGCCGCGCTCGTGGTCGGCCTCAGCCATAGCCGCGCTCCTTTTTGCCGCGGTTGTGGCATGTGCCCCGTCTCTCGGGGTTGCCCTCCTCATCGTGTGGTTCGGCACGGTCGTCTTGACGGGACGCTACATCGGTCGATTCTTGGCCATCCCCATTCCCGCGGTCGTTCTTTTTGCTCCCGTCGTGATTGTGCAGCTCTTCTCGGGGAACCCGCTGGGCATGCTCGCCGATCCGGGACCGGTCGTCCCCTTTGCGGATCCAGCGCGATGGGAAATGGCGTTGGGCTATCCCACCTCGGGCCTCGGCGGTTGGCTTGATCTCACGGGCTCAATCGACTGGGGCGTCAATGTCGCCTCGGGCCTGATTGTTTTGGTTCTCGTGGCCGTGGTGGTGGCACTCGCTGTGGCGGGACTGTTTTCTGCACATCCGGTTCGCGCCCAGTTGGCCCTCTTCGTGGCGCTCTTGGGTCTCGCCTCCGCGGTTGCCACGTCCGGACTACGGGTGGCGTTTGAGGGACAGACGGCTGTAGCACTCTGGCCGGGTGCCGGGCTCAGTTTGGCCTCGCTGGGTCTGATTGTTGCTGCCAGCACCGGAATGACGGTTCTGCGACGCTTCTCGTTCTATCCCGCAATCGCGGGCACGGTGGCCGTCGTTCTCCTCGCCGTTCCGCTGGTGGGGTCACTGCTCTTGGGCACCGGCGACGTCGCGGCGTCCACGGGCCGGACGCTACCGGCGTACGTGGCGGCCACGGCGGCCACTTCGCCACGCGTGGGCACCCTCATCATTACCCCACAGCCCGAGGGCGGCATTGCCGCTGTGCTGGTGCGGGGACAAGGCATGACGCTTGATCAGTCCTCCACGCTCATCAATACGAGTGTTGGCACGGGTGAGGGGCAACAAGTGTTGGCAAACCTCGCGGGTGATCTCAGCTCGACCGGTGGCGCGCAGACTGAGCCTCAGCTGCAGAAGTGGGGAATTGGCTACATTTTGCTCGCGCCGCCCGCGCAGGCTGACGCGGCGCGCACCACGGAAGACGCCACCACCGCCAGCTCACGAGTGCGATCCTCGCTGGATGCCAACCCCACCCTGACGCCCATCGGAGAGACGGATGTCGGGCTGCTCTGGAGCTACCCCGGCGTGACAACGGCCGACGTAGAGAGCGCTACGCCCGCTTCGGCAACACAGCCGTGGCGAACCGTAATCCTCACGGCGCAGTCACTCGTGCTCATTCTCACGCTGCTCGTGGCAATTCCCACGGGGCCACCCCGGGTTGAGGGTCGCCGGCGCGCAGAACCCGAGGCGGACCACGAAGATGACGGACCCGAAGATCTTTTGGCGGGTGACGATGACGAAGCGTAAGAACTTTCTGAGATACGGGCTGCGGTCGGCCGCCGGGCTCGTGGGGGCCGCCATCGCGGCCGGCGTGGTGGGGTTCTTGTGCCTCGTGCCACTGCCAGATTTCACCGCAACCGCGAGGTCGCAACTCGTTACCCCCACTCCCACAGACCAGCGCCTCATCTGCCCGGGCAGCATCGTCGACGTCCTGACCCTGAACGGTGACGCCACGTCATTCGGGGCGGTGGGGGTTCCGGAGTACGTCACGGCGGAGAGGGAGACCTCCATTACGCAGACGGCTCTCTCGGCTCCCGACGCTTCATCCGGCGACCCCCTTACCCAACCGCAGCAGTTGTTCGCTCCGGCACCCACGACCGACGTCACGCCCCAGATTGCGGGTGTGCAGTCGCAGCGGGCGGCAACCGAATCAATTTCTGGTTTGGCCACGGCCGCGTGCGGCGAGGCATCAACCGATGCGTGGCTGGTCGGCGGCTCAACCCAAACCGGCCGTACCACCCTTCTTTTCCTGACCAATCCCACCGAGGTAGCAGCCAACGTCACCGTCACCGTGCTGGGAGAGGACGGCTGGGTTTCCGGACCGGGTTCTTCGGGAATCATCGTGGAACCGGCGAGCCAGCGCATCATCTCGCTCGCCGCGCTCGCTCCGAACGTGGGAAATCCCGTTGTGCGCGTCACAAGCACGGGTGGCCAGGTGGTGCCCACACTGCAGCAGTCGGTGATCCGCACGCTCTTGCCCGACGGGGTGGAATTGATTGCTCCGGGAGCGAATCCCAACGTGCGCCTCGTGATTCCCGGTGTTCGCCTCTCGGGTATGTCTATCGAACACTCGAGTGAGGGCGGCGAGGTGACCATCGATAGCGAACCTGCGATTCGCGTTGGCGTTCCCGGCGACAAGGATGCCACGGTGACGGTAACGGCATACGGCGTGAGCGGAAAGCCCGTGGCGGTCAAGTCAACTGTTCCGGCAGGGCGCGTTGTCGAGCTTCCGTTCGGCGCTCTTGACGAAGGTGTCTACACCCTGGTTGTCTCCGCGACGCACCCCGTTGTCGCCGCGGCGCGCACCATCAATTACGCGGACATTGATCCGTTCACCGCGGTCACGGGTACCAACACGCCCGCTCCCAACGCCTCCGCCCCGAGCGCTCCCGCCTCTCCCGAGCAGACACTCGGTCCCGACGCGGTGGGTCCTTCGGAACTCCTGATCAGCGGCGACTTCACCTGGAACGTGTCCACCCTCCCCGTTCTCGGAGAGACCCTCGTGAGCGTCTCTTCGGGCCCACAACCCACACTCACTATTTTTAACGCGAACAAAGCCGATGTGACGATTCGTCTCTCAGAAGGAGACGCATCACTCCCCGATGTGACCATTCCGGCCTACGGCGTTCGGGCGGTGCCGCTGACCCCGGGTGCTCGTTACGTGCTGTCCAGCGAGATGGCGGTATACGCGGCGGTGAACTACGCCGGGAAAGGACTCGGTGCTTCTGTGCCGCTTTCGCCGGCCAGCCCCTTGGCATCGGGCATCATGGTCTTCCCCCGCTAACGGGGGAGAAAACCTCTTTAGGGGTGGAAGCGTTCAGGTCCCAGCTCTTCGGGGCGGCGGCCGAGGTACTCGGCCACGGCACGAAACACACACTCCTCAATTGCCATCTGCCGATGCAGATCGTCGTCGACATGCAGGCGACTGAGTCGCTGGATCGGAACCCGGTACAGCACGATGCGCTTTGCCGCGGAGTCGACCGACCAGCGAGGAATCTCCCCCGGGGCTAACGGTGAGGTAGGGTTGGCGGCCACCTCAAACGTCACATCAGTGAGTTCGCTATTCCACAGGGAGCGCAGATACTGAGCGGTCTGCGCCACCGTGGTGAAGAACTTCTCGGTTCGCCCGTGAATGACCGGAAGGTGTGGCCCCGTGACCGGAGAGCGCATACCTCGGCCGTGCCGATCTGAGCCACGGCCGCGAGTGCGCGCGCGCGAAGAGGAGAATTCACCCGATCCACTCGCTGGCATGTCACCATGC
>CAIWRM010000241.1 GCA_903915075.1 uncultured Microbacteriaceae bacterium
GCATGGTGACATGCCAGCGAGTGGATCGGGTGAATTCTCCTCTTCGCGCGCGCGCACTCGCGGCCGTGGCTCAGATCGGCACGGCCGAGGTATGCGCTCTCCGGTCACGGGGCCACACCTTCCGGTCATTCACGGGCGAACAGAGAAGTTCTTCACCACGGTGGCGCAGACCGCTCAGTATCTGCGCTCCCTGTGGAATAGCGAACTCACTGATGTGACGTTTGAGGTGGCCGCCAACCCTGCCTCACCGTTAGCCCCGGGGGAGATTCCTCGCTGGTCGGTCGACTCCGCGGCAAAGCGCATCGTGCTGTACCGGGTTCCGATTCAGCGACTCAGTCGCCTCCACGTCGACGACGATCTGCATCGGCAGATGGCAATTGAGGAGTGTGTGTTCCGTGCCGTGGCCGAGTACCTCGGCCGTCGCCCCGAAGAGCTGGGACCCGAACGCTTCCACCCCTAAAGAGATTTTCTCCCCCGTTAGCGGGGGAAGACCATGATGCCCGAGGCCAGGGGGCTGGCCGGCGAAAGCGGCACAGAAGCACCGAGTCCTGTCCCGGCGTAGTTCACCGCCGCGTAAACCGCCATCTCGCTGGACAGCACGTAACGGGCACCCGGGTTCAGCGGCACCGCCCGAACGCCGAAGGCCGGAATGGTCACATCGGGGAGTGATGCGTCTCCTTCTGAGAGACGAATCGTCACATCGGATTTGTTCGCGTTAAAGATGGTGAGTGTGGGTTTCGGTCCCGAAGAGACGCTCACGAGGGTCTCGCCGAGAACGGGCAGAGTGGACACGTTCCAGGTGAAGTCGCCGCTGATCAGGAGTTCCGAGGGACCCACCGCGTCGGGACCGACTGTCTGCTCGGGAGAGGTGGGAGCGCTCGGGGCGGAGGCGTTGGGAGCGGGCGTGTTGGTAGCCGTGACCGCGGTGAACGGATCAATGTCCGCGTAATTGATGGTGCGCGCCGCGGCGACAACGGGGTGCGTCGCGGAGACAACCAGGGTGTAGACACCGTCGTCAAGAGCGCCGAAAGGAAGCTCGACAACGCGCCCTGCCGGAACAGTTGACTTGACCGCCACGGGCTTTCCGCTCACTCCGTATGCCGTCACCGTCACCGTTGCATCCTCGTCGCCGGGAACGCCAACGCGAATCGCTGGTTCGCTATCGATGGTGACCTCGCCACCCTCATTCGAGTTTTCGCTGGACATACCGGAGAGGCGAACACCGGGAATCACGAGGCGCACGTTGGGATTCGCTCCCGGAGCGATTAATTCCACGCCGTCGGGCAAGAGAGTACGGATCACCGACTGCTGCAGTGTGGGCACCACCTGACCGCCTGTACTCGTGACGCGCACAACGGGATTTCCCACGTTCGGAGCCAGAGCGGCGAGCGAGATGATCCGCTGGCTCGCCGGTTCAACGATGATTCCCGAAGAGCCCGGTCCGGAAACCCAGCCGTCCTCTCCCAGCACGGTGACGGTGACGTTGGCTGCTACCTCGGTGGGATTGGTCAGGAAAAGAAGGGTGGTACGGCCGGTTTGGGTTGAGCCGCCGAC
>CAIWRM010000242.1 GCA_903915075.1 uncultured Microbacteriaceae bacterium
CGGGTTTCCCCACAGATTCAGGTGAATCAGCGGGGTCATCGTAGTTATTCGCCCGGTTGCGACGAGTGTCGAACCGTGTGTGGCGAATATGCCGTGGGGGTCACTCCCGGAGGGAGTGTTGACCCTGTAGAACTGATGCTCCGGCGGCGGCCTGTTTCCGTTGTTTTGGCAAGCGAAAACAGACGCGCCTCTTTGCGCACCAATTTCCAATAGTAGCCCGGTTTTGCGAGAAGGGTCAAATGCTGATTTCGCTGGTTGAGTCCCTTCCGAACGTTGGTTGAGTAGGCCATGCAGTGGCCGTATCGAAACCCGGTCACGCATCGGGATGCCCCCCTCTCCGCTCAGACACCCATTCCTAAGGTCATGGCGGTTGCCGTAAGAGCTACTCCGGCAAGCATGAACGGACCAAACGGCACAGTGAGGCCGCGGATGCGCCTCTTTCGGGCCGCGAGGGCGAGCCCAGCCATGCCACCCACCACAAAGGCGAGAACGATTCCCCACACCAGCGCCTCCCAGCCCAGCCAACCCAGGTAAAGGCCTACTGGGGCAGCCAGTTTCACGTCGCCCGCACCGAGACCGCCTCGGGCTGCCAGTGAGATCACGAGGTAGATGGCAAAGCTGATGCCGAGCCCGGCGAGTGCGCGCCACAGGGCAGGCAGATTCTGTTCAACGATGGCGGCTGACGTGAAGAAGATCAGTCCGCCCGCGGTGAGCAGGGCAACGAGTCGGTTGGGCAAGCGTCGCGAGCGGGCATCAATCACGGAGAGTGCGATGCCGAGGCCGAGAAAGGTGAGCCACGCCAGCACTTCGAGCAGAGTGCCTGCGGCGGTCGTGGCAAGAGTGGGAGCGCCGGGGGTGCCTGGGGAAACGGGGTTGAGCAGGGCGAGAATCATGCCGACAGTAAATCCCGTTCGCCGCGGACGCCGGGTGAACTTTCCCCAGACGCGTGACCCGGTTAATCTTCGGGCGCGAGATACTGCTTGGTCTCGGCGTTGCGTGCCTGCCAGCGCAGAGATCCAAAGTAGGCCCAGTTGGCAGCCACCGTGGCGACAACGATCACGAGGGTGGCTGGCGAGACAAAGAGAAACAGGGCGCTCAGCGCGACCAGGAACCCATCAACGCCACTCGTCAGGATGCTGACAATGGCGTACGCCACGAGATAGGCAATCAACACTCCGCCGGTGATTCCCGCAATGCGGGCCCATCGCAGACGGTTGTCGCGTCGCAGGCCCACAACAATGAGCGCGCCAATCAGTATCACCATGGCCACAATGGCTGCGGTAATTGCCGGGCCTTGAATGAGCGGGGCAAACGGATTGTCGTTCAGTGTGACAACCGTCACCACGCCGAGCCCCATGATCAGCACGGCCGCGGCGGCAACTCCATAAAGGAACGCCGTGCTCACGATGAAGCTCGTGGTTGGGAGCTTCTCGGTCATGGGGTTAGCCTACGTGTCACCCCACCGGAACGAGGTCAACGAGAAAGGGACCCCACCCAACCGGGCGAGGTCCCTCTCGTCGTGCAGCCAAACGGCTGAGCGCGGCGACTAGTTGTAGTTAGAGAAGTCGTCTGAGCTGAACGACTCGAAGTCGACGAAGCTCAGGTCGCCCTCGGTGTACTCGGCGTCGTTGGCGAAGATGCGGTTGGGGTACCGCTCCGCCTTGGCCTCGTCGGTGGGTTCCGCGGTGTAGTTGCGGAAGCGCGACAGACCGGTTCCGGCCGGGATTAGCTTTCCAATGATCACGTTCTCCTTGAGGCCCACCAGCGGGTCGGACTTGCCGTCCATGGCGGCCTGCGTGAGAACACGCGTGGTCTCCTGGAACGACGCAGCCGAAAGCCATGAGTCGGTGGCCAGCGAAGCTTTGGTGATACCCATGACTTCCTGGCGACCCTGAGCGGTCTTCTTGCCTTCGCTCAGTGCCTTGCGGTTGACGTCGGTGTAGTGCGTGCGCTCCACCACCTCACCGGGCAGCAGGTCAGTCTCGCCGTGGTCAACCACGGTGACCTTGCGCAGCATCTGCCGAACAATGACCTCGATGTGCTTGTCGTGAATGGGCACACCCTGCGAACGGTACACGCCCTGCACGCCACCCACGAGGTGCTTCTGCACCGCGCGAACGCCCTGCACGCGAAGCACGTCTTTGGGGTCGACCGTTCCGGTCTGCAATTGCTGACCGAGTTCAACGCGGTCGCCGTCGTTCACCAACAGGTTGGAGCGCTTGAGCACGTTGTACACAACGGGCTCGTCACCGCTGTCGGGCGTGAGAATGACCTTACGGGTCTTCTCCGTCTCCTCAATGGTGATGCGACCGGCGGCCTCAGCGATGGGCGATGCACCCTTGGGCGTGCGGGCCTCGAACAGCTCCTGCACGCGGGGCAGACCCTGCGTGATGTCATCTGCCGAAGCCGAACCACCCGTGTGGAAGGTACGCATGGTCAGCTGGGTTCCGGGCTCACCAATCGACTGGGCCGCGATGATTCCCACGGCCTCACCAATGTCAACGAGCTTTCCGGTGGCAAGCGAACGGCCGTAGCACGCCGCACACACACCAGCGGCAGACTCACAGGTGAGCACCGAACGCACCTTCACCTCGGTGACTCCAGCGGCGATGAGGGTTTCGATAACAACGTCACCCGCGTCTTCGCCCGCCTTGGCAACAACCTTGCCCTTGGCATCCTTGGCGTCTTCCGACAGCGTGCGCGTGAACACCGAGTTCTCCACGCCCTTGTCGCGCACCAGCACGCCGGAGGCGTCGGCCACGGCGATGGGCATGTCGAGTCCCTTGGTGGTGCCACAGTCGTCTTCACGAATGATGACATCCTGCGCCACGTCGACGAGGCGACGCGTGAGGTAACCCGAGTCGGCCGTGCGGAGAGCCGTGTCGGCCAGACCCTTGCGGGCACCGTGCGTAGCGATGAAGTACTCGAGAACCGAGAGGCCCTCGCGGTAGCTCGAGATGATCGGACGAGGGATGATCTCACCCTTCGGGTTGTTCACCAGGCCTCGCATACCGGCGATGTTGCGCACCTGCAGCCAGTTACCACGAGCACCCGAAGTGACCATGCGGTTGATGGTGTTGTCCTTGGGGAAGAACGCCTTCATCGCATCGGCAACCTTCTCGGTTGCTTCGGTCCAGATCTTGATGAGCTCCTGGCGACGCTCGGTGTCGGTGATGAGTCCCTTTTCGAACTCGCCCTGCACCTTGGCGGCCAGCTTCTCGTACTTGGCAACGATCTCGCGCTTGTCCGGCGGCGTAAGAACGTCGCTGAGGGCAACCGTGACTCCCGAGCGCGTGGCCCAGTAGAAACCGAGGTCCTTGATGTTGTCGAGCGTGGCGGCAACCTCGGTCTTGCTAAAGCGCTCGGCGAGGTCGTTCACGATCTGCGAGATGAGGCCCTTGTCGGCCGTCTCGAACACGAAGGGGTACTTCTCGGGCAGGGCCTCGTTGAAGAGCGCCTGACCCAGCGAGCACTCGACGATAACCGGACCGGTTCCGCTGTAGCCCTCGGGGCCGGTACCTTCGGCGAACGTCACGTTCTCGAGACGAATCTTGACCTTGGCGTTGAGGTCGAGAACGATGTCCTTCTTGTCGTCCTCGCCCTTCTTGCCCTTGGCCCACACGCGCGAGTCGAAAGCGTTGATGGCTTCGGCCACGGAGGAGAACGCACGACCCTCACCCGCAGCACCCTCCTTGAGGGTGGTGAGGTGGTGCAGACCAATGATCATGTCCTGCGTGGGCAGGGTCACGGGGCGGCCATCAGACGGCTTAAGGATGTTGTTCGAGGCGAGCATGAGCACGCGTGCCTCGGCCTGAGCCTCCACCGAAAGGGGAAGGTGCACAGCCATCTGGTCACCGTCGAAGTCGGCGTTGAACGCAGCACACACGAGGGGGTGCAGCTGGATGGCCTTACCCTCCACGAGCTGAGGCTCGAACGCCTGGATGCCGAGACGGTGAAGCGTGGGCGCGCGGTTGAGCAACACCGGACGCTCGCGAATGATCTCTTCGAGAACATCCCACACCGGTCCGCGGCTACGCTCCACCATGCGCTTCGCGCTCTTGATGTTCTGTGCGTGCTGGAGCTCCATGAGGCGCTTGATCACGAACGGCTTGAACAGCTCGAGGGCCATCTGCTTGGGCAGACCACACTGGTGCAGCTTGAGCTGCGGGCCCACCACGATGACCGAACGGCCCGAGTAGTCCACGCGCTTTCCGAGCAGGTTCTGACGGAAACGACCTTGCTTACCCTTCAACATATCTGAGAGCGACTTCAATGGACGGTTTCCTGGGCCAGTTACTGGACGACCACGACGACCGTTATCAAAGAGTGCATCTACTGCTTCTTGCAGCATGCGCTTCTCATTGTTGACGATAATTTCTGGGGCACCGAGATCAGCAAGACGCTTCAAACGGTTATTACGGTTGATAACACGACG
>CAIWRM010000243.1 GCA_903915075.1 uncultured Microbacteriaceae bacterium
GGCGGGCGTGGCGCAACCCTCGCACGTGCTCATGGCCATGGGTCTCAGCGAGGCCGACGCGTCGAGCGCGCTCCGCATCACGCTCGGCCACACAACCACTCAGGCCGATGTCGATGCACTTGTCGCGGCCCTCCCGCGGGCTTACGAACTAGCGCTCAGTGCGGGTCGAACGGCCAACTAGTTCGATCGGGCGCGCTGACGACGGATCACCACGAGCGCGGATCCGACCGCCGCCAGCAGGAAAGCAATCGCAACCCCGCCAAGGAGAGCGGTTTCGCTGGACCCGGTGTCGGGCAGCGCCGTCGCTCCGGAACTGGCCCACGTGATGTCGGCATCGCCGCACAGCGTGGTCACTCGGATGGTCACATCGAACGGATCGGGCGACGTGAATGTTCCGTCGACAATTCCGGTGTTCTCATCGAGGGTGACACCGGCGGGAAGCGCGCCGTCAACGACAGCGAAGTGCGTAGCCTCTGGGCTGCCGGTCACGGGAACATTGTGCACGGTGTTGCCGACAATGTGCTCGTCGGGGGTGATGGACCACGCTGCAGCGCCGGTGAACCTCCATAGTTCGATCAAGTCACCGGGGTAGATGTAGGGGTAGTCACTGATCACCTGCCCATCTTGGAGGAGCACGAGCTCAAAGCCGACTCCAAACGTCAGGCACATGTCTGCCGGACTCATGCCGATTTTGTCCTGGATCTTTTGCTTCACATTGTCGATGCTGTCGGAGCCTTCAACGTCAAGTGTTGGGACATGGCCTCCGTCCCAGGTTTGAACGACATTGAGATCCCCCGCGCCCCCTACCCAGGCGAATGCGGGGGAGACCGACGTCGTGAGAGCAGCAAGGGCGACGGTGACGCCGAGGGCGCCACGAACGACGCTTCGTTTTTTCATGAGACTCTCCTCAAGGGCTTTTTCACTACCCACACGCTACTCGGGTACGTGTGGGTTTGAGCGCTTAAGATTGACTCATGCGGGTTTTGGCAGCGATGAGTGGCGGAGTGGATTCCGCCGTGGCTGCCGCGCGCGCCGTCGAGGCGGGTCACGACGTGGTGGGCGTGCACCTCGCGCTCAGCCGCATGCCCGGAACCCTGCGCACCGGCGCACGAGGATGCTGCACCATAGAAGACTCCATGGATGCCCAGCGGGCCGCCACCAAACTCGGCATCCCCTATTACGTGTGGGATTTCAGTGAGCGTTTTCGGGCAGATGTGGTCGATGACTTCGTGGCGGAATATCAGGCAGGCCGCACCCCTAACCCCTGCATGCGCTGCAACGAGCGCATCAAGTTTGATGCTCTCATGGAGAAGGCGCTGGCTCTGGGCTTCGACGCCGTGTGCACGGGCCACTATGCGATTGTGCGCACCACCGATTCGGGTCAGCGCGAGCTGCACCGCGCGAGCGCCTGGGCCAAGGATCAGTCGTACGTGTTGGGCGTGCTCACCTCAAACCAACTGGCACACGTCATGTTCCCGCTGGGAGACACGCCATCCAAGGCGGATGTTCGCGCCGAGGCCGAGCGTCGCGGGCTCTCGGTGGCGCAAAAGCCCGACAGCCACGACATCTGCTTCATCCCCGATGGCGATACTCGTGGCTGGCTCGAGGAGCGCCTTGGTGCCCACGAGGGCCCCATTGTCGACAACACGGGTGCCGAGCTCGGAACGCACGCCGGTGCCGCCGGGTTCACCGTGGGCCAGCGCAAGGGTCTCGACATCCGGCGTCCTGCGGCCGATGGGCGTCCGCGCTTCGTCTTGGAGGTGCGTCCCGCCACCAACACGGTCATCGTCGGCCCCAAGGAAGCGCTCGACCTCGCCGAGATTGCCGGCAACGTGTTTTCGTGGTGTGGCGAGGAGCCTGCCGACATCGATTTGGGCATCGAGGTTCACGTGCAGATTCGCGCTCACTCCGATCCGGTTCCGGCTCGGGCCGAACGCGTCATCACCGAAGCGGGTGTCATTGAGATCGTGGTTCGCCCCGATAACCCGCTCAACTCCGTCTCGCCCGGGCAGACGGCCGTGCTCTACTCAGACACGCGTGTTCTGGGTCAGTTCACCATCGCCCGGACAACGCCCGTTGCCGTGTCAATTCCCGACGCTGCGCTGGTTGAGTAGTCGCGCAGCGACGTATCGAAACCCCGAACGAAGAACCTCATGACCTCATATTGCTGGTTGAGTAGTCGCTCAGCGACGAATCGAAACCTTGGCCGCTGGTTGAGTAGTCGCGCAGCGACGTATCGAAACCCCGAACGAAGAACCTCATGACCTCATTCGACGCCGCCCTTGCCGAGGCGCAATCGCTCACCGAACGCATCGAGCAGGCGCGTCTGGCCTACTACGAACGCAACGAGAGCGTGATTGCCGACGCCGAGTACGACGCGCTCATGCGTCGACTCGAAGAGTTGGAAGCCGCGTACCCGCAGTTGCAGGGTCAGGATTCGCCCACGCTTTCGGTGGGCGGTCGCGTCGCCTCCACGTTCGACCCGGTCACGCACGCCGAGCGCATGATGAGCCTCGACAACGTCTTCGACGAAGAGCAGTTTGCCGCCTGGTACGACCGCGTCGTGAAGGATGCGGCCACATCGCCGCGCCTGCTGTGCGAGCTCAAGATTGATGGCCTCGCCATTTCACTCACCTACGTCAACGGCACGCTCACTCAGGCGGCAACACGTGGCGACGGTGTGGTGGGCGAGGATGTTACGGCAAACGTCAAGACCATTGCGGGCATCCCGCACCAGTTGTCGGGCACGGGCTGGCCGGCCCTGGTGGAGGTGCGCGGCGAGATCTTCTTCCCGATCGAGGCGTTCCATCGCCTGAATGAGCAGTTGGCCGAGGCCGACGAGAAGGTGTTTGCCAATCCTCGAAATGCCGCGTCGGGTTCCCTGCGTCAAAAGGACGCGAGCAAGACCGCCGGTCGCCCCCTGCGCATGCTCGTGCACGGCATTGGTGCCTGGGCGGATGTGCCGGTTGCCACCCAGTCCGACGTCTACGGGCTGCTTGCCGGTTGGGGACTCCCCGTCTCCACGCACTTCCGCGTTGTCGACGCGGCCGAGGGCGCTATCGGGTTCATCCGCCAGATGGGAGCAGCTCGAGACTCGGTGGAGCACGAGATCGACGGCATCGTCATCAAGGTCGATGACCTCGCCGTGCAGCGCGAACTGGGATCGACCTCGCGCGCGCCACGCTGGGCCATTGCCTACAAGTACCCGCCCGAGCAGGTCAACACCAAGCTCGTGGATATTCGGGTGAGCGTGGGTCGCACCGGTCGCGCCACGCCCTATGCGGTTGTCGAGCCCGTCAAGGTCGCCGGCTCCACCGTGGAGTTTGCCACCCTGCACAATCAAGACGTGGTACGCGCCAAGGGAGTGCTCATCGGCGACACCATCGTGATTCGCAAGGCGGGCGACGTCATTCCCGAGGTTCTCGGCCCGGTCCTGGAGCTGCGCGACGGCACCGAACGCGCGTTTGTGATGCCCACCGGCTGTCCCGAGTGCGGCGCCACACTCGCTCCCGCTAGCGAGGGCGACGTCGATCTGCGCTGCCCCAACGCGCGCAGCTGCCCGGCCCAGGTTCGTGGTCGCGTGGAGCACATCGGTAGTCGTGGCGGACTCGACATTGAAGGCCTGGGCGAGGTCGCGGCCGGCGCCCTGACCAATCACGTGGACGGCGAGACGCCTCCGCTTGAAACCGAGGCGGGTCTCTTTGGGCTGACGATCGAGGACCTGCTCGGCAACGCCTACTTCCGCAATGCCGACGGTGGGGCGTCCAAGAATGCACTCGAACTGCTCGCCAACCTTGAGGTGGCTAAAACCAAGCCGCTCTGGCGTCTCCTCGTCTCGCTCAACATTCGACACGTAGGTCCCGTGGCTGCGCGAGCCCTGGCCGACTATTTCGGTTCGCTGGAGGCCATCCGTGCCGCGAGCAGCGATGAACTTGCCGCTGTCGACGGGGTCGGCGCCATCATCGCTGAGTCGCTGAGCGGATGGTTCGACACCGACTGGCACCGCGACATCGTCGACGCCTGGACGCGCGACGGAGTTCAGTGGAGCACGCCGGGCCACGCGGGGCCAGGTGCTCGCACGCAGGTCGACGGCCCGTGCTCGGGCCTGGTCATCGTGGCCACCGGCTCACTCGAGGGGTACACCCGCGAGGGTGCCGAAGAAGCCATCATCGCCGCCGGCGCCAAACCGTCGTCGAGTGTGTCAAAAAAGACAGACTTTGTGGCCGCCGGCCCGGGAGCCGGATCAAAGCTCGCGAAAGCTGAAGAGTTGGGCATCCCCGTTCTCGACGCTGCGGGCTTCACCCGCCTTCTCGCCGGTGGTCCCAGCGCCGTCTAGGGCCTCGCGCACATCATCATGACCGAATTCATTTATTACACGTCGTCGTCGCTCAACGGCTTCATTGCCGATGGCCACAACTCGCTCGAGTGGCTGTTTGCCGTGGATGCGTCCGAGGGAAGTCCGGATACCGCGGCCTTTATCGAATCGGTCGGTGTTCAGGTGATGGGCTCAACCACGTACGAGTGGCTGCTGCACAGTGAGGGGCTCCTGGAAGTACCGCAGAAGTGGCAACGGTTCTTCGGTTCGCTGAATACGTGCGTCCTCACCTCGCGCGAGTTGCCCACACCCGAGGGTGCCAACATCACTTTTCTCGCCGGGCCAGTCGCCGAGCATGTTGCCCAGATTGAGACACTCGCCGGTGAACGAAACGTGTGGGTGGTTGGCGGGGGAGACGTGGCCGCCCAGTTCCTCGACGCCGGGCGCCTCAACCGCATCGAAGTGACCTTCGCCCCGGTGGCGCTCGCCGGAGGAGCGCCCTTTCTGCCACGCTTCGTGTCCGCCGGGCGCCTCAAGCTTGAGGCCGTGCACAAAGAGGGCCCCTTCGCCCGGTTGAGCTATCGGGTCGTCGCGCGACCGTGAACCGACGACTCGTCTTACCGGGCAGCCCGCCCTCGGTAGGCTAGAGGGGCTATGTCAGACATCTCCGAAGACAGCGTTCGTCACCTCGCCGGGCTTGCCCGCATCGACCTGACCAACGACGAAGTCACGCACCTCACGGCCGAACTCAGCAAGATTGTCGATGTGGTTGCCACGGTTTCTGCCGCCGCGACCGACGACGTCCCGGCCACCAGCCACCCCATCCCGCTCACCAACGTGTACCGCGAAGACGTGGTCACCGATGACGTGCTCACCACCGAGCAGGCGCTTTCGGGGGCACCCGAGCACGACGGTTCGCGCTTCAAGGTGTCGGCCATTCTGGGCGAGGAGCAGTAGTGACCGACCTCACGCGCCAGACCGCGGCCGA
>CAIWRM010000244.1 GCA_903915075.1 uncultured Microbacteriaceae bacterium
CTCACCAAGAACACGGCGCTCGAGTACGCCAAGGACAGTATCCGCGTCAACGCTGTCGGCCCGGCCTTCATCAAGACGCCCCTACTCGGCAACCTCCCCGACGAAGCACTGCCGGTTCTGGCGGCGAGCCACCCCATGGGTCGTCTCGGCGAGCCCGAAGAGGTCTCGGCCCTGGTGTGCTTCCTGCTCTCGGACCGCGCGAGCTTCCTCACCGGTGCGTACTACCTCGTCGACGGCGGTTACACCGCACAGTAGCACTTGGCCGCGGATGACTCACGAGTCCGCGCGAAAGTCCCAGCGATAAAAGGCGTATCCCTCGTCAAATGGCCGAACGACTTCGGGTACGATGCGAAAGTCACCCGGCGCCGGAAAAAACGAGGCGATGCGCATCGGCGGCAGCTTGCGGGTGAAGCTGCGCACGACGAGTCGTCGGGAGTGTCGCGATGCCATGTCGACGATATCGTGAGCCAGGGCCTCGTCCATATTGAAGACGCCGTCGCCCACCATGGCATCGTATGTCGTGGTGTTGTCGCGCCAGTCGCCGAGGGTGACGCGCGGATCATCGATGAACGGGTCAATGTCGAGGGCCGCCGTGCAGAGCGGAAAGAGGGCGGGAGTGTTGCCCAACAGGAGAACCGACGAGTTCGCACCGAAATCGGTACGAGAGAGCAACTCGTCGTAAATCGCTACATCCGCAGCGTCGGGCGACATGGGTCGCGGGTGTTCCGCAGCCCAATAGTCGCGATCAACGCCTGAAGTCACGCCCGTTTCCTGCGCCGCTCGTGCCGAGCGAACTTAAGCTGAGTGGCGACCCTGGCGACGTGTGCGCAGCGCTCCCGAGGCAAAAAGCGCTCCGGCTGCGACTGTGGCAACTCCGGCGCCGATCATCCACGGCTGCAGGTCCATGCCCGTGTCGGGCAAGGAGCCCCAGCGAACAATTACTGCTCCGTCTTCGCCGGCATCGGCAGTGGCGGAACCGTAGGCGCCCGACACACTGCCGCCTGAGCCAGCCGTTCCCGTAAACGACCCGATGGACAGGTCCTCACAACTACCGCCAGCGCCGAACACGGCCTCGCCGCTCGTTGCAGGGAAAAGGGATGACCCCGCTGCCACATCCGATGCGGTCAATCCCGCGCCAGAAACGCAATCGGTCGTCGTGCCACCAGCACCACCTCCAGCACCCAAATTCCCGAGGATGCTGGAGCCGTCGTAGTCGCTACCGCTCGTTCCACCGCCGCCAAAATTTGCCCCGAAACCACCGGCTGCACTGCTGGAGCCGAATGCACTCTGGCCACCGTCTTGTGCGGCATCGAATCCCGCAGAATCCCAACTCCCACCTCCGGCGCCCACGGTCACCGCAATGGCACTCGACGCGTCGACTGAATCAACGAACACTACCTCGCCGCCGCCACCGCCATAAGCGCCCTCGCTGTCATAGCTTGCTGCTCCGCCACCGGCGCCAACAATGACGGCGGAAACCTTGGTTACACCCACGGGGGCAGTAAAAGTGCTGTCTCCTGCGGTGGTGAACGCCTGCTCACAGATTCCCGCGGAAACCTCGGTGCCACTGCCGCAATCGGTGGCGGCAAATGCTGCGGGTGATGCGAAGGCCAAAGGTGCGGCAAGAACGCCGGCTCCGGCAGAAAACGCAAGAATTTTCGCGGCGCGAGATGTTGTCACGGGAGAGCTCCTCAGTGAAAAAGAATGTGCTGTAACCCTAGTCTACACGCGTCCAAACCGGCATTAGTGACTGAGGTGAGGTGCTGCAATGTTCACGGAATATCGACACGAGACGAGAAGAGCCGAGCGAGCTCGTCGCGATTGACCTTGCCCATGTGATTTCGCGGAATGCTATCTACGCGGGCCACGCGGGTGGGCGTTGACTCGCCCAGCCGTGAACGCAGGTGGCTCATCAGGTCGTTCACGGCGACAGACGCGTCGGATACGAAAACCAGCGCGATCGACTCGAGTCCGCGTGAATCGACAAACCCGAAGGCTGCGGCCTCGCGCACGCCGTCAAAAGCGTAGGCGGCAGCTTCAACGCGCGCGGGATCGACCTTGATGCCAGCGGCGTTTATGATCTCGGATTGGCGTCCCGCCAAGTAAAGCCGGTCACCCTCGACATGCCCAAGGTCGCCGGAGAAGAAGTAACCCTCGCGAAAAGCGCGGGCGGTGGCCTCAGGTTCGTCGAAATATGACTGGGGTGCTCGAGCGCGACGCACACCGATGAGTCCCTGCACGCCATCCGGCAGTCGAACGCCCGCCTCATCGAACGCGGCAACCTCCACGCCGGCAATCACCTGACCAGCGAGGCCGTCGGTGGAATCCGGTCCGAGACGAATTGCCGTGGAGCCCGCCTCGGTGCTCGCAAACGTGACCACGAGCTGGGCATCGAAGCGGCGCATCAATTGCTGGCCGAGGAAGTCGGGCAACGCGGCGCCCGCCGACATGATCGTTTTGAGGGCGGGGAATGTCGCAGTGGATGCTCGGACGGAAGTGAGAAGAACGCTCAGTTGGTGCGGTGAAGCAAGCAGGCAGGCAACGTTGTGCCGTTGCACCTGCTCCAACACCTGCGCGCCCTCGCCGGGGGAAATATGCGTCTCCCCCAGGATGACGTGTGCATAGAAGGTCATGAACGTGAGGCCGGTGGAGAGGCCCAGGTGACAGAAATACGGCTGCGCGGGCATCCACTGTCCACGGCGATCGATGCAGCGGTCGACGAGCGTGTCGATGGTGAGGGGCACCGGCTTGGGGCGACCCGTGGTGCCGCTTGAGAACGGGAGGCGACACACGGCGTCATCGGACGGATAGGGAATCATCTCGTTGCCGAGGGACAGGGTGGCGACGCGTTCCATCGTGGCCGCGTCGAGAATGATCTGGCGTTCGGCGGGGAACGTCTCGAGTGGTGCGAGGGAAACCACCCAATCGATGGCGCTGCCGCCGGCCTCCAGATATCCCACGGGCACATTCGTGCCCACCGCCGCCTCGTGGAAGATGGCAAACGCGAGTGACAACTCGACGAGTGCGGGTGCGCGTACGCCCACCACGTCACCCGGCATAACGCCACGCTCCCGCAAGAGAGCCGCGAATCGAAGTGACGTGTCGAGGAGCTCCGCGAACGTCATGTCCACGTCGACCGTGCTGATAGCGATGCCCGAAGGATTGCGCGTCGCCGAAGCAACGAGGTAATCGAAGGGGTGCGTGAACGCTGGCATTGAGGAAAGCCTAGATGACTGCCTCTGCTAGCTCACCAGCGTCTAGCCCGAGTGGCGACCCTGACGGCGCGCGCGAAGCGCACCCGAGGCGAGAATTGCTCCGCCGAGAACACCCGCCACCGAGGCGCCAATTAGCCACGGCTCGATGCTCACGCCCGTGTCGGGAAGGCCTGGCGTCCAGCGAAGAATGACCGCGCCGTCGGCGCCCGCATCGGCCGATTGAGTGGCGCCATCTGTGAAGACGTCTCCGCCCTTACCGGCACCAGGTTCGCTGAGGGGGGAAATGCCCGAACAGCTTCCGCCTTGCCCGAACACGGACTCACCCAGAACAGCGGGGAAGAGGCTCGATCCGGCTGCCACAGAAGATGCGGTCACTCCTGGGCCTGCCGCACAGTCTGTGGGAGTGCCGCCAGCCCCTCCGCCGGAAAAGAGAGCCGCTGGTGGGCCAGGCGTCACTACGAAGCCGGCGTACTCTTGCGGCGACCCACTTAGAGCACCCGAACCACCAACACCGCCGCCACCCGCAACATGCGTTCCCACGGTTGTGTCTCCGCCACCAGAAAAGTCAGCCGCCCCGCCGGCACCGACAGAGATAGCAACCGGTGCTGAAGGGCTCACAGAGTCGACGAAAAGCACACCGCCGCCACCACCACCGTATGCAAGAAATTCTCCGCCGGGAAAAAGCTGGACTCCACCGCCTTGGCCACCGCCCACAAGCACGGCCGACATCTTGGCGACGCTTGAGGGAGCGGTAAACGTGAAGTTGCCCGCCGTCGTGTAGGCCTTCTCGCAAATGCCGGCGGTGACCTCGGTGCCCTCACCGCAGTCGGTGGCCGCAAAGCTCGGGGTTGCTGCAAACGCCAAAGGTACAACGGCCAAGCCGGCTCCCGACGCTAAGGCAACGTTGCGCGTTAAGCGTGTGAAAGTCATGGAATCGCCAATCATCAAAAGTGTCGTACCTACACTCTAGAGCGTTGGTGAAGCCGGCCACTGAAAAGGGGCCTCATCGTTGACCGCGTCTAGGCCGAGTGGCGGCCCCGGCGACGCGCGCGCAGCGCACCCGAGGCGAGAAGTGCTCCGCCGAGAACGCCCGCCACCGACGCGCCAATCAGCCACGGCTGCACGCTGACGCCTGTGTCGGGAAGCGAAGCAGCGGCCCATCGGAGAATGACGGCGCCGTCAGTGCCCGCTTCGGCCTGGATGTTCGGGATTTCACCAAAAACATCGCCGCCTTTACCGGCACCGGCTTCGCTGGCGTCCGTGACACCCGAACAGCTTCCACCAGCGCCGTAGACCGGCTCACCCAAGACAGCGGGGAAAAGGCTCGATCCGGCAGCGACCTCTGAAGCTGTGAGGCCGGGCCCGGCCGCGCAATCAGTGGGAGATCCGCCCGCACCGCCACCAGAACCGGAGGACGATGGGGGAGCCCATCCGGGCGAGTTTTGGGGTGAGCCGCTGATTGTCCAATCAAGAAGTTCGTCGACGTAGATACCGCCGCCGCCGGCCGTGTTCGACCCGACTGTCGTGTCACCGGACAGGGACACACCAAACACACCGGCCGCACCTACGGTCACGGCAATCGGCCCCGAAATGTCAACGGAGTCAACAAAAACCACGCCGCCACCGCCACCGCCATAAGCATAGGGATTGGGAGAAAGCGCAATCCCACCTTGTCCGCCGCCGACAAGAACAGCCGACATCTTGGCGACGCTCGAGGGAGCGGTAAACGTGTAGTCACCCGCGGTTGTGTAGGCCTTCTCGCAGATACCCGCGGTGACCTCGGTGCCCTCACCGCAGTCGGCTGCCGCAAAGCTCGGGGTGGCCGCAAATGCCAAAGGGGCAACGGCCAAACCGGCGCCGGAGGCCAACGCGATATTGCGGGTGAGAGGTCGAATGGTCATGGTCAGGTCTCCACAAAGTTGGAACATCAGTCTGAAATATTCTAGAACACAGTTGTGTCGGGATGCATCTTTCGATACGTGTCGGCAATAATTTCTCGATTGACCTTGCCCGAGAGTGTGCGCGGAATTTCTGACACTCGAGCGATGCGTCGCGGAGACGAATCGCCGAGGCGCGAGCCCAAGAATGCCGTGAAGCTGTCGACGTCGATGGCGGCTCCCGATGTGAACACCAGCGCGACGGTCGTCAAGCCCTGCGAATCGATAAAGCCAAATACCGCGGCGTCGGTGACCCCCTCAAACTCGAGGGCGATGGCGTCAACGCGGGCGGGATCAATCTTGGTTCCAGCGGCGTTGATGAGTTCGCTCGTTCGCCCCGCGAGATAAAGCCGATCTCCGCGCAGGAATCCCGAATCGCCGGGAAAGAAGTAGCCGTCTCGCCACGCCTGGGGCGATGAGTGTTCGCCGAAGTACGCCTGCGGTTGGCGAGACCGCTGGACGGCGATCTCGCCCACATCGCCCTCAGCAACAGAGGCGCCATCGGGGCCAATGATTCGCACATCAGCTCCGGAAACGAGAGTGCCGGTGTAACCCTCCGCCGAATCTGTCCCGCGGCGGAGCGCGATAGACCCACACTCGGACGCCGCATACATCACCGCGATTTCGACGCCGAATTTTCGGACGAGCTGACCAGCGAGGAAGTCGGGAAGGATTGCCCCCACCGACACGGCGGTCGTGAGTGACTCCACCGGGACGTTGCTGCGCGAGGCAGCCTGGAGAAGAACCCCCCACTGGTGGGGCGAAGCGACGCTGCACATCACGCCATTGCGGCGAATCGCCTCGAGCGCGTCCTTACCCTGCCGACCGGTGAGAAACACGTCGCCCACAATCAGCGACGCCATGAACGTTTGAAAACCCATCATTGTGGAGAACCCCATTTGGCAGAAGTAGGGGCGCGCGAGCATCCATTGTTCTCGCCTGTCCACACATCGGTCGGTCAGCGTGTCGACCGAGATGGGGATGGGCTTCGGTTGTCCGGTGGTTCCGCTGGAGAAGACGATGTGGCACACGGAATCGGGGCTGGGGTATGGACGGGCGTGATCGCTCGGCTCCATGCGGGCCATGCGCTCCATGGCGGCTTGGTCGAGGGAGAGGTGGCGGTCCTTGGGCACACCAGGCACTTGCCCGCCTCCCACAAACCAGTCGACGAGAGGGGATCTCGCGTGGTCATAGCCCGGAGGCAGCACGGTGCCGATAGCCGCCTCGTGAAAACAGGCCAGCGTGACCACAGGCTCCATGAGTTGTGGAACACGGAACGCCACAACATCACCGGGCGCAACGCCTGCGGCGCGCATCAGGCCCGCGACGCGACGCGCGCCGTCGAGAAGCTCGGCAAAGGTCATCTCAGTGTCGGGGGTAGAGACGGCCACGGCCTCGGGTGAGATGGACGCTGCCGTTACAACGGCGTCAAAGGGCTGGAGGATTACCGACACGTTGTGAGACTACCGAAACGAAAACCCGAATCGCCATTGATCCGGGTTTCGTCGTCTGTGGGCCAGAGTTATGAGCGACGACGCCCGCGGGCCATGAACGGAATCATGATGGACAGCGTGAAGAGGACGATGCCACCCGTAAACACGAGACCCTCGTAGCCGGGCACGTTGAAGGCTTGAGCCATGACGTACCAGCTGGCCAAGAAGAGAACCATGCTGAGGACAAAGATGAAAACGCGCATCGTGTGTCTTTCTTTTTTGAGGTGTTTTTAGTATGGCACTCGCACGGGTGAGTGCAAGTTAGCGGGGACTAGGCTTGCGCTCGCTCGAGCACGAGTTCCCGCACGCGAGCGGCATTGGCCTTGCCCTGCATTGCCTGCATGACGGCACCGATGACCGCGCCGGCGGCCTGAACCTTGCCTTCGCGGATTTTTTCGAGCACGTCGGGCTGGGCAGCGAGTGCTTGATCAATGGCCGCGATGAGGGCGCCGTCGTCGCTCACGACAGCGAGGCCCTTGGCGTCGACAATCTCCCGCGCTGTTCCCTCGCCGGCAATGACGGCCTCGAGAACTTGCCGAGCCATGCGGTCGTTGAGCACGCCCTCGTCGACGAGCAGCTGAACCTCGGCCACCTGAGCGCCCGTGATGAGCTCGGTGGGCTCGCGGTCGGCCGCGTTGGCAATGCGCGCAATCTCGCCGGTCCACCACTTGCGAGCCGCCTGCGGCGACGCGCCGGCGGAGACCGTGGCAACGAGCTCACTCAGCAAGCCAGAGTTCACCACGTCTTGGAATTCCAAGTCGGTAAAGCCCCATTCGGCCTTAAGCCGGCGTTTGCGCTCGGCTGGCTGCTCGGGAAGCGCAGCACGGAGTTCGGCAATAAGTTCGGCCGACGGCTCGACGGGGAGCAGGTCCGGCTCGGGGAAGTAACGGTAGTCGTCGGCATCCGACTTGGGGCGACCGGCCGAGGTGGCTCCGGTGTCTTCGTGCCAGTGGCGCGTCTCTTGGATGATGGTGCCGCCCTCGCTCAGAATCTGAGCCTGGCGCTGGATCTCGTAGCGCACCGCGCGCTCGACGGATCGGAGCGAGTTCACGTTCTTGGTCTCGGTGCGCGTGCCCAGCTTCTCCTGGCCGCGAGGACGCAACGACACGTTGGCGTCACAGCGCAGGTTGCCGCGCTCCATGCGGGCATCCGAAATGCCGAGTGCCACCACGATGTCGCGGATGGTGGCCACATATGCCTTGGCGAGTTCGGGAGCGTCGGCCTCGGCCCCGTAAATGACCTTGGTCACAATTTCAACGAGCGGAACACCGGCACGGTTGTAGTCGACGAGCGAGTACTCGGCGCCCTGGATGCGACCGGTGGCACCACCCACGTGGGTGAGCTTGCCGGCGTCTTCTTCCATGTGGGCACGCTCAATGTCGACCGACACGATGCGGCCGTCGGCGAGCTCAACGTCGACCTTGCCCTCAAACGCGATGGGCTCGTCGTACTGCGAGATCTGATAGTTCTTGGCGAGGTCGGGGTAGAAGTAGTTCTTGCGCGCAAACCGCGACGAGGGGGCGATTGAGCAGCCGAGCGCGAGACCCAGGCTGATCGAGTAGCGCACGGCCTGCTCGTTCACCACGGGGAGCGACCCGGGGAGTCCGAGGCACACCGGGGTGACGTTGGAGTTGGGCTCGCCACCAAACTCGTTGGGGGCCGACGAAAACATCTTGGTCTTGGTGTTGAGCTCGACGTGCACCTCGAAGCCGAGCACGGGCTCGAAGAGCTCGAGCGCCTTGTCGAAGTCCATCAGTTTTGCCTTAGCCATCAGGCACCCCCACGCGTTGATTGAGTAGGCGACGCCGTATCGAAATCAGGTGCTTGGGAGTTGAGCGAACCGCCCCACTGCGCGTGCAGCAGAGCCTCGAGGCCGGCGGCCACCGAATACAGCTTCGCGTCGTGGCGTGCCGGAGCCAAGAACTGGATGCCCACCGGAAGTCCGTCTTCGGGCGCGATTCCCGACGGGATGCTGATGCCGGGGATGCCGGCAAGGTTCGCCGGAATCGTCGCGATGTCTTGTGCGTACATGGCCAGTGGATCGTCGAGTTTCTCGCCGAGCTTCCACGCGGTGGTGGGTGCCGTGGGTGTGGCCAGAACGTCGACCGACGCAAACGCCTGATCAAAGTCACGCTGAATGAGCGTGCGCACCTTCTGTGCACTGCCGTAGTAAGCGTCGTAGTAGCCGGCCGAAAGCGCGTAGGTGCCGAGGATGATGCGGCGCTTGACTTCGGGGCCGAAGCCGGCCTCACGCGTTGCTGACATGACCTGCTCGACGGTTCCGCCACCGGTCAGGGTGGCGCGCATGCCAAATCGCACAGAGTCGAACTTGGCCAAGTTGCTGGATGCCTCAGCCGGGAGAATCAGGTAATAGGCGGCCACGGCGTGCTCAACGCTGGGCAGGCTCACGTCGACAATCTCGGCGCCGGCCGCGGCCAACATCTCGAGGGATTCGCGGAATCGCGTCATGACGCCGGCTTGGAACGCCTCGCCCGCGTACTGGCTCACCACACCGACCTTGAGGCCTTTGAGTGAACCGGGCTGGGCGCCTGCGCGCGCGGCTTCGGCGAACGAGGGCCAGGCGTCTTTGAGTGATGTCGAATCGTGACGGTCGTACCCGCCGATCACGTCGTGCAAGAGGGCCGCGTCGAGCACGGTGCGCGAGCACGGGCCGACCTGGTCGAGGCTCGAGGCCAGTGCGATTGCGCCGTAGCGACTAACCGAACCGTATGTCGGCTTCATACCCACGGTGCCGGTGATGTGCGCGGGCTGACGGATGGATCCGCCGGTGTCACTGCCGAGAGCAAAGGGAGCCTCGAAGGCGGCCACGGCTGCGGCCGATCCACCGCCCGATCCGCCCGGGATGCGATCGGTGTCCCAGGGGTTGCGCGTGGGTCCGTAGGCAGAGTGTTCGGTGGAGGAGCCCATGGCGAATTCGTCCATGTTGGTCTTGCCCAGGGGAACGAGTCCGGCCTCGCGGGCGCGGGTGACCACGGTGGCGTCGTACGGGCTCATCCAGCCTTCGAGAATTTTGGAACCCGAGGTCGAGGGCATGTCGGTGGTGACGAGCACGTCCTTGATGGCCAGTGGCACGCCGTCGAGGTCGCTCAGCGGCTTACCGGCAGCGCGACGGGCATCGCTCGCGGCGGCGGCGGCCAGCGACAGTTCGGGGTTGACGTGCAGAAAAGCGTGAATCGTGCCGTCGACGGCAGCGATGCGGTCAAGGTGGGACTGAGTGACGGCAACACTCGTGGTGGAGCCGTCGGCAAGCTGGGCGGCCAGCTCGGCCGCGGTCTGGCGCGTGAGGTCGGTCACTACTGCTCCTCGCCCAGAATGGCCGACACCTTGAAGCGCTGTCCGTCGTGCTCGGGTGCTCCGGCGAGCGCCTGCTCGGTGGTGAGCACGTCGTCGGTGACCACGTCGTCGCGATACACGTTGGTGAGCGGAATGGGGTGGCTGGTGGCCGGAACGTCGTCTGAGGCGACGGCAGAAACCGTGGCAACCACGTCGACAATCTTGCTGAGTTCGGCGGTGAGATGCGTGACTTCGTCGTTGGTCAAGTCGATGCGGGCAAGCCCGGCGAGGTGACGAACGCTGTCTTCGGAGATGTCTGACATAGCCCCTCTAGCCTACCGAGGGCGGGATGCTCAGTAAGACGAGTCGTGACGTCACGGCCGCGCGACGACCCGATAGCTCAACCGAGCGAACGGGCCCTCCTTGTGCACGGCCTCGAGCTTCAGCCGCCCGGCGGGCACGAAGCGCGGCAGCAGGGGTGCACCCCCGGCGAGCGCTACTGGTGCGAAGGTCACTTCGATGCGGTTGAGGCGCCCGGCATCGAGGAACTGTGCGGCCACGTCTCCCCCGCCAACCACCCAGACGTTGCGCTCACCGGCGAGCGTCTCGATGTGGGCGACGTGCCCGGCGACCGGCCCCGAAAGAAACGCGATGTTGGCGCCTTCGGGTGCGGGCAGAGCGCGAGAGGTGAGCACACACGTGTTGAGTGAACCAAAGAAGCGTTGCCACTTCTGCGGAACCTCCAACAGTCCCTCACTGCGGAGCAACCACTCGTAGGTGGTGGATCCCATCACCTGAACACCGACCGATTCGATGAATGCCGCCGTATCGGGACTTCCCTCGGACGCATCCACGGCAAACAGCCACTCGAGTGAGTTGCGTGCGTCGGCGATGAAGCCGTTGAGCGACGACGACGTGTAATAAATGAATTCGGTCACTCTGCAAGTGCGTTCATGAGCATTGAAACCGACGCAATTGGGATGCCGTATTCCCGAGCCTTTCTCGCCTTGCCAGAAACTGAGCTGACATCCGCGGCAATGACAAGTTTGACCTTTTTTGTCACCGAAGGCCAGACGATTACTCCTCTGTCTGCGAGCAACCGCTCGAGATGTTCCCGAGGTTGGTCCGATTCGCCCGTGAGGACAACGAAATCTCCTTCCAGCAAGGTGATGCTCTCCGGCGTTGGCGGATCAGCCAACACCGCGGGTGTTCCTGCAAGATCCGTACCTGATTTCGCCCTGGCTAGAGAGTCAGGACCAATTTTCATTATTGCGGCAACACGATCGAGCCTTCTCAATTCGTCGTCGGTCGCCAGCCCATCTTCCCAAACGAGTCGCGCCAAATCATCGAAATACATTTCTCGAAGTTCTTGGAGTCGCGCTGGTGAGACTTCTGCTCGCGCGACTGCCTCCAAGAGTTCCTGGGCTTCCTCGAGCGTGACAATTTCATCGGCAAGGACCCTGTCAAGGAGCGCCAAGAAATCCATTTCATCTTCAGTCGCATCAGCGCCGGGAAGCCTGCTGATCTTGCTCAGCAAGAAGGGCTCCTCGCCTTCGACGTCAGCCCCACCCCTCAATTTGGCGGTGAATTCTTTCGCTTCAAGTTGCGGCCACGAGTAATCCTCAAAGCCCGCCATCAAATTCATCCAAAAATCTGTTTGGGAATCCTGGCTGCGGTAGGCGTTCAATAGGGCCGCGGTAGCGCGGGCATCACTAAGCGCCTCATGTGCCTTCGAAATTGTGATGTCGTAGGCATCACAACATGCGCTCAAAGATCTCCCGCCGCCGGGGAGGAAGGCTTTGGAAAGTTTCATCGTGCACAAAACCGAAGCATTTATCGACGACGTCTCAATGCCACAGCGTTCGAGTTCGGCCAACAAGAAGGCGTAATCAAACTGCGCATTGTGCGCGACCAAAACACGATCCGCCATAATCTCCAGCAACGTAGGGGCTACGTCTCCAAACCCAGGTGCATCCGCAACATCTCTGCCATAAATGTGGTGGATATGCGAGGGCCCGAGGTCTCTTCCGGGATTGAGAAGAGTTGAGAATTCTCCCTCGATTTCACCGTCCTCTCCCATCAGGACGACACCCACCTCGACTACGCGGTCGTTCCGTCGAGCGGATAGTCCGGTCGTCTCAAAATCGAATACGGCAAAACCTTTCATAACTCCCCCGTCACTTTCTTCTTAACCGATAGAGCACCTGGACCTTGCGCGAGCAGAGACCGCAATTCATCAGCAGTGAGGACAGGAATACCTAGGTCCTCTGCTTTCTTGAGTTTTGATCCGGCACCTGGGCCGGCAGCAACGTAGTCCGTATTCTTCGACACACTCGAAGCAGGTTTACCGCCGGCAGCGAGAATTGCCTCTTCAACGCCCTCACGCGTGAATCCAGCCAATGAGCCTGTGGCAACGATTGTCAACCCAGAACACGGCCCATCTATCGCTCGCAGTGATCCCGGTCCAGGGTGCCCAGGGATTGCAAACTGAACACCCGCCGCTAACCACCGATCAACTATTTCCTGATGCCAATCAACCCTGAACCACTCAATGATGGACTCTGCGATTATTTGTCCCACACCTTCAATCGCCGAAATTTCCTCGAGGGAAGCTCGGCGTAGGTGTTCCAGAGAACCAAAATGTTTCGCGATAGCACGGGCCGCAACCGGGCCGACGTGCCGAATAGACAGCGCAAGAATTAACCTCCAAAAGTCCGAAGTTTTGGCTTCATCTATTTTTGAGATCAAGGATTTCGCAAGGTCTGAAACTATTCGATCTTCCGAGCCATCAAAGATTTCCGGATTGAACTTGGGGTCCTTCTTCGCGTCGCGCTTCTTGTCAAAGGGGGCAATCTCTTTGGGGATTCCTGTGTCCTCTAACTCCTGAGTGACCGGATTTTTCACAAAGATGTTCTTCTTTACCAGCCGGGATTGATCTTCGTACACATAATGGGTCAAGCCAAACAGTTGCTCAAGTGACAGGTTAAATAGTCCTGCCTCCGTTGGAAGTGGAGCAACAGATGGAGGCGCTGGTTGCGTGAGCGCATCTGTGACGCCCGCACCGAAGCCCTTTAGATCCAGGCACATTCGACCAAAAATGTGCTCCACGCGGCCGCGTACCTGAGCCGGACAGCTGCGTGCGTTGGGGCAGCGTAAATCGATGTCGCCCTCGCTAGCCGGAGCCAGGGTGGCGCCGCACTCAGGGCAGCCCGTGGGCATCACAAACGCGCGTTCGGAGCCGTCGCGCAGTTCGATAACGGGGCCCAAGACCTCGGGAATCACATCGCCCGCCTTGCGAATCACGATGGTGTCGCCGATGAGCACGCCCTTGGCACGCACCACGTCCTGGTTGTGCAGGGTGGCGAACTCCACGGTCGAGCCGGCGACCTTCACGGGCTCAACAACCGCATATGGTGTTGCGCGACCCGTGCGCCCCACGCTCACCCGAATATCCACGAGTTTTGTGTTGACCTGCTCGGGCGGGTACTTGTAGGCGATGGCCCAGCGCGGCGCGCGCGAGGTAGAGCCCAGTTCGCGCTGCACGGCCAGGTCGTCGACTTTGATCACGATGCCGTCGATCTCGTGCTCCACCGAGTCGCGGGCAGCGCCCATCTGGCGAATGAACGCGATGGCGCCTTCGGCCCCGTCGACCACGCGGAAGTGGGTGGAGACGGGCAGTCCCCAGCCGGCAAGAAGACCGTAGACGTCGGACTGGGTGGCAACCGGCACATCGGCCCACGCGCCGATGCCGTGCACGAGCATACGCAGGGGTCGCCCGGCCGTCTTGCTGGCATCCTTCTGACGCAGCGAACCCGACGCCGCATTGCGGGGGTTGGCAAAAACCTTCTCGTCGGCCTCGGCCAACTGCTCATTGAGCTGGTGAAAGGCTTCGATGGGGAAGAAGATCTCGCCGCGCACCTCGACCAGGGCCGGCCAGCCGCTGCCGGACAACTGATGCGGGATGCCCGCGATGGTCTTGACGTTGGCCGTCACATCCTCGCCCACCACACCGTCGCCACGTGTTGCCGCCTGCGTGAGCGTGCCGTTGACGTAGGTGAGTGAGATGGCTAGCCCGTCGATCTTGAGCTCACACAGGAGGCGCGGAGTCGCGGCGGAATCCTTGACCACGCGGTCGTACCAAGTGGCAAACTGCTCTTCGTCAAAGACGTTGTCGAGGCTCATCATGCGCTCGGCGTGCGTCACCGAGTCGAACGTGGAGGCGACGCGACCGCCCACCGAAAGCGTGGGCGAATCCTGGCCCTGCAACTGCGGGTACGCGGTTTCCAACTCTTCGAGTCGACGCATGAGCGCGTCGTATTCGGCGTCGGCGATCACGCTCTCGTTGCGCTCGTAGTAGGCCAGGCGCGCCTGCTCGATGCGTTCGGTGAGCGATTGCGCCTCGGCGAGGGCGGCGTCGAATGAGGTCATGAGGTTCTTCGTTCGGGGTTTCGATACGTCGCTGCGCGACTACTCAACCAGCGGACAAGGTTTCGATACGTCGCTGAGCGACTATTCAACCAGCAATGTGGGGTCATGAGATTCTTCGCGACTACTCAACCAGCGCGCGGTCAAATGCTGGCACCGCCACCGTACGGGCGATGGTGAACTGGCCGAGCACGCGCGTGTCGGCATAGAGGACTGCCGTTTGCCCGGGCGAGACCGAGTTGAGCGGGTTATCGGGGCGAACCACGATCTCAACAACACCCGCTTCGGTGGTGACGCGTTCGGCACGCGCCGGAACCGGATCGGAGTGCGCGCGAATCTGCACGTGAACCTCGATGCCCGAATCGATGTCTGCAGGCTCTTCGCCACACCACGAAAAAACGTTGCCGGCAATCTCGGCGAGGTCGAGCGCTTCTTTGGGGCCGACGATGACCGTGTTGGTGGCGGGACGCACCTCCAAGACGAAGCGCGGACGCCCATCGGCCGCAGGACGCCGGATGTCGAGACCCTTGCGCTGGCCCACGGTGAATCCGGCCGCACCGGCGTGCGTTCCCAACTCGGCGCCGGTGGTGTCGACGATGGGGCCCTCGTGGGCTCCCAAGCGCTCCTCGAGCCAGCCGCGGGTATCGCCGTCAGGGATGAAGCAGATGTCGTGGCTGTCGGGCTTCTGCGCCACCGACAGACCGCGACGCTCGGCCTCAGCGCGAACATCCGCCTTAGAAGGCGTGTCTCCCAGCGGAAATATGACGTGTGCCAGTTGGTCTGTGGTGAGTACGCCGAGCACGTACGACTGATCCTTGGCCCAGGCGCTGGCGCGGTGCAACTCGCGCTGGCCGGAGTCGATGGTGCGCACAATCGCATAGTGGCCCGTGCACACGGCGTCGAAGCCCAGTGCCAGCGCCTTCTCCATGAGGGCATCAAACTTGATGCGTTCGTTGCAGCGCATACAGGGGTTGGGTGTGCGACCGGCCTGGTATTCCGCCACGAAGTCGTCAACCACATCTGCCCGAAAACGCTCACTGAAATCCCACACATAGTAGGGAATGCCGAGCTTGGTGGCGGCACGCTGGGCATCCATAGAGTCTTCGATGGTGCAGCATCCGCGTGCGCCCGTGCGCAGGGTTCCGGGCATGCGGCTGAGCGCGAGATGCACGCCGACCACGTCGTGTCCGGCCTCGACCGCGCGCGCGGCAGCCACAGCGGAATCGACTCCGCCACTCATCGCTGCCAAAACCCGCATGAGTCAATCTTAAGCGCTCACATCGACGAGTGCCGTAGTAGCGTGATGGCTCGAGGCAACCGGGGAGACCGCCATGAAGATGCGAATTACTGTGCTCGCCATTCTCGGCGTCATCGCAGCCCATGTGGCTGGGGCAACACCTTCATCACCAGCCTGGGCGTCTTGGGAATCCGGACAGATTTTTGTCACAGAATGGTTCGATGGCATCACCGTGACGCTCGACGTGGACAGTTCCGACAGCATCGAAAATGTGCGGCAAAAAATCCAGGAAAAGACCTCCATTGATCCGCGCGATATGTGCCTCGCCGTTGGAGGCGTGTTACTGCAAGACGGCCGAACGCTTAATGACTACAACGTCCAACCTGAGGATGTCGTTCAGCTCGTTACGCTGCCCGTCATTGCAGCGTGGGCGGTTGCGTTCGAAGAGCCATTTCTCGGCGCAACGATCAGCAATCTGCCAATACTGTTCCCCGGCGCCGCACGAACACCGATTTTGACGCACGCGGCCGTCGTGTCGGGTACGTTGCCCGAAGGCGTCACCATAGACGAGGCAACAGGTCAGATCGAGGGCACGTTTACTCAGGTCGGGTTTTTTGACGTGACCATCCGAGTCAACACCCTGTGTGGAAGCGCTGACCTCATGTGGAGTGGCGACGTCAGGAGTCACCTTCCCGACACCGGGCACAACGAAACCGCTCTCTTTGGCGGAGTTGCGATTGCTTCCCTGCTGTTGCTGGTCGGATCCGCGCTCGTGGTGATCCGACGTCGGCGCGCCCGAACGAACTAGTTGGCGGTTCGACCCGCGCTGAGCGCTAGTTCGTAGGCCCGCGGGAGGGCCGCGACAAGTGCATCGACATCGGCCTGAGTGGTTGTGTGGCCGAGCGTGATGCGGAGCGCGCTCGACGCGTCGGCCTCGCTGAGACCCATGGCCATGAGCACGTGCGAGGGTTGCGCCACGCCCGCC
>CAIWRM010000245.1 GCA_903915075.1 uncultured Microbacteriaceae bacterium
CAGCGCCCTGGACGACACGCTCACGCAGCTTGCGCCATGACCCTCGTTCGGTTCACGCCCGAGGTGGCGGCAGGCCTCGCCGAGCGGGTGGGAGAAATCTACGGCTTGCGTCTCGAGGTCACCATGGTGATCGAGGGGGAGACAGACGCCAGCATCGGGATGCGCGCGCCGAACGGCGACGGCTATTTGGTGAAGGCCCGACCCGACCGCATGGATTCGCCCGACCTCATCTGGCAGGAGCAGGTTCACGTTCGTCTTGCCCAGCACCGGTTCCCCTTTGACGTTCCTCGGCTCATTGCTACCCGGTCGGGCGAGTTGCGGGTCGAGCTGGAGGTTGAGGGAATCCCGCACATCGTTCGCGTGCTCACGTTCCTGGAGGGCGAACTGATGTCGAACGTGAACGTGGTGCCCGGCGCGGACTTTCTCACCGACCTGGGCGCCGTGTCGGCCCGCCTCACGCAAGCACTCGCCGACCTCATTCCTCCGCCCGGTCTCGCCGAGCACTTCTGGGTGCTCACCCGCTCGCTCGATGCGCTCACCGAGTCTTTGGATCGACTCCCCGAGTCGCACCAGACCGCGCTCGTTCGGCAAATCATGGAGTACGTCGCCAGCGCTCTTTCCGGTGTTGACACCCTCCCGGTGTGCACGGTGCACCAAGACCTCAACACGCACAATGTGCTGGTTAATCCGGATAACCCCGTGCGGGTCACGGGCGTGATCGACTTCAACGACACCGTGCGGACCATCCGTGTGGCAGATATCGCGATTGCGGCCGGCTACGCCATGCTGGTTTCTGATCACCCGCTCGATGCGTTCGCCACCGTGGTGCGCGGGTATCTAGCCATCGCGCCGCTGACGCATGAGGAGAAGTCAGTACTCTTTCCGCTGGCACTCATTCGCCTGTGCGTGAACTGGACCACGTGGTTGGCACGCTCTGAGGGTGACACCGCAAGCTATGCAGCGTCCCGCATGAGCGCCACGTGGCCCACGATTCAGTGGGTGGTTGATACCGGACTTGATTCGTGTCAGCGGTCCGTCATGGAGCGCTTGGCCTAGCCGCCGCCGGTGATTTCGGGCGTGCGCGCCAGGTGTCGCTCGCGCATGGCCAGAAACAGCGGCAGCGTGAAGGCCATGGCGGTCACGCCGGAAAGAACGACGTAAAGCCACACACGCTTCATGCCGAGGCGCGAGCCTTCGGCAAACATAAAGATCACCACAGCAATTGCCACGATGGCCAGGTCGGCACCCAGCACCCAGTCGACAGCGGTGCCAAACCACGCCTGCACATAGTTAGCGTTTTCGAACACGGCGAGGGCGTTGAACGTCCAGGCGGTGACGAGCCCGATGATGGCCAGAGAGAGGTAGAGCCAGAAGCGCACGCGTTGAGAAGTGGTCATATTCACAGGTTAGGGCTTGGCAGGATAGAAGAGTGAGCCCCAACCGATTGCAAGCCAACCTCTCGTTTCGTTTTCGTCGGCTTCTGTCGGGTGATCCCAACGGTGTTCCCCCGTGGCTCGCGGTCGTGGCAGAGGGAAATGAGGCGGGCTACTTTCTGCCGTCCGATGCGCCCTGGCTGGTGCACGGCGGCTTCGGCACGCTCGTCGGCGGCATCCGCGCGCTTCTCGTGCAGGCCCTTCACCCCGGAACGCTGCGCGGTGTCATGGATCACTCACGCTACGCCGAGGATCCGCTCGGCCGCCTCTCCGGAACGATTCGCTGGCTCACCGTGACCACGTTTGCGTCGAAGAAGGCGGTGGCCACCGAGGCGGGGCGCGTCAACCGCATGCACAAGCGCGTGGTCGGAAACTACGAAGCGTCGGACGGCACCAGCGTGGCCTATCGAGCGGCCGACCCGGATCTCTTGCTGTGGGTGCACATCGCGTTCATGGAATCGTTTCTCGTGGCCCACCAGATGTTCTGTGCCGATCCCGTTCCCGCCGGCACGGCCGCCTCGGGTGCCGACAACTACATTGCCCAGTGGAGTGTGGCGGTGGCGCCGCTGGGACTGGCAACGTGCCCGATGTCACAAGCCGAACTCGACGCCGCCATCGCCGATTTCTTGAACCGGGACATTCTGCGATGTGATGACAGAACGCGTCAGGTGGTGGCATTTCTGCGGCGACCACCGCTACCCGGCGCCACCAAGATCGCTTACCGTCTGCTTTTCGCGGCGGCCGTCACGAGCTTGCGCCCCGAGTACCGCACACTTCTGGGCTTGCGGGCAACACCGCGCTGGATCATCGTGCCGGTGACGCGTGTCGCGTTGCGGCTCATCAAGCTGGCCGTGGGGCCACACAGTCCCATCGAGCAGGCCGCCCGCGACCGACTCGCCCGCGCGGGCGTTATCTCGGCCTGAGACTCCTGCGAGAATGTTCAGACTATGACTGAACAGGCGCGCTATCAGGTTCGATTCGACCTCGGGATTGTGGGTGCTCGGGCGGCCGGTTCTGATGCCGACGTCATCGTGTGGGCGAGTGCGCGAAACGACGCGACCGATTCCGTTCTCACGCAACTGCCCGAAGGCCCTGCCGTTCTGGTGACCGCACTGCCCACTGCGTTTGCGGCGGCCGATTGGGTGCTGAGTGAGCAATTGCGACTCAACCGCAGATTCGCCACCGCAGTTATTGCTGCCGGAATTTCTCGAGACGGCAACTGGCGCTACGCGGTTGAGGATCACCTCGTGGCCGGTGCCGTGATCGCACGGCTGTCGACCCTTGGTCTCGACGCAACGTCACCCGAAGCGGCGGCAGCCGAGTCAGCGTACCTCGGTCTGCAACGCGCGGTCGGGCACCTCATGACCGCAACTACCTCATCCCTTGTGGGGGAGGCCGTTCCGGAGCAGTTGCGAGCTCTCGATGAAGCGGCTCGCGCCGCCGACGTCACCGTGTGGCGAGGGTTCGACTGATTAGGAGTCGGCCTCGAAATCGAGGGCGAGCGAATTCATGCAGTAGCGGTCGCCCGTAGGGGTGCCAAAACCGTCAGGAAAGACGTGGCCGAGGTGCGATCCGCACTTCGCGCACAGCACTTCGGTGCGCACCATGCCGAGCGTGTTGTCTTCGCGAAGTTCCACCGCGTCGGGTTGAACTGACTCATAAAAGCTCGGCCAGCCGCATCCCGAGTCAAACTTGGTTCCGGCTGTGAAGAGCTCGTTCTTGCACGCCTTGCAGCGGTAGAGGCCGTCGCGCTTCTCGTCGAGCAGTTCACCCGACCAGGCACGTTCGGTTGCGGCGTTGCGCAGCACCGCAAATTCCTCGGGGGACAGCTCGCTGCGCCACTCATCGTCAGACTTATTCACGTCATAGTTCACGAGACTATTCTCACACCCTCTCCCGGTGCGCGCCACACGAAGGATTGCGAGAGAATTGAGGTATGGCCACATCTGCTCCCCGCTCCGCTAACGACCACACCATCCACGACACCGAGACTGGCGGGCTGACCGCCGCAGAGTTTAAGGCCGCGTTTCGGCAACACCCCAGTGGAATTGCCGTGATCACGGCCGACGCCGGCGACGGCCCCGTGGCGATGACGGCGAGCTCGGTGTTCTCGGTGAGCGCGGAACCACCCGTGTTGGTTTTTTCGATCTCGGACATGTCGTCGGCCGCGCCCACGATTCTTTCTGCCGACACCCTGGTGGTTCACATGCTGTCGGCTGAAAACCTCAATCTCGCGTTACTCGGAGCAGCCAGCGGCGTCGATCGATTCGCCGACACGTCGCTCTGGGCGCGGCTGGCGACCGGAGAGCCCTACTTTGTTGAGGCAAACGTCTGGATTCGTGGTCGGGTCGTTGATCGCATGCGCATCGGAGAATCAACGGTGGTTGCCGTGCACGCACTCTCAGCGAGCGTCACGCACGACGGCGAGACCGCGAATCCGCTGGTGTATCACAACCGAACATGGCATCAACTCGGCACTCACAGCCGCCTCGAAGCCTAGTTTCGCGCTCAGAAATGGCATGCACTCGACGCCGTTGCGCCGGCGTTCCCGCGGTGTTATGTTTTGGTCATCGTGATAAACCGCTGCTGTTGTTGTTGGCTCTAGTTCCTGGGCGCGCTAGCCGTCCCGGACATCCCGCGCGCTCCTCAACGCATCGCCTCCTCCGACAACAATCACATCGGGAAGAATCATGAAGTTTGCACGCTCCATCACCGACACGATCGGCGACACGCCTCTCGTCCAACTCAATCGAGTTACCGAGGGCATCGAAGCCACCGTGCTGGTGAAGTTAGAGACCTTCAATCCGGGAGGATCGTCGAAAGATCGCATCGCTGAGAAGATCCTCGACGCGGCCGAACGCGACGGCCTGCTCAAGCCGGGCGGCGTGATTGTTGAGCCAACCTCGGGTAACACGGGCGTGGGCTTGGCCCTCTTTGCGCAACAGCGTGGCTATCGCACCATTTTTGTGGTGCCTGACAAGGTGTCGATTGACAAGCAAAACACCATGCGCGCCTACGGTGCCGAGGTTGTGGTCACGCCTACCAATGTTGAGCCCGAGGATCCTCGTTCGTACTACTCGGTCTCCGACCGTCTCGCCGCCGAGATTCCCGGGGGTTTCAAGCCCAACCAGTACCACAACCCCAACGGGCCGGCCAGTCACTTCGCCACCACGGGTCCCGAAATTTGGCGTGACACCAAGAAAAAAATCACTCACTTCGTGGCAGGTGTGGGCACGGGGGGAACGATTTCGGGAACAGGCCACTACCTCAAAAAGGTGTCACGGGGGCGCGTCCGCGTGATCGGCGCCGACCCGGTGGGCTCCATTTACTCCGGTGGCGACGTTCACGGATATTTCGTCGAGGGCGTGGGCGAAGACTTTTGGCCGAGCGCGTTTGACGCGGCGCTGCCCGATGAGATCCAGACCGTGAGTGACGCCGAATCGTTCGACATGGCACGCAGGTTGGCTCGCGAAGAGGGCATGCTCGTGGGCGGGTCGTCGGGCATGGCCGTTGTCGCGGGTCTGCGCGTGGCTCGTCAGGCACAGGCAAAAGACGTGGTGGTTATCCTCATTCCCGATTCCGGACGCGGATACCTCGGCAAGGTCTTTAACGACGAGTGGATGACGCACAACGGGTTTGAGGTTTCTGAGTCACCCGAACAACTCGAGCTCCGCGCGCGCATTGCCGACATCACCCAAGGAGAAAACGCATGACCGACCTTGAACACGCCGGCTTTGCGACGCGCGCTATTCACGCCGGACAGCAGCCCGACGCAGAGACGGGCGCGGTGATTCCGC
>CAIWRM010000246.1 GCA_903915075.1 uncultured Microbacteriaceae bacterium
ACCTGCTTTCTGAAGACCTGTCGCCTGGCAAGGTCAATCGCGCACTTGAGGTGCACGAGTACATGAGCGGCAAGGGCCTCAACGTGGCCCGAACGCTTCACCTGGCCAAGCACCCCGTCGCCGCCATCTTGCCGATTGGCATGCAAGATCAGTACCTCCTGTTCTCCACGCCATTTCCGCAGATTCTGCGCATCATGCCCGTGCAGGGTCGCGTTCGAGTGAACACCACGGTGGTTGAGAGTGGCGGACGCACCACAAACATCAACCAGAACCCCATCCCCATTTCGGATGAAGACTGGGCAAATGTTGTCGAGCTCACTCTCGAACAGGTCAGCGACATGAACGCCGACTGGCTCGTGGTCTCGGGTATGCACCCCAAGATGACCGCGACGGGCAACCCCATCGACCTGAGCGAACTCTACGTGCGGGCGCGAGAGATGGGTGCCCGCGTGGGACTCGACACCTCCGGCCCCGAGCTCAAACACTGGGCGCGCAGTGGGTTCGTCAACCTGATCAAGCCCAACGCCGACGAACTCGCTTCCCTCGTCGGACGCGAACTGCTCACACTCGGCGATGCCATCGACGCAGGCCACGAACTCATTGCGGGCGGAATCGAAATCGCGCTGATCAGTCTCGGGGGCGACGGTGCACTCGGCGTCACCGCCGACGACGTCGTGTGGGCTCAGGCCACGGCACCCACGGTCATCAACACCACGGGCGCGGGCGACGCCTTTCTCGCGGGATTCTTGAGTCAGGTCATCTCGCGCGAAGCCGAGCAGCACGCCGACGGTGTGCTGCCCCAGCTCGATCTTCGGGCGGGACTCACGACCGCTTGCTCGTGGGGAGCCCTGGCCGTGTCACTGCCCACAACGCTTATCTCGTCGTTTGCCAGCGCACCCCTCGCGGAGATTCGCGAGATTGACCGCGAGTACCGCCTCACCGAGGCCGCGCACGTTCGCTACTAAGCGGCCGGCAGAGTGACCGTGAAGACGGTCTTGCCCTTGCGAGAGACGACGCCCAGCGTTCCTCCGTGGGAGGTCACGACCGCGTTCACGATGGCCAGACCGAGACCCGTGGTTCCCGTGGCGCGCGCCCTCGAGGCGTCGCCGCGGGTGAACCTCTCGAACAGCGTGGCGAGATCCTTCTTGGGGATTCCCGGGCCGTTGTCGGAAACAACCAGTTCAACGTGTTCACCTCGTGGCTCAATCCCCACGGTGACCACGGTTCCGGCAGGGGTGTGGACGCGCGCATTGGCAAGCAGGTTCACCACCACCTGATGGATGCGCGGGGCATCACCGAGAATGAAAACCTGCTCGTCGGGCATGCTCATGCGCCAGTCGTGATCGGGACCGGCCGCGTGGGCATCGCTCACAGCGTCACTCACGATCCGGCTGAGGTCGACTCGTTCGCGCTGCAGCTCGCGCCCCTCGTCGAGGCGGGCAAGCAGAAGGAGGTCTTCAACAAGGCCGGTCATGCGCTCAGCCTCCGACTCAATGCGATCGAGTGAGTGGCGCACCCGTTCGGGCATCTTCTGCCCCCCGCGACGGGTGAGCTCGGCGTAGCCACGAATCGAGGCCAGCGGAGTTCTCAGCTCATGACTCGCATCGGCAACAAATCGGCGCACTTTGTCTTCACTCTCGCGGCGAGCGATGAGTGAGCGGTCAACGTGACCCAGCATGGCGTTCATGGCAGCCCCCACTTGACCAACCTCGGTACGTGTATCGGTGTCTTGGATCGCGATGCGCTCGGTGATGGTTCCGCTGCCGGAAGCCAGAGGCAATTGAGACACGCGCGTGGCCGTTGCGGCAACGCGCTCGAGCGGGCGAAGTTCCCAGCGAACCACGAGCCGGCCAACAACGATGGCCGCGCCCACTCCCACAATGGTGACGATGAGAATAATGAAGACAAGTCGAGTTGTTGCCGCATCAACCTCATCCAGCGGAAGCCCGATAATCAACAGTTGATCTCCGAACGACGCCGAAACCGCACGGAAGGTGCCTTCGCCCTGAGTCTCCAGGGTGAAGGGGCGATCAGAATCGCGCTCTGCCTGCCGAATATCGTCGATACTCAGCGTGCCCGAGGCGACAATCTGCGGATTCCCTCGTCGGTCGAGAATGCCGGCTGTCAGATCTCCGGAATCACTCACCAGGGCAACGAGCATGCCCGCCGACTGTCCCGGCGCGCGCAACACGCTTTGGGCATTGTCGTTGTCGTTACCCCTGTTGTTGCTGTTCCCGTTATTGCTGTTCCCGTTGTTGTTGTCGTTGTTGCTGCTGCCGTTGTTGTTGTCGTTGTTGCTGCCGTTGTTGTCGCGGCCGGGTCGGTTTTCATCATTCATCTGCGGTTTTACGGCGGCCTGCGAACGCTCGAGAGCGTACGCCAACTGCGCGTCGAGTCGATCGGTGAGAAACGACCGGAGTGCAAAGACACTCACGAGGCCGATCACGATGCTGGCCAGCACCAACAGGCTGGCCACCGTCATGGTGAGCCGGCGGCGAAGCGTCCACGGGCGCCGGCGCTGTGATGCGCCCTCGCGGGGCGCACGAGAAGATGGCGCTGCTGAGCCAGCCACCTCTCTCACCTCTCGGGCTTGAGCAGGTAGCCCGCACCACGAACCGTGTGGATCATGGGAACACCCTCGGCGTCAATCTTCTTGCGAAGGTAAGAAATGTAAATCTCCACGACGCTCGAACGACCACCAAAGTCGTAACTCCACACGCGATCGAGAATCTGGGCCTTGCTCAGCACCCGACGCGGGTTGCGCATGAGGTAGCGCAGCAATTCGAACTCGGTCGCTGTGAGCTCGATGTCGCGTCCGGCCCGAGAGACCTCATGGCTCTCTTCGTTCAGTTCGAGGTCACCCACGGTAATCAGTGGCGACTCGTTGGCATCGACAACCAGAGTGGATCGGCGAATGAGCCCGCGCACCCGAGCAACAACTTCTTCCAAACTGAACGGCTTGGTCACGTAGTCGTCGCCACCGGCGGTGAGCCCCGCGATGCGGTCTTCGAGGGCATCCTTCGCGGTGAGAAAAAGCACCGGAGTGGTGTTGCCGTCGGCGCGGATGCGCTGCATGAGTTTGAGGCCGTCAAAGTCGGGGAGCATGATGTCGAGCACGGCGGCATCGGGCCGAAACTCGCGCGCCACCTTGACCGCAGTGAGGCCGTCGGGTGCCGTGCGCACCTCCCAGCCCTCCAGTTTGAACGCCATCTGAAGAAGGTCGGCCAGCGGCGCTTCATCGTCAACAACGAGAACGCGAACGGGTGAGCCGTCCGGACGCGTGATGCGCGGGATCGTTTGGTCAGTTTCACTGGTCACTATTCCAGTATCCCTGTCGACCTATGAGTTTGCTATGAAGTGCACGTGAATGTCTGTCGACGGCGCGCGCCGTGGCAAGTGTCGTTGGCTACCGACAGAATGAAGACATGACCGTTGCCCTCACCTACCGCGACCGAATGCTCGCCGACGGAAACGATAAGGGCGAGTGGATGCGTGTTCGCGCCACCGGCATCACCGCTACCGACGTGGCACGCCTGAGTTCACCCTCAGCCATTCCGCAGGCCGCTCTCGAGAAGCTGCACGGTTCGTCGTTTACCGGCAACGCCTACACGCGTCACGGCCAGGATCGCGAGCCCGTCATCGCCGCCTGGGTCTTGGAGAACTTTGGCATCACGTCGAACCAGGGTCTGTTTCACGCTGCCGAAGACCGTCGCCACCTCGCCACACCTGACGGCATTGGTGAACTGGCCGAGGGCCTGGTGCTGGCCGAGATCAAAACCTCAGGAAAGCCCCTCGACGAGATTCCGGCCAACTACATGCGGCAAATCCACTGGCAGCAGTACGTGCTCGGGGCCGAGCGCACGCTCTTCGTGTGGGAGCAGCACAAAGACTTCGTTCCGCTCCACAGCGAACCGCGCACTCAATGGATTGAACGCGACGATGCCGCCATCGACGATGTGCTCAAGCGCGCCGGCGCACTGATTGCCGAAATCGTGCGCCTGCGCCAAGCATCCGCCTAAGCCTGAACTCGGTGTGTTGCCTCGCAAGTGCTCTGAAATATTTGGGCACTGCGTGTGTCAGCCACGTGCCCCATGCGCCTTAGTTCCGGTTCGGCGAAATCTGCGACGAGCAGCCATGACGACCAAGAATGCACCTGGGATGAATAGCCCAAAGGCCAGCCACAAGTACGGGGCAACGCTTGCGGCTCCCGTCATCGCAAGATTCTCACTCGGAAGTGTTGGCGATATTTCAAGGAGCGCGCCAGAGGCCGACAGTTTGACGTAGACGACCTCGGTAACGGGGTTGCCGAGAGGATCAGTGGACGTAAACGTGAGACTGTGCCACCCCTCTTCAAGGTTGCTAGGAATCGCTACCGTGCCACTCGCTGCCCCAAGAGCTGCCGTGCCGCTAGCCAAAGTGTGAGGCGTGGAACGTATCACGAGAGTGTAGGGGGTGCCCACCCGCAGGCCGCTCGCTTCATAGCGGACATCCGCACCCAACAGGGGGGCGCCGATGGGTGTCTCAATCGCAATAATCACGTTGGGCGCGGCGGGCGGACTAATTGTCAGAGTGCCCGAGGCGTACTGAATGTCATAGTTTGTGTTGCTCAGCCCCGTGGCGGCCGACGGCGTGACCGAGTAGGTGCCCGCGTCAATCGGTGCTGTGGTTGATGCAGGGTAAGCAGTAGATCCCACGCCCGCATACGTGTAGGTAACGTCGGTGATGTCGTCGCCGAGGAGCAAGCCGCCCGCGTTGACGCTGTAACTGGGAGAGAGGGGAAGGCCATAGGCAACTGTGGCATCATCGCCGCTTACGGTAATCACGCGGCGAGACACGGTGACCGAAAGGGACGCTGTGGTGGCTGTGGCCAAGTAACTCGGTGTCTCCGCTACCGACACGCTCACCTGGCAGGTACCTGTCGGCGCTGTAATGGTGAGGAGACCCGAGGGTGAGTCCACGGTGCATGCCGTAGACGATCCATGAGAGTAAACGAGAGTTCCTTCACCAGTTCCCGCGGAAAGAGTGGGATTCAACGTCTCGGTATCGCCAAACGAGCGCCCGAGGCTCGTGACGTCAAAGGACAGCGTCCGTGTCGATTTCTCTACGATCGAGAGCGTTCCCGGTGCGTAACTGATGGTGTAGTCACTTGCCAGGCCCACGATAAACGAAGCGGCCGAGGGCGTGACGGAATACGTTCCCATGGCCGTTGGCGGTGTTGTCGAGGCTGAGTATGACGTGCCGCCCGTTCCCGCATAGGTGAACGTCATGCCAGAAATCGTGTCGGATCCCGCGAGTGTTCCCACGGTCACCGTGTGTAACGGCGAGACGGCATTCGTTCGGATTACCGAGAGCGGGGCAACGCCCACCGTGATGACCCGCTTACCGACAGTGATTGTCACAGGGGTCGTTGTTGTTGCACTCGCGTGGTTTGCCGCACTCCCAATGGTTGCGGTCACCGCGCACGTTCCTGTGGAACGGATGATGGTGACGAGACCCGAGGCACTATTCACAGAGCATGCCGTTGATGCACCCGATGAGTAGGTTACCGTGCCGTCGCTCACAGACGGTGTGGCCACCACAGTTGTTGTATCCCCGTAGAAGAGGCTTGCCGAAGTGGTGGCAAAGGACAACGTGCGCCCAACCCGATTAATGGTGAGCAAGCCCGGCGCGTACGTGATGTTGTAGTTTGCAGCGGAGTGGGAGAGCGTGGCGTTCGACGGCGTCACAGAATAGGTGCCAGCGTTAGTGGGTGGCGTTGCCGACGGTCCGTAAGACGTTGAGCCGGTGCCTTCGAAAAGGTACGTCGCGCCGGTGATGGTTTCAACTCCCGCCAGGGCGCCAGACGTGACAATAGCTGTGGGAGTGTAGGTCGTTCCATAATTCACCCATGGGCTACCTCCCGAAATCTGCAAGTTCATTGCACTTACGGTGATCGTCAACGGAGTGATTGTGCTGGCAGCAAAGTAGCCCGTTCCGTCAGCAATCGACGCCGAGATCTCGCACGTTCCTGATGATGCCGTGATGCGCACCACTCCGGTGCTCGCCCCTACCGTGCAGGCGTCTGAGGAGCCCGCTGAGTAGGTGATGGCGCCGTCACCCGCACCCGCTGAGGGGGTTGCGGCCATGGTCTGCATTTGCCCGTAGGACATGTTTGCGGTGGTGCTGGCAAAGCTCAACGTTCGGCTGGCTTTGGCAATGGTGAAGGTACCTGGCGAATACGTGGCGACGTAGTTGGAGGCAGGGCCGGGAGAAACCACCACAGCCGACGGGGTGACCCGGTAAGTTCCCGGATTGGTGGGCGCGGTTGTCGACGAGGCATACGTGGTGCCGCTAATGCCCAGGTACGTGAAGGTGGCAGAGGATAGGGCATCGCCGGAAATAAGCGCGCCCGACGTCACTGCGATGGTGGGGCTTACCGTCTCGCCCGACAAGAGGTTTGCTTGGCTGGCGGCAACCGTGAGGTTTACGCGATTATCTGCCGCAGTAATCGCCGACGAAGAGGGTCCTTCGATGAGTGCCGGCGCCGTCCCGTTGTAGGCCATCGCCCTAAAGGTGTAGTTCGTGCCGTTGGTGAGCCCAGAAATGACGCACGAACCAGACGCACCGGTAACGGTGCACGTCTTGCTGCCCGGCGTTGACGTGATGAGATAGCTGCTCGGGGCAACGCCGCTCGCGTTCTGGGCAATAGAGACGGTTGCGCTCAAGTAGCGTCCTGCCACTGCAGTTGGGGCAAGTGCAGGTGACGGTCTCCGTTCCATCAGGAGGAGTCGAGTTGAGCCGCTTGAGTGTCCAACGTAGGCGTACGTTTGGCTATCGCTCGCGTCGGTCATGGTTAAGAATGACGACACCTCATTCGTGCCCAGAGCCGAACCGACGCCGGCGTTAAATGCCGTATTAGCTGAGCCGTCGTCCTTGAATGCCTTGACTCGCCCTGTAAAGGATCCCCCCACAAGCACATTTGGGTAACTCAAGGCGAGGACTGTGGCGGGGCCATCGAGCGGGTTTGCGGCGAGATTCGACCGGAATGTCGTGTCCTCCGCAAAAGAGCCGCTGAACATATTCCACTTGGAGAGGTACGGTGCCGCGTTAGTCGCAACAAAATAGTTTCCGCCAGTATCTTTCACGGCGTCCTGAATTTGTGCCCCGCCAAATCTGCTGTTTTGCAGCCACGCGGAGTCGAACCAGGAATACGGCGTGACACCATTTTCAGTAATCGCCTGCATTCCATTGTCGCCAATGACCCACACGGCGTCGATTGAGGAATTGGAACCGTCGCAGAGCACAGCATTTGATGGACCTTGTCGCACCGCAGCACCGCCGTTGTAACCATATTGCGCCTGACCCGAAGAAAAGGACGAGCTTGGCGAGATCCCGCCAGCGGAGACGTCGAACATGGTGAGATACGGATACGTCCGACTGCTCACAAACAGGGATGAACCAACGAAACACATGTCCGAAACCTCGAACGACCCCAGATACTCGGTGTCCACGAGTGCCCCCGAATACCTGTCATAGGTCAAGATGCGATTGTCCCACGTGTCCCCGTCGTAAAACTTTCCGCCCACGTGTTGTCCGCTACCGGAAGACTCAAGACTCGTGAGCGCTCCCTCGGCGCTGAAAACCGGTGAGGTTTTGACTGTGCCGTTGAAGTTATAACTGACAAGCCCCTGCAAGCCATTTGCCTGGGTGGTAATCGCTACGTAGCCGGCAGAATCTTGGCGCATGTCGCCCACCGCCGTCGTGGCCTTGGTGAACGTGGGATCTTCATTGCCGAGTAGTCCCGCGGCGTATGCCGGAGACGAACTTACGGCGCCGAGTGAAGAGAGTGCCACGGGGGAGAGACCAGCAACCACAACTGCTGCCACCGTGAGAATGCTCGTGACAAAGCGCCCGCGCACTCGGTGCGGCAACGCGAAAAGATGGCGCTGAAAACTTGTGCCCACAGCACCACGCTACCAACCAAATATTTATTTGGTCAAGTCGCGGCGTTCT
>CAIWRM010000247.1 GCA_903915075.1 uncultured Microbacteriaceae bacterium
ATCAACATCCTGCAAAAGATGGGCGCCATCATCTCGGTCGACACCGATCGCGTGATTCGCATCGAGGGCGTGAACAAGCTGAAGGGCTACACGCACCGCGCGCTGTTCGATCGCAACGAGGCAGCCAGCTGGGCCTCGGCCGCACTGGCCACCGAGGGCGACATCTTTGTGGGTGGCGCCAAGCAGGAAGAAATGCTCACGTTCCTCAACATCTTTCGCAAGGTGGGTGGGGCGTTCGACATTGCCGACGACGGTATTCGGTTCTACCACCCCGGCGGCGAACTCAAGCCCGTGGTGGTGGAGACCGACGTGCACCCCGGCTTCATGACCGACTGGCAGCAGCCGCTCGTGGTGGCACTCACCAAGGCGCACGGGGTGTCGATTGTGCACGAGACCGTCTACGAACAGCGCTTCGGCTTTGTGGAGGCACTGGTGCAGATGGGCGCCAACATTCAGTTGCACTCCGAGTGCCTGGGATCGAGCCCGTGCCGGTTTGGTCAGCGCAACTTTGTGCACTCCGCCGTGATCTCGGGCCCCACACCCCTGCATGGTGCCGACATCGAAATTCCCGACCTGCGGGGCGGCTTCAGCCACCTCATTGCCGCACTCACGGCTACTGGCACCTCCCGCGTCTCCAACGTGGGCATCATCAGCCGCGGCTACGAAAACTTCATCACCAAACTTCAGTTGCTGGGCGCCGACTTCAGTCTCGAGGCGTAACCGTGGCGATAAGCGAGCGGGCAAAGCCCAGCATTTTCTGGATCTACGTGCCGATGGTGTTGCCCATCATGACGTGGCTCGTGAAGTTTCGCTTTTTTGACAAGACCAAGATTCCCCGCACCGGACCGCTGATTATCTCGCCCAACCACTACTCCAACATCGACCCCGTGGTGATTGGTGTGGCTGTATTTCACATGGGCCGTAACCCGCGGTTTATGGCTAAAGCCAGCATCCTGCGCATTCCCGTGCTCGGCTGGTTCCTCAAACTGTCTGGCCAGATTCCGGTGGAACGCGGCGGATCCATGAAATCGCAGGCATCGCTCAAGGCAGCCCGCAGGCTCGCCGAGCGTGGCCAGTCGGTGATCATTTACCCCGAAGGCTCGCTCACGCGCGACCCCGACACCTGGCCCATGCGCGGCAAGAGTGGTGCGGTGCGCCTGGCCCTCGAGATGGGCATTCCCATTGTGCCCATTGCCCACTGGGGCACTCAGGCCGTGATGGGCCGCTACTCCAAGAAGATTTCGTTCTGGCCACGCCATACAGTGGATATCAAGGTGGGTGACCCGCTCGACCTGTCGGCATACGCCGGCAAGCCGCTGAGCAACGCAACCCTCACGGCCGCCACCAACGACCTGATGGCCGCCATCACCGGCCTGCTCGAAGACCTTCGTGGTGAGAAGGCCCCCGCCACCCGGTGGAATCCGGCCGAGCACGATCAGTCAGAAACGGGAAAGTTTTGAGTCGCAAACAGGCACCGGTCGCAGCGCGCCGTGTTGCCGTGATGGGCGCGGGTAGCTGGGGAACCACGTATGCAAAGGTGTTGGCCGACGCCGGCAACGACGTGACGCTGTGGGCACGCCGGCCCGAGGTGGCCAAGGAGATTGAAGAGACCAAGCGCAACTCGCGGTACCTCGCGGGCATCAACCTGCCGCGCAACCTGCACGCCACGAGCAGCCTGGCCGAGGCGTTCGATGGCGCCGACGAAGTTTATTTCTGCGTGCCCAGCCAGGCGTTG
>CAIWRM010000248.1 GCA_903915075.1 uncultured Microbacteriaceae bacterium
ATCGACCTACCCGACGCCTATCTGTCGGTCACCGAGGCCCTGCGTGCCGGTGGTTTTGCACACCGCACGAAGGTGAACATCAAGTGGATTCCCTCGGACGAGTGTGAAGACGACGAGGGTGCCGCGCGCAACCTCGCCGACGTGGACGGCATCTGCGTTCCCGGTGGCTTCGGCATCCGTGGCATTGAAGGCAAGCTGGGTGCCCTGCGCTTCGCCCGGGAAAACAAGATTCCCGTGTTGGGTCTGTGCCTCGGACTTCAGTGCATGGTGATTGAGTTCGCCCGCAACGTCGCCGGACTCGCCGGCGCTTCGTCAACCGAGTTTGACTCCGACACCCCGGTTCCCGTGATCGCCACCATGGCCGAGCAGGTCGACATCATCAACTCGGGCGACATGGGCGGCACCATGCGTTTGGGAATTTACGAAGCGGCGCTGGGCGCAGGTTCGCTCGCGGCCGAGCTCTACGGTTCTCAACTGGTGCAGGAACGTCATCGCCACCGCTACGAAGTCAACAACACCTACCGCGACCAGATTGGCGCGGCCGGCCTCAACTTTTCGGGCACGTCTCCCGATGGCACGCTCGTCGAGTTTGTTGAGCTGCCACGGGATGTTCACCCCTTCTACATCGCCACTCAGGCGCACCCGGAGCTCAAGTCGCGCCCCAACAGCGCACACCCTCTTTTTGGCGGATTGATCGAGGCATCCCTCGAGCGCCAGCAGGCCAGCCTGCTGTTCGACATCGATAAGGCGTAGGCACAGGCATGGCTGGGCCGCAGGTTCCACCGGGGTTGGGTGCACCTTCCCCGCGTGATGATGCCGAGCAGCTCTTTGACCAGCCGTGGTGTGCCCCCATCACCAGTACCGAGAAGGTTTATGCGGGCGCTGTGTGGAGCATTCGTCGAGAGACGTTTGATTACGGCGACGGCCAACTGCGCCGAGACTTTATGGACCACACGGGGGCTGTGGCGGTGGTGGCCATTGACGAGCACGATCGCATGCTGGTGCTGCGCCAGTATCGGCACGCCGTTCGGTTGCGCGAGTGGGAGCTGCCCGCCGGTTTGCTCGACGTGTCTGCGGAGCCGGCACTCATCTGCGCCCAGCGGGAACTCGCCGAAGAGGCCGACCTCGTGGCCAGCGACTGGCAGGTTCTTGCCGACTACTGCACGACTCCCGGTGGCTCAAACGAGTTGGTGCGGGTGTATCTGGCACGTGGCCTGAGCGCCACGGATGCGCCGCACCCACGCGAAAGCGAGGAGGCCGACATGGAGTTGCGCTGGGTGAGCTTGGACGATGCCCACGAGGCAGTGCTCTCGGGTCGCGTGTCCAACTCCATCATTGTGGTGGCCGTGCTGACCGCTGTGGCTAAGCGCAATGCGGGCTGGTCGCACCTTCTGCCCGGCGACGCGCCGTGGCCCATGCTCGAGTGGCGTAACGCGAGCGCATGACCGAGTTTGCGCGAGCGCTCGACGGTTATCTGCGCCACGTGTCCATCGAACGCGGACTGGCCGCGAACACCCAGGCGGCGTACCGGCGCGATCTCACGGGATACGTTGCCTGGTTGGGCGCCCGCGGCATCGATGACTGGAACGACGTCACCCCGGTGGCGATTGGCGAGTACCTGCAGTCGCTCGCTTCGCGCGGCGAAACACCACTCACGGCGTCCAGCCGATCACGACTGCTTTCGTCAATTCGCGGTCTGCATCGGTTCCTGGTTGACGAGGGAGAGTGCACCGCAGACGCCACCGCCGACCTGGTGGCACCAAAATTGCCGCGCCGACTGCCTAAGGCGATCACGATTGACCAGATGACGGCACTGATCGACGCCGCTGGCGGTGAGTCCGACGTGCAGATTCGTGACCGCGCGCTGGTGGAATTGCTCTACGCCACCGGCGCCCGCATCTCAGAGGTCGTGGGTCTGAACGTG
>CAIWRM010000249.1 GCA_903915075.1 uncultured Microbacteriaceae bacterium
AAGAGAAGGCAAGCAATGGGAGCGCAGCTTCGGGTCTACCGGCAGAAAATTCGTTCTGCCCAGACGACCAAGAAGATTACGAGGGCCATGGAGCTCATCTCGGCGTCGCGCATTCAAAAAGCGCAGGCTCGAGTGGCTGCAGCGACCCCGTATTCGACTGCCGTGACGCGGGCTGTCTCTGCCGTGGCCACCTACACCAACGTGAGCCACGTGCTCACGACCGAGCCCGAGAAGGTGGAGCGGGCGGCTATCGTGATCTTTGCCTCCGACCGCGGTCTGGCCGGTGCGTTCAGCTCGCAGGTGTTACGTGAGGCCGAGGAACTGACCGAACTTCTCCGCAGCGAGGGCAAAGACGTCGCCTACTTCCTCGTTGGGCGAAAAGCCAACGCCTACTTCTCGTTCCGACGCCGCACGCCCGAGCGCGTGTGGACTGGTGGCACCGACTCTCCCGTTTTCGAAACAGCCCGGGAAATCGGCGACGCCATCCTCGAGTCATTCCTTCGCGATGCCAGCGAAGGCGGCGTCGACGAGATTCACATCGTTTACAACCGCTTTGTGAACATGGTCAGCCAAGTCCCCCAGGTCGTGCGCGTGCTTCCGCTCGAAATCGTGGAGGGCGTAGAAGAACCGGGCGACTCCGAGATCCTGCCGCTCTACGAGTTCGAGCCGGATGCCGAGAAGGTGCTCGATTCGCTGCTTCCCGTCTACATCGAGAGCCGCATCTACAACGCCATGCTGCAGTCGGCTGCTTCCGAGCACGCCAGCCGCCAGCGCGCTATGAAGTCGGCATCCGACAACGCCGACAAGCTCATTCGCGAGTACACGCGTCTGGCCAACAACGCACGTCAATCCGAGATTACCCAGCAGATTTCCGAAATCGTCGGCGGCGCAGACGCGCTGTCCGACGCCAAGTAACACATCCCCGACGACGACTAGTCAACGCAAGAGAGAAGAAACCCAATGGCTACTGCAACGAAGAAAGCAACACAGACCGGTGTGGGCCGTATCGCCCGCGTGACGGGTCCGGTTGTTGACATTGAGTTCCCGCACGACGCGATTCCGGGCATCTATAACGCCCTGGAGACCGACATCGTTATTGGTAAGGAATCGACCAAGCTCACACTCGAGGTTGCCCAGCACCTCGGCGACGACGTGGTGCGCGCCATTGCACTGAAGCCCACAGACGGCCTGGTTCGCGGCCAGGAAGTGCGTGACACGGGTGCTCCGATTTCTGTTCCCGTGGGTGACGTCACCAAGGGCAAAGTTTTCAACGTGACCGGCGACATCCTTAACGGCGCCCCCGGTCAGAAGTTTGACATCAAGGAGCGCTGGCCGATTCACCGCAACCCGCCCCCCTTCGACCAGCTCGAGTCGAAGACGCAGCTCTTCGAAACGGGCATCAAGGTCATCGACCTCCTGACGCCCTATGTTCAGGGTGGAAAGATTGGCCTCTTCGGCGGTGCCGGTGTGGGCAAGACGGTTCTGATTCAGGAAATGATTCAGCGCGTGGCTCAAGACCACGGTGGTGTATCGGTCTTCGCCGGTGTGGGTGAGCGTACTCGTGAGGGTAACGACCTGATTCACGAGATGGAAGAAGCGGGCGTATTCGACAAGACCGCGCTCGTGTTCGGTCAGATGGATGAGCCGCCGGGAACGCGTCTGCGCGTTGCCCTGTCGGCACTGACCATGGCCGAGTACTTCCGTGACGTGCAGAAGCAGGACGTGCTGTTGTTCATCGACAACATTTTCCGCTTCACGCAGGCCGGTTCCGAGGTGTCGACCCTGCTGGGCCGCATGCCGTCTGCCGTGGGTTACCAGCCCAACCTCGCCGACGAGATGGGTCTGCTCCAGGAGCGCATCACGTCGACGCGCGGTCACTCCATCACGTCACTGCAGGCCATCTACGTGCCGGCCGATGACTACACCGACCCGGCTCCGGC
>CAIWRM010000250.1 GCA_903915075.1 uncultured Microbacteriaceae bacterium
GCTCATTGAGCAGGACCTGCGAGAGATCACTCACGGTAGAAGGGATCTTGCCGAGACGGACGCTACAAGTCTGGTAGCTGTCGATGCCAAGCGGGTGGTACTTGATGACTTGAGGGCGCGGCTTGGGCCGCATCGCACAGTTGCCGATCTTGCGGCGCTCGTCTACGTGGCGTCAAATGGGGATGGTCAGGTGGCGCAAGAATCAATGGTGGCTCGATCACGTCTGGTATTGCAGGCGCTCAAACCGGGTTCGGGCGGCCGCGAAGTGCTGGAAGAAGTCGCCGTGCTCGAGTCACAACTCGCAGCGCCGGGAGATGGATACCCCTTGAATCCGTTTCATTGGGTTATCGAGTTTCCGGAGGTATTTGTTGAGGGAGGAGGTTTTCACGTTGTAGTCGGAAATCCTCCCTTCATGAGCGGTTCTAAGTTATCTGGAAACCTAGGCGACCTGTACCGCGAGTCCCTAGTGCAGAGCGTTGCGTGTGGTGCTAGGGGAACGGCCGATTTGGTGGCCTATTTCGTACTTCGTGCCGCAGCTCTAGTGCGACCGTCTGGAATCATCGCGTTGATAGCGACAAATACAATTGCCCAAGGCGATTCGCGAGACGTGTCCCTTGCGCAGCTTTGCGGCAAAGGGTGGAGGATCTTCGAAGCAGTGCCCAGTATGGCCTGGCCTGGCGCTGCTTCAGTTCACGTCTCGCTCATTTGGCTTAGCCGTGGGCTTGAGGCCTCATTTGATGCCAGTCTGCACTTGTTTTCGCGAGTCGAAGGTGAGCCGCACACGCTCAGCGACAGATTGCCCGCATATCAGGGCACAACAGTGAACGGTGAAGGTTTCGTGCTGTCCGAAGTTGATCGAAGGGAAGTGCTTTCTCAATATCCCGACGAATCGGCGGCAATTAGGCCATTTGTCAATGCTGAAGATCTCGGTGGAGATCCCGATTTCTTATACTCCCGGTGGGTAATTGATGTTTCAAATCTCGACGCCTCGGCGGCAAAATCCGCCTATCCAGGTCTATGGTCCCGCCTGGAAATGAGTGTCAAAGCCGAACGATCGATGAACTCAAATTTGAAATTGTCAAATGAGTGGTGGCGATTCGAGCGGGCTCGGGATGAACTTTACAAGTCCATTAGCGGCCAGTCTCGTGTTCTTGTTGGACCGGGAACTGCTAAGTGGTGGTTCGTTTGCTGGCTTCCGCCGGACTGGGTGTACTCCAAAGCAGTTTATGTTTTTCCAGGCCAGAGCGATTGTGGAGCCGGAGTATTGTCTTCATCGTGGTATGAAAGTTGGCTGCGGCGATGGGGCGGGACCATGAAGGTTGATCCTAGATTTAGTGCCAAGAAGGGGTTCTACAACTTTGTTTTTCCGTCCGAGAATGAAGAATTGCGAAGCGCAGGTCGTGAGTTTCTCGATCTTCGTAGCAAATTCCAACGTGATCGGTCGTTGGGGCTGACTGCCGTCTACAATCAACTTCATGAAGACGTAGCTTCTAGCGATTCTGCGATTGCTGAATTACGAGAAGCGCTCATCACACTCGACGAAGCCGTGCTGAAGGCC
>CAIWRM010000251.1 GCA_903915075.1 uncultured Microbacteriaceae bacterium
CAAGGGTGACCTCGCCGGGCTCACCGTGGCCTTCGTGGGCGACGGCCACAGCAACATGGCGCACTCCTATCTCTTGGCCTGCGCCACCGCCGGCATGCACGTGCGCCTCGGCGCCCCCGAGGCCTACCAGCCCCGCGAAGACATCGTGGCGGATGCCCGCTCCCGCGCTGCCGAAACCGGCGGGTCAGTCACCATCCTCGACAACCCGGCCGAGACCGTTGCCGGCGCCGACGTGGTGGTTACCGACACCTGGGCCTCAATGGGCCAGGAGGCCGAGAAGGCACGCCGCCAGAAAGATTTCACCGGCTACACGGTCGATGCCGCGCTCATGGCCCAAGCCAAGTCCGACGCCATCTTCATGCACTGCCTGCCGGCCTACCGCGGCTACGAGGTCATGGCCGAGGTGCTCGACGGCCCCCAGTCAGTGATCTGGGATGAAGCCGAGAACCGCCTGCACGCCCAGAAGGCGCTCATGGTGTGGCTGCTTCAGCATTCCCCCAAAGACGTCTAGCGCGAACCCAGAGCGGTCGTAAAGAACTCAGCCAGGCCCACGAACAGCGGCAGCCCCACCAAAAGGTTGAACGGGAACGTGATGCCGAGGGCCGCAGCTAACGCCATGCCGAGGTTAGCTTTCGGCATCGCCAAGCTCACGGCTGCCGGCGCCGCAATGTACGAAGCACTGGCGGCCAGAATCGCCAGCATTGTGGCCCCGCCAACGCTCATGCCCACGGCAACCCCGGTGAAGGCGCCCAGGGTGCCCGCCAGAATGGGCATCACGATGGCGAATATCGGCAGCCAGAATCCGCCGTTGCGCAGGTCTTGCAGTCGCGCCCCCACCATGAGTCCCAGCTGAAGCAAGAAGAACACAAGCATTCCGGGCTGCAGCGTCACAAAGAACGGGGCGACGGCAAGGTACGACGCCTCGGGTGCCACGAATCCCACAATCAGACCCAGCAGAAGCAGGAAGACCGTCTTGCCGAGCAGGATCTCTTTGAAGGTCTCGCGCCGACGTAACTTGCTCACCGGTTCGTCGTCCGAAGCGTCAACACCGCGCGTGTCCACCGGAAGGCGTGCACGCAGGCGCCGAGTGCCGAGGTAAACACCAACCACGATTCCGGGGATCTCCATGATGGCCAACAGGGCGGCGGTAAAGGGCTCGACAAAAATGCTCAACGATTCGAGCATCACCAGTCCTGCAGCAAAGGTCACCAGAGAGGTTGATCCGTAGTGGGCCGCGAGGCTCCCGGAATCCACCCGCGAGAAGTGCCTCGTGAGCCGCAAGAGCCCATAGGCGATCAGAGGAATCACGAAGCCGAGCGCCAGGGCGGCGAGTGCCGGCCACAGGAGCTGCGCACCCTCGGCCGATTTGATGGAGTAACCGCCCTTGATGCCAATGCCGAGGAGAAGAAAGACGGCCAGAAACTGGTAGATGGCGTCGGGCAGCTTGAGTTCGGGGGAGAAGCGGGCCACCAGAACGGCCGCGATAAAGACCAGCACGGGGATGGACGTGAGGTTGGCTACGGCGATGGCAAGTGTGTCCACGGGTGCTCCTTGTGCAGAGAAATCTTCCTTTGCTCAATGATACATGAATTATTGTTCATGTATAAAATAACAAGTAAAGTGTTACCCTCGGGTATGAGCAGCGCAACTGGTCCCGGTTGGACATTCCTCAGCAATCACGCACACGTGCTCATTTTTTTGCTCCGAAACCCCAGCGCACGACTGCGCGACATCGGAGAGGCCGTGGGCATCACCGAGAGATTCGCGCACACCGTGGTGAGCGATCTGGTGGAAGCCGGATACCTCACGGTGTCGCGCACGGGACGGCGCAATACCTACAGCGTTCACGCAAACCTGAATCTGCGTCACCCCTTGGAGTCAGATTTCTCGGTCGGTGAGTTGCTTCAGATTTTTGCCGCGCCGGAGCCTCGCACGCGGGCTTCGGGCGACGCTGGTTGAGTGGGCAACGACGTTGCCGTAGGCGCTGGTTGAGTAGGCAACGAAGTTGCCGTATCGAAACCGCTAGCGCGTCACAAAAGTGAAGATGTGCTCGAAGGTGCCATCGGGCAAGTGTGTGGTCTGAACCTCGCCCGTCACACCGATGTACTTTCCGGTTCCACCCGTGATGGCGACGATGACGGGCTGCCCCTGGGCTAGCTTGCGCTCTCCGATGGGGTAGTAAGACAGGCCGGCTACTTCAATCTGTCCGTCGGGGGTGTCGAAGGTGAGTGAACGGCTGCGCGCCTCGAACTCACCGCGGTCTCCGTCGACGATGTCGACCGTGAGAATTGAACCGGAGAGCACGCCAGCATCCGCACCCGAAGCAGTGGTGAGGTCTGCTTCGACGAACCTCAGGACGCCTTCCTTGCCGGCGTCTATCGTTTCAACGCGCGGTTCTGTCTGCAGGAGGGTGAGCGAGGTCGTGCTCATTCCCGATCCGTTCGCTCCGGCAAAGAGCGTGAAGCTCGCCACCCACAGGGTGAGGGCCACAATGACTGCGGCTCCGATAACGACAGATACGGCGGCGGTGATTTTGTTATTCACGGTGATCTCCTGTTGGGTGTTTTAGGGACACCTGAGCGTAGCAACGGTAAGAGGAGCCGTGAAACGTCACGACTCCTCCAAACTTCCGGTAGCTAAAGCTCGCCGCCGCGTCTCACTTTCTGGCCGGTCATGCCAGCTGGCGCTCGAACGCCGCGAGGTGGTTGATACTGCCTGAACGCAGGGAGTCCAGCACCGTGAGCACATCCTGCTCGCTTATCGTCGCCATCATGGCGTCGAGGTCGGCGATGTCCGTCTCCTCAATGAAGACGCCCACTTCCATGGCCGCCTGTTCGCTCACGGAGCCTTGAGCAATGAGGGTGTTGTACAGCGTCTGAAGATCGGGGTTGGTGAAGACGCCGATTTCACTCGAGCGCGGATCGGCGATGCCGTAGCTCACGAGCAAGGAAGCGACCTGCGCTTGGTGAGACGTTTCGCTCGAAACGATGTTTTGCATCGTGCGCGATCCCCACAATTCACCTAACACGGTGTACACATCGAAGGCCAGTTTTTCTTCTTCAATGATGAAGGCCAGGTTCTGTTCCAGCGTTGGGGTGACTACCGCCGACTCGGGCGCGGGCGTGTTGGCCTCTGACGAGCCGGGCGATTCGACGACCGTCTCGCTGGTTGACGCGCTCGGGGGTTGCGATGTCTGCGTGCCGATGGCGATGCCGACTCCGGTGCCCACGATGGCGAGGGCCACCACTGCGGCGACTGAGACGATAACGGTATTGCGCTTGTTCATGTGGTGCTCCTTTGTTCGGGTTGTGTTCTCAACATACCCCTGGGGGTATGTAAGTTTGCTATCCGCAACCTATGAGGTTTCTATGAGCGGTTGCCGCACCCGGCTTGTGCCGTCCGGCGCCCTGCGGATCCTGGGCGACAATGAGGCCTTCGCGCGCGCCCTAGACTTAAGCCATGTCTGAACGCGTTGTGCTTGCTTACTCCGGTGGCCTCGACACTTCTGTTGGTATCGGTTGGCTGAAAGATGCCACCGGCAAAGAGGTCGTGGCCATGGCCATTGACGTGGGTCAGGGCGGCGAAGACATGGAACAGATTCGTCAGCGCGCCCTCGACTGCGGCGCCGTCGAGTCAGTGGTGATCGACGCCAAAGACGAGTTCG
>CAIWRM010000252.1 GCA_903915075.1 uncultured Microbacteriaceae bacterium
CATGACCACCGTGCACGCCTACACTGCCGACCAGAATCTTCAGGACGGCCCCCACGCCGACCTACGTCGTGCCCGCGCAGCCGCCCTCAATATTGAGCCGTCGACAACGGGAGCCGCTAAGGCCATTGGACTCGTGCTTCCCGAGCTCAAGGGCAAATAGGATGGTTTTGCGCTCCGCGTACCTGTTCCCACTGGCTCGATCACCGACCTCACGGTCGAAATGGAACGACCTGCGACTCGGCAGGAGATTCTGACTGCTTACAAGCAGGCAGCCGACGGTGGTCTTGCGGGCATTCTGAGGTACACCGACGACGAGATTGTTTCGAGTGACATCGTCTCCGATCCGCACTCGTCAGTGTTCGACGCCGGATTGCTGCGCGTGCTCGGCAATCAGGTGAAGCTGTCCAGCTGGTACGACAATGAGTGGGGCTACAGTAATCGCCTCGTTGATCTCACCGAGTTTGTAGCGGAGCGTCTGTAGCAACATGACCCTTCGCACTCTCGATTCTCTCGGTGACCTTCGCGGTAAGAAGGTGCTGGTGCGATGTGACTTTAATGTTCCGCTCGCCGACAGCGTGATCACCGACGACGGTCGAATTCGCGCATCGCTGCCCACAATTTCGCGTCTGCGCGAGAGTGGCGCGAAGGTTATTGTGCTCAGCCATTTGGGTCGTCCCGAGGGTGCTCCCGACGAGCGCTTCAGCTTGGCGCCAGCAGCCCGTCGACTCGGTGAACTCCTGGACGCGAAGGTCGTGCTCGCCACTGACACGGTAGGTCCATCGGCACACGAATCAGTGTCACAGATGTCTGACGGGGACGTCGTGGTGCTCGAGAACGTGCGCTTTAACTCTGAGGAAACATCCAAGGACGACGGCGAGCGATCTTCCTTTGCGGCTCAGTTGGCGGCATTGGGCGATGCTTACGTTTCTGACGGTTTCGGAGTCGTCCACCGCAAACAAGCCAGCGTCATCGAGTTGGCGAAGGCACTGCCCAGCGCAGCCGGTTTGTTGATTGAGACAGAACTGCGCGTTCTCGAACGCCTCACGTCATCACCGGAGCGTCCCTACACCGTTGTCTTGGGTGGCTCAAAGGTGTCCGACAAGTTGGGCGTGATTTCGCACCTGTTGCCGCGGGTCGACACGATTCTGATCGGTGGGGGAATGCTCTACACCTTTCTGGCTGCGCAGGGCTTTGCCGTCGGGTCAAGTTTGCTCGAACGTGATCAGATTGAGACGTGCCGAACCTATCTCGAACAGGCTCAGCGACTCGGAGTCGCCATCGTCCTTCCGCAGGACATCGTTGTTGCCAGTGGCTTCTCCGCTGATGCCGAGCACGTCGTGGTTGCCGCCGACAGCATGGAGTCAACGCCTTTTGGCGCCGCAGGGATTGGCCTAGACATCGGACCAGCCGCCGCGGAGATATTTGCTCAACACATTGCCGCGTCGAAGACCGTTTTCTGGAACGGACCCGCAGGTGTCTTTGAGATGCCCGCGTTTGCCCACGGCACACGGCGCATCGCATCGGCCCTGGCGGATATGAGCGGCTTCTCTGTCGTTGGAGGCGGCGACAGTGCTGCAGCGGTCAGGGCCCTCGGTTTTGCGGATAGTGATTTTGGGCACATCGCCACAGGTGGCGGAGCAAGCTTGGAGTTTTTGGAAGGTAAGACACTACCCGGCCTGGAGGTACTCGGATGGCAGTAGACAGACGCCCACTCATCGCGGGCAACTGGAAGATGAACCTTGATCACCTGCAAGCAATTGCCTTTACACAGAAATTGGCCTGGACCCTGCGGGATGCACGACACGACTACGCCTCGACCGAAGTAGCTCTCTTTCCTCCGTTTACTGACCTCCGCAGCATCCAAAATCTCATTGAGGGCGACAAGTTTGATCTCGCCTATGGTGGCCAGGATCTGTCGGCGCACGATGCGGGCGCGTACACCGGTGAGGTCAGCGGCGGGTTCTTGCGTTCACTCGGTTCGACCTACGTTCTGATCGGTCACTCAGAGCGTCGGCAGTACCACGCCGAAACCGATGAGAACGTGAACGCCAAAGTTGGGGCCGCTCTCCGAAACGGCCTCACGCCGATTATCTGCGTGGGGGAGACCGAAGCGGATCTCGCACAGTTTGGGCCGAGCGCTGTTCCAGTGTCTCAATTGCGGGCAGCGCTCGATGGCGTCAACCCGGCAGAGATTGTCATCGCCTATGAGCCGGTGTGGGCCATTGGCACCGGGAAGGCCGCATCCGAAGAGCAAGCCCAACAGGTGAGTGCCGCCCTTCGCACGGCGCTCACGGAACTCTGGGGTCTCGATAGCGGTGACGCCACGCGCATTCTTTACGGCGGTTCCGTGCGGTCATCGAACATTTCATCCCTCATGCGTCAGCCTGATGTTGACGGCGCGCTCGTGGGAGGCGCAAGTCTCGACGTCACAGAGTTCTCAAGCATTTGCCGATTCCTTAAGCACGTCGTTTAGTCGGTTAGACTTAGGCCAGGCTTTTTCTTACGTATACGAAATCAAGGTTTTGTCATGGAAATTCTTCAAATTGCGATTCAGGTCATTCTGGGTATCACCAGTTTGCTCTTGACGCTGCTCATTCTGCTTCACAAGGGACGTGGCGGCGGTCTCTCAGACATGTTTGGTGGTGGAGTCACGTCGAGTCTGGGCTCGTCGGGTGTGGCTGAGCGCAACCTCAACCGCATCACGATTATTCTCGGACTGATCTGGATTGTCTGCATTGTCGTTCTGGGTCTCATCACCCGCTTCACTGGAGCCTAGAGGTGGCTGGTGGAAGCGCCATTCGTGGCTCCCGTGTCGGTGCGGGCCCTATGGGAGAGCAAGACCACGGGGTTCACGCGGAGCGCGTAGCAATCTCCTATTGGGATGCTCTGGGCAACGAGACGGTCCGCTACTACGCGGCCAACCTCCCTGCTGACGAGATTCCTGAGATCATCGACTCGCCAACATCGGGCTTGCCGGCAGGACGCGATCAGAATGCGCCTCCCGAGATGGCGAAGGCAGAGCCGTACAAGACCCACTTGGCATACGTCAAAGAGCGCCGCACGCCCGAAGAGGCGCAGCAGATTCTCGACGATGCACTGCACCAGCTTCGCGTCCGTCGCGGTACAGCTAAAACCTAAGCCTGGGGACTCACCGCACAGGTCAGTTCTCGGCCCGTCTCGCACTTCGGTCACAGTACACCCGAGTCTCCCTCCGGCCAGAGACCGCGCTGGCGGGAGCAGCCGATAAGTTGGCCTGCCCCAGCGCCAGATCAATGGCGTCGGCCTTGTCGCCACCGCCGGTGACCAACCACACCCGAGCAGCCGAATTAATGGCGTTCAGCGTGAGCGAGATTCGTTCGGGCGGGGGCTTGGGGGAGCCGCGAACCGGAATCACCACAGCAGACGACTCGGCTTCGTTGGCGCGTCCCGGAAAGAGGGAAGCCACATGGGCGTCCGGGCCGACACCGAGAAAGACCAGATCGAAGCTCTGCGTGTCTTGCCCCGGGGAGTGGATCGTCGAAGATTCCTTCAGCGAATGTCCTACGTCATCTCCTGAGATACCCGGCAATAAAGCAGCCAACTCCTGAGCATATACGTGTGCTGCGTCGTCCAGGGTGAGCCCTGCATCCGATGCGGGAATGCGGTGAATGCGGCTGGCGTCGAAGGGGAGGGCGCCGAGAAACAACGCTTGTGCCTGCACGTCATTTCTCTCCGCGTCGCCAGTTGCCAACCAGCGTTCGTCACCCCACCAGAGTTGAACGCGGGACCAATCTACGCGCTCCTCCCTCGGCGCATCGTCGTCGGTTTTCCCAAGGTACTCCAGAACGCCAATTCCCACGGAGCCGCCCGTGAGCGCCACGTGTGCAAACTCCTTCTGCGTGAGCACCTCCACGAGAAGAAGACGCGCATCACGGGCGACGCGCTCAATGACTCCGGTTTTGTCCTCACAAACGATGAGTGTGCGGGGAGTCACAGCCTAGGCCTTCGGCACGAGAGTGAGTCCCTGAGTCACCACATCGCCGTACACGACATCGGGATCGAGGTGTCGCAGCTCCTCGGCAAGGCAGTCGCGCAAGGAGCGTCTACTGAGAGAGATGTCGTGGGTGGGTTGGCCCGGTTGTTCGAGTCGTGCCACCTTGTCGTTGCGTTGTGTCAGAACGATGTCGCCGTCTGCGCGAGTCAGGGCAACGCGATGAATCGCACCGTCATCTGGGACATGGTGGGTGAGTTCAATCGACACGGGAACGCCCAGTCTCAGCGAAAGCCATGCCGCCAACAACCGACCACTCGGGGAGTTGGCTGACATCGAGATAGAAATTGCGGTGATGGGATCGTGCGGAGGCTGATCGATAACCGCGGCCAGTTGCGTGCGCCACGGGGTAATGCGCGTCCAGGCAAAATCCGCGTCGCCCGGCGCATAGGTCTGCGACAGTTCACCGAGTCGACCCATGGGGTGTGACGAGCCTGCTGAATCTGTAATGCGACACTGAGCCATATTCCCCAGCGCACTCTGTGAGACGACGGGCGGGGCGTCGTTTGGCCACCAGGCCACGATGGGGGTGTCGGGCAGAAGTAGTCCGGTGACCAATCCACGCTCATCGCTTCCCACGTCTCCGTAGGCGCGGAGAACAATCACCTCACTGGCTCCTGCGTCACCACCCACACGAATCTCGGCGTCGAGACGGTTAGTGATGTGAGTACTCTCGAGGGGAATGCTGAGGACGATGACCCGCATGGGATGTTCACGGGAGGCCTCATTTGCGGCCGCAATCGCTTCTTCTTCTTGACCGGGAGCGGTTGAGATGACGAGCGTGAGAACGCGTCCCAGTGCGACGGCACCGCCCTCCTCCCGAATGCTGACGAGCGATTTTGATACGAGAGCGGTGGTCGTGTCGGGCATGTCAAAAATCATGGTCGCCTCCAGGTGCGTCCATCACGAGCCATGAGTTCATCGGCACTCGCCGGACCCCAACTCCCCGGAGCGTACTCCTCGGGTTTCCCCTGAGTAGCCCAGAACTCCTCGATGGGATCCAGAATCTTCCAGCTCAGTTCAACCTCTTCGTGACGAGGGAAGAGTGGCGGATCACCGAGTAAAACATCGAGAATGAGTCGTTCATACGCCTCCGGGCTTGCCTCGGTGAAGGCGTGTCCGTAGCCGAAATCCATCGTGACATCGCGCACCTGCATGCCCGCACCGGGAACCTTTGATCCGAACCGAATGGTCACACCCTCATCGGGTTGAACGCGGATGACAAGGGCGTTCTGACCCACGGCCGACGTTTGATGCTCGGCAAAAAGGTATTGCGGTGCACGTTTGAATACCACAGCAATCTCGGTCACGCGTCGACCAAGCCGCTTTCCGGCGCGCAGATAGAAAGGAACGCCGGCCCACCGGCGTGTGCCGATGTCCAAGCGCATTGCTGCGTACGTCTCGGTGAGAGAGTTCGGGTTCATGCCGTCTTCGTCAAGGAAGCCCGCCACGTGCTCACCGCCTTGCCAGCCACCCGTGTACTGGCCGCGAGCTGTCGAGGTCTTCAAGTCTGCGGGCAGCCGAACGGCCGCGAGTACCTTTTCCTTTTCTGCGCGCAGGTCCGCAGCATGGAACGAAATTGGCTCTTCCATCGCGGTCAGCGCGAGAAGCTGTAGCAGGTGGTTTTGAATCACGTCTCTGGCGGCACCGATGCCGTCGTAGTAGCCCGCCCTGCCACCGACTCCAATGTCTTCGGCCATCGTGATTTGCACATGGTCAACGTGTTCGGCATTCCACAGTGGCTCGAACAGCTGATTGGCAAAGCGCAGGGCAAGGATGTTCTGCACCGTCTCTTTGCCGAGGTAGTGATCAATGCGAAAAACCGAATCAGGAGGGAAAACAGACTCCACCACACTGTTTAATTCACGCGCTGTCGTGAGATCACTGCCAAAGGGCTTTTCAATCACCACCCGTCGCCACTGCTCGGGAGCAGGATCGGCCAATCCTGAGCGTTTGAGTTGTTCCGTGACCACAGGGAAGGACCGCGGTGGGATAGACAGGTAGAACGCGTGGTTACCCATCGTGCCCATCTTTGCGTCGAGCTCGGTGATAGTGGTCTTGAGGTGGTCGAAGGCCTTGTCATCTGTAAACTCACCGGGCACAAAACGGATGCCTTTGGCGAGCTGCTCCCACACCTCTTCGCGAAACTCTGTGCGCGCATTGTCGCGAACTGAATCGTGCACGATTCGCTTGAAGTCTTCGTGTGCCCAGTCTCGGCGAGCGAACCCGATGAGAGCAAAACCCGGCGGCAAGAGACCGCGGTTGGCCAGATCGTAGACGGCAGGCATCAGTTTCTTGCGGGACAAGTCACCCGTCACGCCGAAAATGATGAGGCCACAGGGACCGGCAATGCGGTTCAGTCGACGGTCCTCAGCGACCCGAAGAGGGTTAGTGAAAAGTGGCTCGTCTTCGGTGGGCATGGGTTAGTTGAACGCCTCGAAGAGTGGCCTGAGATCCGAGCCGGAGTCAGTGAGCGTGAGTGTGAGGACCGGCCGACCCAGAGATGCCAAGACGTTGGCATCGCCCGCTGCCTGTGCGGCAATGAGTTGCCCAAAGGTAAACGGCATGTCGGGAATCGCGACATCTGCTGTGGGTGTTTGCAGAATCTGAATAAACACGCCCGAGGCTGGACCGCCCTTGTGGAACTGACCGGTCGAGTGCAAGAAGCGCGGTCCCCATCCAAAGGTCACGGGTCGCTGTGCGCGACCGGCAATGAGATCGCGAACTCCGGCGGTCTGGGGGAGAGCCAGGCGATCAACGTAGGCCTGGACGGCCACGTATCCGTCACTACCCAGCTTTCCGAGTAGAGCCGAAATCGCCTCACGCACCGTGCCAGCCGTTCCGAGGAAATCACCGTGTGCGCGAACCTCGATGGAGCCTTCGGTGAACGCTGGCGGCGTCGGCGACGGGCGGGAATCAAGCAACCCACGAGTTGCCACCTTTGCCGACTCGACATCCGGTTGATCGAACGGGTTGATGCCCAGAATCATGCCCGCAACGGCCGTTGCGTACTCCCACGCCAAGAACTGGGCGCCAAGCGTACCCGACACGAGAATGTCGCCGACGTGTCGGTCGTGCTTGAGTAGGTGGTGTTCGTGAGCATCATCAACGAGTCGGACGATCTGCACATCCGGAAGATCTGCCGAAAGCTCATGACTCAGGCTGTTGAGAAGAACGGGAAGAAGTCCCGTGCCCTGCTTGCCCGTGGACTCGGCAATCAACTGCTCTGCCCAGTCGGGCAGACCCACAATGTGGGTTCCGTCAGAGACGAATCCCAGCTTGTTGCGCACCGGGAGCCCGGCCGCTAGGCCGGCACCGAGAATCAGGCCCGGGTTCTCGACATGATCAATGGCGAGCTCGAGTGATGCTGCTGCGGCTTCGTCCAGAATCTCTCCGATGTCGACCCCGGCAAGACCCGCGGGAACGAGCCCGAACGCGGTCAGCGCTGAGAATCGTCCGCCCACGTGGGGATCGGCGTTGAAGACCCGATAACCCGCTTTGCGCGCCAACGAATCGAGAGGTGACTCGGGGTCAGTCACGACAATGATACGGTCGGCGGGATTAATGCCGGCGGAGAGGAAGGCTTCCGCAAAAACCCGACGCTGGCTGTCGGTTTCGACTGTCGAGCCCGATTTGCTGCTCACCACGAGTGCGGTGTTGGCGAGACGGTCGGAGAGCGCCGCAGCGATCTGGTCCGGGTGAGTTGAATCAAGAATGATGAGTTCAACGTTGGCGGTGTGAGCAATCACCTCCGGGGCAAGGGACGAGCCCCCCATGCCAGCAAGCACAATGCGCGTCACACCCGCGGCGTGCAGCTGAGACCGCAGCTGGTCAATTTCGGCTACTAACGGCCGCGACGTGTTGACTGACTCGACCCAGCCGAGCCGAATGGATGCTTCCGCTTCAGCAGACTTTCCCCACAGGGTGGGGTCCTGGTCGGTTATTCGGGACGCGACGAAGTTCTCGATCAGGCCCGGCAGAGTGGCGTCAACGTAGTCCTTGATGGTTCCTGAAACGTGCACTCGAAAGTTCATCGGTTAGCCTCCAAAGCTGCGTTTACTGTCTCGAGCAGTTCGCCCCAGGAATCAATGAACTTGTCGACGCCTTCGCGTTCCAGTTGGTCGGTCACATCGTCAATGTCGACGCCGACAGACGCCAACTGCCCAAAGAATTCCCGGGCCGCCGCAACGTTCGGCGTGATCGTGTCTCCCGAGACCGTGGCGTGGTCGAAGGTCGCCATCAGAGTTTTTTCGGGCATGGTGTTGACCACATCCGCGGCCACCAATTCCGTGACATACAGCGTGTCGGGGAGATTCGGATCTTTCACGCCGGTCGATGCCCAGAGTGGCCGCTGGCGATGAGCGCCGGCGGCGAGGAGGCTCGCGGCACGAGGCGTCGCAAACCTCTCTTCATAGAGATCGTAGGCAAGCCGTGCATTGGCCAGACCAGCGGTGCCCGTCATCCCTCGGGCGACGTCGGAACCGATTGCCTCAAGGCGCTTATCAATTTCGGTGTCAACCCGTGACACGAAGAACGAGGCGACAGAGTGGATGGACGCAAGGTCGATCCCCGCAGCCTGCGCCTTCTCAAGACCGGCCAGGTACGCGTCGACAACGGCGTCGTAGCGAGCGAGACTGAAAATCAGGGTGACGTTAACCGAAATACCTGCACCGATGACCTCGGTGATCGCCTCAAGCCCCGCAAGAGTTGCCGGAATCTTGATGAGAGCATTTGCCTTCCCCATCTTGTCCCACAGGCGCTTGGCTTCGGCAATGGTGCCGGGAGCGTCGTGAGCAAGCGTGGGGGAGACCTCGATAGAAACGCGACCGTCGACCCCCTTCGTGCGCGAAAAAACGGGTTCAAAGATGTCACACGCCGCGGAAACGTCGCTCGTGGTGATCTGAAACACCGCCTCGTCAGCCCCGACTCCGGCGGCTGCGAGCTCCGTGATTTGTTCTTCGTAGGACTGACCGTCGGTCAGTGCCGCGGCGAAAATGGTGGGATTCGTTGTCACTCCAACGACATCGTGTGTGGCGATGAGCGATGCGAGCGATCCGGACCTGATGCGTTCCCGCGAGAGGTCATCAAGCCAAATGCTGACACCAGCCTGGGAGAGTTGAGCAGTGGGAGAAGTCACGTTCATCCTTCGGTTGTCATTGTTTCAGGGTCCAGTGTGCTGGGGAGCAGATGCCCAGTGGTGGCTCACGGGTGTCGCTAGGGCGCGGATATCGATTCACGCGCCGCGGCAACAACGGCCTCTGTTGTCATGCCGAACTCCCGAAATAGCGTCTTGTAGTCTGCCGAGGCACCAAAGTGCTCAATCGACACGGCGCGACCGCGAGAGCCCAAGAACTTCTCCCATGACAGAGCCAGGCCGGCTTCCACGCTGACGCGCGCGGTAACGCCCGAGGGAATGACGCTTTCGCGATATTCGTCCGACTGCTCGCCAAACCACTCCCAGCAGGGAGCTGAGATCACACGAGCGGCGACACCCGAGTTGGCCAGCTGCTCGCGCGCAGCCACGGCCAATTGAACCTCGGATCCCGTCGCGAGAAGGAGAACATCGGGAGTGCCCTCGCAGTCAATGAGCACATATGCGCCCCGTGACGTGGCGGAGGGGTGAGCAAATTCGGTGGCACTGGCAGCGCCAGACCCGCGAGGAAAGACCGGGATGTTCTGACGGGTCAGAGCAATGCCAGCGGGGCCGTGCCGACGTTCCAGCATGGCCTTCCAGGCATACGCGACCTCGTTGGCATCTGCCGGGCGAACGACGTCGAGTCCAGGAATCGCTCGAAGAGTTGCCAGTTGCTCAATCGGCTGGTGCGTGGGTCCGTCCTCGCCCAAGGCAACGGAATCGTGAGTCCACACAAAAATCGAGGGAACTTTCATGAGGGCAGCGAGTCGTACCGCCGGACGCATGTAGTCGCTGAAGATGAGGAACGTGCCCCCAAAGGGTCGCGTCTTGCCGTGCAAGACGATGCCATTGAGAATCGCACCCATCGCGTGTTCCCGGATGCCGAAGTGCATGACTCGTCCGTAGGGGTCACCGGTCCACTCGTGTGTTGACCACTCTGCCGGCACGAATGACCGCGCACCATCAATGGTGGTGTTGTTCGATTCAGCAAGGTCGGCCGAGCCACCCCACAGCTCGGGCATGACAGCCGCGAGCGCATTGATGACCTTGCCGGACGCCGCGCGCGTGGAGACCTCGTTTTCGGCCCCGAAGATGGGAAGCGCGGCCTCGATGCCATCCGGTAGCACGCCGGCCTCGAGTCGGTCAAAGAGAGCCTTCTCCGAAGGGTGAGATTGGGTCCATGCGTCGAAGGACTTCTGCCACTCTTCCCGAGCCGCAGCGCCACGTTCGACTGCTGTGCGCGTGTGGGCAATGACCTCGGGCGCTACATCAAAGAACTTCTCCGGATCGAAACCCACGGCCTGCTTGAGACCCGCAAGCTCTTCTGCGCCGAGTGCGGATCCATGAATCTTTCCCGTGTTTTGTTTGCCGGGGCTCGGCCAACCGATGATCGTCTTCAGGATGATGAGCGTCGGCTTTGCTGTCTCGGCCTGACCAGCGAGGACGGCCTGGTGAAGTGCCGGAATGTCTTCGACGTAGGTGCCGGTCGACTTCCAGTCAACAACGCGAACGTCCCAGCCATAGGACTCGTAGCGCTTGCGCACATCCTCGGTAAAGGCAATCTTGGTGTCATCTTCGATTGAAATCTGATTGCTGTCGTAGATTGCGATGAGATTGCCCAGCTGCTGATGACCGGCAAGCGACGACGCTTCCGCCGTCACCCCCTCCTGCAGATCACCGTCGCCCGCAATCACATAGACAAAGTGATCAAACGGGCTCGTGCCCACGGGTGCGGAGCCATCGAAGAGCCCGCGTTCGAAGCGCGCGGCATAGGCGAAACCAACCGCAGAGGCGAGTCCCTGACCGAGTGGTCCGGTGGTGATTTCCACGCCCGCCGTGTGTCCATATTCGGGGTGTCCTGGCGTAAGCGAGCCCCACGTGCGCAGAGCCTTCAGGTCGTCGAGCTCGAGACCGTAGCCCCCGAGGTACAACTGCACGTATTGGGTCAGTGAGCTGTGTCCCACGGAGAGGATGAAACGGTCTCGACCAACCCAGGTGTCGTCGCGAGGATCACGGCGCATGATTTTCTGGAACAGCAAATACGCTGCCGGAGCGAGGCTGATGGCGGTGCCGGGATGACCGTTGCCCACTTTCTCAACGGCATCTGCCGCTAACACTCGAGCCGTGTTTACGGCCAGATCATCGCTGTCATTCCAATCGAGCGCCGTCATGCGTGAGGCCCATTCCTGTGAGGTGATGTCAGAATCATTCGCAAAATTGCGAAACCATGTTTGTGCCCCTTCGAAAGAACGGAAACCCTAGGTTTTTTCTGGGTGAAAAGAACCGCTGAGTCCCTTTCGTGGGAGGCCCACAGACACGCGCTATTGCGCTCTCAGTATAGAAGACTGCCTGTACGACCATGAGTGCGTTCTCGTTGTCTTCCCGCGGTTGCGTTCAGCGTCTCATCATCATCGGACGAACCCGTTCGCCTAGAATCGCGGCAGGGACTTCTTCGCTAAGGGACAACATGCACGCAACGGTTTTGACACCACCACGAACGTCTCGTGTGGGTTTCCGTCGCAAAATGGCGGCATATGTGGCGCTGACCAAGCCCCGTGTCATGGAGCTCCTGCTCGCCGTAACGGTTCCCACGATGTTCTTGGCTCAGGGCGGTCTGCCCAACCTTCTTCTCGTCGTCGTCACGCTCGTGGGAGGCGCCATGAGCGCGGGCGCAGCGGGGGCCTTCAACTGCATCATCGATCGTGACATCGACCGCCTCATGCGTCGCACCGAAGGGCGACCCTTGGTTACCGGCGAGGTGTCAACCCGCGAAGCGGTCATTTTTGCAAGCGTGCTTGCCGTGGTCTCGACCCTGTGGTTCGGTTTCCTCACCAACTGGTTGGCCGCTGCGCTGTCAGTGGCTGCCATCGGCTTTTACGTTGTCGTCTACAGCCTGATTCTCAAGCGACGCACACCACAAAACATTGTGTGGGGTGGGGCGGCCGGCGGTTTTCCCGTTCTCATCGGTTGGGCAGCCGTCACCGGCTCGCTGGCCTGGCCTCCCGTCGTGCTGTTTGTGATCATCTTTCTGTGGACGCCGCCGCACTATTGGCCGCTCTCCTGGAAGTACCGCGACGACTATCGGAGCGCGGACGTTCCCATGCTCACGGTGGTTCGCGGGCCCATCACGGTAGCTCTGCAGATTGTGTTGTACGCCTGGGCCACCCTGGCGGCCTCCCTACTCCTCGTGCCGATTGCCAACATGGGCCTGATTTACGTCATCATGGCGCTGGCATTGGGCGTGCCCTTCGTTGTTGAGAGTCATCGTCTTTTCTCGCGGGCGGTGAACCGCACCGATGTGTCACCCATGCGCCTGTTTCACTTCTCGAACTTCTATCTGGCCATGCTTTTCGTCGCGGTTGCCGTCGACGCGCTGTGGCGCATTCCGCTTCCGGCTCTCTAGGCGACGGGCAGTCGCTCGTTGTCGGCCACTCGCCGCCGAAACGTTGTTGCGGTTGATGTCATGAGGGCCACGACGACGCACGCCAGCAACATGTGAATGCCCACCAACAGGGGAGGCAGGCCCGTGCGCGACTGCACAATACCCACAAGGACTTGAACAACGTTGGCGAGCAGGAGTAAGCCCAGAAGACGCACGAGCACGCCTCGGCGGGCGAACCACGCCACAACGAGTGTCAGAACGGCGAGGCCCACAGCGGTGTAGGCGGGAATGCTGTGCAGGTGCTGCAAAAGCTCACTGTTGAGTTGGTTTCGTGGCGCGTCCGCGTCGCCGGCATGAGGACCGGAACCCGTCGTGAGGACGCCCAAGAGGATTGTTAGTGACTGGGCAGTAATCAGGAGAGCCACAAGTAGGCGCAGCAGTACCGATGGTCGGCCTTCCGCTGTTCGTGGGTAGAGCACACAGACGAAAACGCTGCACAGCGCAATCATCACCATCGACACCACGAAGTGCAGACCCACCACGTAGGGATTGAGCTGGACCAGAACCGAGATGCCCCCGATCACAGCTTGCACGGGAATACCCAGGCCGACACCGAGCGCGAGCCAAAAGAGAGCGGGGCGACGACGGCGCATGCGGACAACCAAGATAAAGGTGGCGAGGGCGGCCAAGACAAGAACGAAGGTCAGCACGCGATTCGCAAACTCAATGACGCCGTGAATGCCCATTTCTGGGGTATTCACGAGAGAATCCTCAGTGCAGAGCGGCCACGTGGGACAACCCAATCCGCTCGCCGTGAGCCGAACGGCCCCACCCGTGACAACAATTCCAATATTGAAGGCGAGATTGATCCAGCCAAAGACACGAACGGATCGTGTGACCTCGGTGGGAATCCAACCAAAAAGTCGCTGTCGAATCATTGTTCTCTCTTGGGTCTCTCTTGAGCAACGAGCCGGGCGGTCAGGCTAGACTTACCCCTAGCAGTGCAATCGGTAATTCCGGTTTCTCAATGATGAGCGTAAGCGCAGTCGCCACGGGAAACCTGAGCGGCTTCGCTACAAAGTCTAAGAGTTCCGGTGTGTGCAACCACACGGTCGCGGGGTAATCCCGTAGACAGGAATAGTTACCCCGCATCCACGCGTTTGCACTGCGAGAGGAAACCATGTCCGACATTTTGATCAACCGTCCAGAGCTCGACACGCTCGGCGTTTATGAGTTTGGCTGGCACGACACCGATGCGGCCGGAGCGAGTGCTCGACGTGGGCTCTCGGAGGCGGTCGTGCGCGACATCAGTGCCCTCAAATCTGAGCCCGAATGGATGCTGGCGTCTCGCCTCAAGGCCCTCGGACTCTTCGGGCGCAAGCCCATGCCCACGTGGGGAGCCGACCTCACGGGTATCGATTTTGACAACATCAAGTACTTCGTGCGGGCCAGTGAGCAGCAGGCCCAGACCTGGGACGACCTGCCCGACGACATCAAGACCACCTATGAGCGTCTGGGAATTCCCGAGGCCGAACGCCAGCGTCTCGTTTCGGGTGTTGCCGCTCAGTACGAGTCGGAAGTGGTCTACCACCAAATCAACGAAGAGCTTGAGCGCCAAGGCGTGATCTTCATGGACACCGACACCGCGCTGCGGGAGCACCCGGAATTCTTTGAAGAGTACTTCGGAACCGTGATCCCCGCAGGCGATAACAAATTCGCCGCCCTCAACTCTGCCGTGTGGTCTGGCGGGTCGTTCGTCTACGTCCCCAAGGGCGTCCACGTAGAAATTCCCCTGCAGGCCTATTTCCGCATTAACACGGAGAACATGGGTCAGTTCGAGCGAACGCTCATCATCGCCGACGAGGACAGCTACGTGCACTACATCGAAGGATGTACGGCACCGATCTACAAGAGTGACTCGTTGCACTCAGCAGTTGTCGAGATTGTCGTCAAGAAGGGCGCCCGCGTGCGCTACACGACCATTCAAAACTGGTCGAACAACGTCTACAACCTCGTCACCAAGCGCGCCATTGCCCACGAGCACGCCACCATGGAGTGGATTGACGGCAACATCGGCTCCAAGGTCACCATGAAGTACCCCAGCGTGTATCTGGTAGGAGAAGGGGCCAAGGGCGAGACGCTCTCGGTAGCCTTTGCTGGCCCCGGGCAGCACCAAGACGCCGGCGCCAAGATGGTCCACATGGCACCGAACACCAGCTCATCAATTGTGTCGAAGTCAATTGCTCGAGGCGGCGGTCGTGCGGGATATCGTGGTGAAATCCGAGTGGACGCGGGAGCACACAACTCGGCGAACACCGTTCGCTGTGATGCTCTGCTGGTCGACACGATTAGTCGCAGCGACACCTATCCCGCTATCGACATTCGTGTCGACGATGTGACTCTGGGACACGAGGCCACCGTCTCTAAGGTCAGCGAGGAACAGCTTTTTTATCTCATGTCTCGTGGACTCGCCGAAGATGAGGCCATGGCCATGATTGTTCGTGGGTTTATCGAACCCATTTCGCGGGAACTCCCCATGGAGTACGCGCTCGAGCTCAACAAACTCATCGAGATGGGCATGGAAGGGTCAGTCGGCTAGATGACCCAGAAAACTTCTGCCGAGCATTCCCCGGCAGCCTTCTACAACGCTGACGCCCTGCCCCCGGTTCAGACGCGGCGTGAGCGCCTCAGCGCTTACTCCATTGACGAACTCAACCCCGTCTCGTCACGTTCGGCGGAATGGCGTTTCACGCCTCTTGACCGCATTGACAAGCTCACGAGTGGTGAACGTGACGGCTCAGAGATTCCCGCGGTCTTCGACATTACCGGTGCCGCCAGTGTGGCCCACGTTCCCCTGAGTGACCCACTCGTTGGTCGGTGTGGCCGCCCCGAGGATGTGGCCAGCGCGTTGGCCTGGCAAGAAACTGCCAACGCTCTCATCATCACGGCATCCGCCCAAGACACGTCCGAGGTCTGGGTAACGCGAGACGCCGTGGGCATCACGCCGCGTTCAGGCCACACCGTGATCGACATTGCTCCCTTTGCCAAAACGACAATTGTCTTCGACAATCGTGGCGACGCACTCCTCAGCGAGAATGTCGAAATTCACGTGGGAGAATCCGCTGAGGTCGTCGTTGTGAACCTGCAGCAGTGGAATCACAACGCCGTTCACTTGGCGTCTCACTTCTGTCGCGTTGCGGCAAACGCGTCACTCATCCACGCAGTGATCACGCTCGGCGGGGGAGTGGTGCGCATCAACCCCAACGCCCACCTCGCTGAGAACGCGGCCTCGGCCACCCTTCTCGGCCTCTACACCGCCGATGCCGCCTCGCACATCGAGTCTCAGGTGTTCGTTAACCACGATGCGCCGCATACCGTGAGCCGGGTCTCCTACAAGGGCGCCCTGCGTGGCGCCGGAGCGAGGACTGTCTGGATTGGCGACGTGCTCATCGGTCGAGAGGCAACGGGCACCGACTCTTACGAGCAGAACCGTAACCTCATTTTGGCCGAGGGCGCACGTGCTGACTCGGTGCCGAACCTCGAAATCGAGACCGGCGACATCGTGGGTGCGGGCCACGCGAGCGCGACGGGCCGGTTCGACGACGAACAGTTGTTCTACCTTCGTTCTCGTGGCATAACTGAACACGAGGCTCGCCAGTTGGTGGTGCGCGGCTTCCTCAACGAGGTGCTCGCCATGGTTCCCGTGCCCCGCGTTCAGGCCCTTGTGCACGATGCCCTTGATGAGGCGCTCGAGGAGATCACGGTATGAGCGAAGAGCTTGTCTGCGCCCTCGATGACCTCGTCGTCGACCGCGCTAAGCGTGTCGTGGTGGGTCAGATCCCCGTGGCTCTGGTTCTAGACTCCACCGGAACGGTTCACGCCATCGGCGATACCTGCACACACGGCGATATTTCGCTCTCCGAGGGTTTCGTAGAGGACGGCACGCTCGAGTGCTGGGCTCACGGTTCTCAGTTCGAACTCACCACCGGAAAGCCTCTGAGTCTTCCTGCCTTCGAACCCGTTCCTGTTTTCTCCGTTGCCGTGCGTGATGGAAATGTGTTTATCGACCCCACGACCCCGAAGGTGTTTTAGATTATGTCAACGCTCACAATTACCGACCTCCACGTCACTGTAGAAACCGACAACGGACCACTGGAGATTCTGCGCGGGGTCGACATGACCATCAACTCTGGAGAAACTCACGCCGTCATGGGCCCCAACGGGTCCGGCAAATCAACACTGGCGTACACAATTGCCGGGCACCCCAAGTACACCGTGACCAAGGGCAGCATCGATTTCAACGGCCAGAACGTGCTCGAGATGAGTGTTGACGAGCGTGCTCGTTCGGGTCTGTTCTTGGCAATGCAATATCCCGTTGAGATCCCGGGCGTTGCCGTCAGCAATTTTCTACGTACCGCAAAGACGGCAATCGACGGAGCAGCGCCCCCCATCCGCACGTGGGTCAAGGACGTCAAGAAATCGATGTCGGACATGCGCATGGATCCCAGCTTTGGCGAGCGCAGCGTCAACGAGGGCTTCTCGGGCGGCGAGAAGAAGCGCCACGAGATTGTGCAACTCGACCTGCTCAAACCGAAGATTGCCGTTCTCGACGAGACGGACTCGGGTCTCGATGTCGATGCACTCCGCGTCGTGAGCGAAGGCGTGAACCGCGTCAAGGAAGAAACCGGCTTGGGCGTGTTGCTAATTACCCACTACACGCGCATCCTTCGCTACATCAAACCCGACTTCGTTCACGTGTTTGTCAACGGCCGTATCGCCGAGGAGGGCGGTCCGGCATTGGCTGATCGACTCGAGGCAGAAGGCTACGACCGCTTTACCGAAACGGCTGACGCATGAGCGCACTCTCCGACGAGAAGTACAACGCCTGCATCGACGCACTCAAAGAAGTTGTCGACCCCGAGTTGGGCATCAACATTGTCGACCTCGGTCTCATTTATGACCTGTCGTGGGACGACGAGAACAACGCTCTTGTCATTCACATGACCCTGACCAGCGCAGGATGCCCGCTGACAGACGTGATCGAGGAACAGACCGCTCAAGCACTTGACAGTGTCGTCGACGCGTTTCGCATCAACTGGGTCTGGATGCCACCGTGGGGCCAGGAGAAGATTTCTGACGAAGGCCGCGACATGATGCGCGCACTGGGGTTCTCAATCTAACAACCCCGGGTCCGTGACGGCGTTTTCGAACGTGCTCAACACAGCACAGGACGCCACCCACGGTGCGTGAGCGGCGTCCTGTGTGATCCGTGCGACTAGGAAGCCTTGCGGTTGACCAGCTTCCACGTGAGCGGAAGCAGCGCACCCGCCAAAAGTGCCTTGATCAGGTCGCCCAAGATAAACGGGGTGAGGCCCAGAGAGAAGACGGTTCCGGCATCTGCGGGTAGCCCGTTTGCCGCCAAGTAAGCAGCGAGCACGGGAAGACCGCACGCATAAATGATGACCTCAGCCGCCAGGAAAGCGATGAAGGCTTTAAGAACTTTGCGATCCCACGCCAACTTGGCAAACCAGCCCAGGGCGATAGAGGCCAAAATGAAGCCGATCAGGTATCCCAGCGTGGGGAGTGCGAGCACGGCGAGACCCGTCGTGTGTGAACCGTCGGGCTGTGCAGCCAAGACCGGAAGACCGGCAACAGCGAGGAGAAGATACACAGACGTCGCGATTCCGGCCCGAACAGGACCGAGCGACGCACCCACGAGAAGAATGGCGAACGACTGGCCGGTCACCGGAACGGGCCACAGCGGAACCGTAATCTGCGCGGCTCCCGCGATGAGCGCAACGCTCAGGGCAACGTAGAGCGTGCTGATTGCTGCGTTTCGCGCGCCAAGGCGGTCGATGAGTACAGGGCTCCTAAGTGCCAGAGAGTTTGACATGTGACTCCTCATTCGGGGCGCACGAGCGCCGATTTTTTCTATCCTAGCCTCGCGAACGCCACTCATCCACGAGTTCGTCTTCGGCAGCAGAATCATCCCGCCGCGTTCGGCTCGACGAACGCGGGCGAGACGGGATGCCGGCTCGAATGCGTCGTTCGCGTCTTACGGCCCACAGCAGCGCAACGATGCCAAGTACCGCAAATGCCATCCACTGGAAGGCATAACTCAGGTGATTGCCCTCACTCGTTGAGGGTTTGGCCAGAGGAGCCCCCGACTCTGCAGAGGGGCTCTCGCTCATCATCTCGCCATAGAAGTGCGAATAGACGGGCACGCCCCATCTGTTCGCCAAAGCACCCAGCTCAATCGTCGGCACGAGGTTTGCCGAAGCGGACTGTCCGGGGATGCTTCGCTCACCCGTTCGCAGTCGTGCCGTAACGCGCACTGACCCGTCGGGCGGAGCGGGAACAGCCGCTGGGCCCGTACCGGTGGCGTCTTTGTCAATCCAGCCTCGGTCAACGACAAACACGGTTCCGTCATCGGTGACCAGGGGAGTGAGGATCTCAAAACCGGTGCCTTGCTCAGAGGATCGATTTCGCACGAGTACTTGGTCGGTCACCGAATAGGTGCCTTCCACCACGACGGGGCGCCACTCCGCCTCGGGGTCGGAACCGTCTACGCTCGGCACCAATTCCTCCAGCGCAACCGGCGAGGCATCGTAATTAGCCTGAACGCGGGTGATTTCCGCCAACGTTTCGTCACGCCTCTCGAGCTGCCAGATGCCCAATCCCACACAGGCTGCACCAAAGACAGCGGTGAGTGCTGCGTAAGCGAACCAGCGTCGCCATCCGGAGACTTCAGTGGCGGCGTCGGTGCCCTGTGCGGCGCGCTGCGTCACCGACGCTCTTCCGACAAGGGAGTGACCCTCTCGGAGTTGACCGATTCCGTCGGCAGGGGCTCCGTCACGCCAGAGTTCAGCATCAACGGGCCGGGGCGTACCACCTCAGGCGCGTCGCCTATTCGCACCGCGTTAGCAATAATCACCGCAAAGTAGGGAAGAAGAACGGCTCCGGCAGCGCAGACAAGAAGCCACCAACCCTCGACAAAAATCATCAGAACAATGCACACAACACGAATTGACATCGCCACCGTGTACTTGATGAAGCGCACGCGACGCTCATCAGTGGGAGATGCCTGAAGGGTGGTAACGGAGGGGAGCTTGGAACGCATGCGGTGCCTCGCTGACGATAGACGGGTCGGTATAAGCCTAAGGCTATGCTGGGTGCGTCAGCACACCGAAAGGCCCTCATGACTGCACGAACCGTCCTCATCACCGGTGGCAACCGGGGGATCGGCTACAGCCTCGCCGAAGAATTCGTGGCCGCGGGTCACCGTGTTGCCGTGACCGCACGAAACGGTGCGGGGCCAGCGGGCAGCCTCACGGTCATCGCCGACGTAACGGACGGCGACAGCCTCGATCGCGCGTTCGCCGAGGTCGAGGAGAAGCTGGGCCCCATCGAGGTTCTTGTTGCCAACGCAGGCATCACACGCGACACCCTCGTGATGCGCATGTCAGACGATGACTTTGACGACGTGGTCAACACCAATCTGGGTGGTTCGTTCCGCGTGGTGAAGAGGGCAACCAAAGGCATGCTCAAGGCAAGGTTTGGTCGCATCATTCTGATCAGCAGTGTCGTCGGTCTCTACGGATCGGCCGGGCAGGTGAACTACGCCGCCTCCAAGAGTGCCCTGGTGGGTATGGCGCGTAGTCTGACGCGTGAGTTGGGTTCCCGCGGCATCACCGCGAACGTGGTGGCTCCCGGATTCATTGAAACCGATATGACCGCGAGTCTCCCGGAAGACCAGCAGCTTGAATACAAACGGAACATTCCGGCCGGTCGTTTTGCCCAACCGGCCGAAGTAGCTAAAGTCGTGGCCTGGCTCGCCGGCGACGATGCAGGATACATCTCAGGCGCCGTCATTCCCGTCGACGGCGGACTGGGTATGGGGCACTAGCTGCCCGCAGCACACCCGGCGTCGTTCCCGTTCTAGCCGGTGCGGGCAGAAACACCGATGAGTGTGATTGCCTGGCGCATGTCGCGAACATCGATGGCAACGTGGGCGCGGTCCCGCACGATGGGCTTGGCGCAAAAGGCGATGGAGAGACCCGCGATCGACATCATGGCGAGATCATTGGCGCCATCTCCGATTGCCACGGTGTCCTCGGCGTCAAAACTTCCTTCGCGCGCCCACTCTGTGAGCGCTTCAGCCTTGGCCGCAGCGTCGACAATCGGCCCAGAAACCCTGCCACTCAGGGATCCGTCCGGAGTCGTCTCGAGACGGTTGGCTCGCCACGCGTCTATGCCCAGTGCCTGTGCAATGGGGTCAAGAACTTCATGAAAGCCTCCCGAGACGACACACACCCAGCCGTCCTCGTCGTGCACCGCCGCAATCAAGTCGGCGACTCCCGGGGTAACCGAAATCTGGGCCTGCACTCGAGCAATTGCCTCGGGCGTTAGTCCGCTCAACGTGGCGGCACGCTCGCGAAGACTCTCAGCGAAGTCGAGCTCCCCGCTCATCGCGCGCTCGGTGATGTCGGCAACAGTGTCGAGACTGCCGGCCTCCGCGGCCAACAGTTCGATGACCTCGTTATCGATCAGAGTTGAGTCGGCGTCGAGGACAACGAGCTTTCTCCCCAGACGCCTCTCCATGTTTCTAACCTTACGGCAGGTGCCCGTCTGGCCCGTGGAGATCAACGTGCCCTGCTCGAGCTGTGGGCTGATTACGATGGGCATATGACCCGAGTTCTTGAGTTTGACCACGTCTCTCTTCAGCGCGTTGGGAGACCGATCCTGCGCGACGTGTCGTGGAAAGTGGATTCGCGGGAACGATGGGTTGTTTTGGGTCCCAACGGCTCGGGAAAGACCAGCATTCTCGAGATTCTCGCCGGTTGGGATCTGCCCAGTTCGGGGCGCGCGGTTGTTCTCGACGAGGAACTCTCCACTGCCGACCCCGAGTGGTTGCGGCCGCGCATCGGTCTAGCCTCTGCAGCAATGTTGAAACGCTTCGACCCCGAAGAAAGTGTTTCCGACGCCGTTGTGTCTGCGGCCTATGCTGCTGCGCAAGCTCGTGGACGCGATATCGACGACATCGACATTCGCCGTGCCCGTCGCGTGTTGGGGGAGTGGGGACTGGGAGAATTGACCTCCCGCACGTTTGGCAGCCTCAGTGAGGGCGAGCAAAAGCGCCTCCAGTTGGCTCGATCCATCATGACGGACCCCGAGCTCCTCCTGCTCGACGAACCCACGGCTGGTCTTGACATGGCGGCCCGCTCCGACCTTCTGCGCCTGCTGGGGGCCTTTGCGCAGGTAACCTCGTCACCGGCCATTGTCGTGGTCACGCACCACATCGAGGAGATTCCCGCTGGATTTACGCACGCGCTGGTGTTGAGAGACGGATCGGTGGTCGCTGCCGGCAACATTTTCGAGACAGTCACTTCTGATGTTCTCTCGACTGCGTACGGAGTCGGCATCGAGGTGATCGCGAGTGATGGCGGTTTCCGGGCGCACGTCGCCTACTAAATCTCTGATAAAGTGAGGAGTTCGCTTCGGCGACTATCCGTCAGATGCCAGCATCCGCAGACAACAAGGACTTTTTTCATGAAGGCAGAAATTCACCCCGAGTATCAGGCAGTCGTTTTTCACGACCTCGCATCCGGAGAGTCTTTCCTCACGCGTTCCACTGCGACCTCCTCCAAGACGGTTACCTGGGAAGACGGCAACGAATACCCCGTCATCGACGTCGAAATCAGCAACGCCTCGCACCCGTTTTACACGGGTAAGCAGCGCATCATGGACTCGGCCGGTCGCGTCGAGAAGTTCAACCAGCGCTTCAAGGGCTTCGGCGGAAGCAACTAAGACTTTCACGAAAGGGGCATCGCAGGCGCGGTGCCCCTTTTGCAGTTAACGAACGGGCCACGTGCCATCGTCGGCAAAGGGCTTCTTGCCCTGCGAAGTCAGATAGGCCGCGAAGCTTGCCGCCTGTTCGGCCGCCCACACCACCTGCGCATCGTGAAGCTGCAGGGCGGTCATCGAAAGTTTCTCGGCGTGGACGCGGGCGAGTGCCTGTGCAATGCGACCGGCAGCAATGGCGTCCGCGGACGCATCGTGAGCGTTGTCGAGCGAGACCTGATAGTGCGCGGCGGCGTTCTCTAAGCGGCGCTTACCCTTGCGATAGCGGTCTACCTGTTTGTCAATCACGAGAGGGTCGATCACGGGTCGCACGTCGCCCAGGGGATCGAGGCCGTAACGCTTTGCCTCGCGATCCAGGATGGTGAAATCGTAACTGGCGTTGTAGGCCACGAGTGGGATGCCTGAGTCAAGGTGTGCGGCGAGCACGGCCAGTATCTCGGCAATCGCAACGGCGGGCTCCCGGCCGTGCTCAACCGCGTATTCAGTGGTGATGCCGTGAACGCTCGTGGCAATCTCGGGAATCTCAATGCCCGGATTGATGAGCCAGTCCCGTGCTTCGCTCACCCGACCATCAGAATCCAACAGGCTCACGTGTGCCGCAACGATCCGAGTGGTCTCCGGTGCCAAACCGGTGGTCTCCGTGTCAAACACGGCCAGGGTGCGCGCCCATTCGGGCAAATCTGTGGGTGAATTCACGCCCTCACTCTACGCGCGTCGAAAGACAACTCAGCAGGGGCAACGCCGAGACGATATCGGCCTGCGCGTAGACTTACCCGCGTGTCAACGGTCACGTCTCCCTATGCTGATCGACTGGGACGGGTCCCTGTGCGAGTCCACACCGGCGAGGTCGATGGCGTGGACACCGCGTGGTGGGACTTCGGGCCGGAAAACCGTCCCGTTGACCTGGTTATGGTTCACGGATTTCGCGGTGATCACCACGGACTGGAGCCCTTTGTGGCCGCCCTCGGCCCAGAGGTTCGCGTCCTCATTCCCGATTTACCCGGATTCGGCCTGACGCGCGCATTCGCGAGCACAGCAAACATTGATGCCTATGCGACGTGGTTGTCAGCCTTTTGCGCCATCCACGCTCCCGGCGCTGCGGTTTTGGGTCACTCTTTTGGCTCGATTGTCGTGGCCGCCGCCCGTTCAGGCGGCCTGAAGGTGCCGGCAACAATCTTGGTGAATCCCATCGCCGCCAACGCTCTCCAGGGACCGCGCGGATTGATGACCAAGCTCGCTGTTGGTTACTACCGGGTGTCGGCAAAATTGCCGGAGCGCTGGGGTTACGCGCTTCTGCGCAACAGGGCAATCGTGCGGGTGATGAGTGTCACCATGGCCAAGACGAAAGACAAGGATTTGCGACGCTGGATTCACGAACAGCATGACGAATACTTTTCAGTCTTCGATGGACGTCGCGCCGTGCTCGAGGCATTCCAGACGAGTGTGCGCAATGACGTCGGCCAATTCGCCCGCGGGCTCACCGGGCCGGTGCTGATGATTGTCGCCGATCGCGACGACATCACGTCGCTCGCCAAACAACGCGAACTGGCGGCCCGCCTGGATGACGCCACCCTGCATATCGTGAAGGATGTCGGTCACCTCGTGCACTACGAGGCGGCCGATGAGGCAGCCGACGCCATCAAACGGTTCCTGAAACTCCCCGGTGCGAGCGCATGAGAATCGGATTCGATGCGCGATACCTTCGTTGGGACCACCACGACGGAATCAGCAGATTTAGCGCGGGACTCGCCCACGAGCTTGCTCTGCTCGTGGCACAGCGATCCGACGACGAGCTCGTGTTTATTATTTCGGACGATCGTCAGCGCGCACTGCTTCCCCGTGGCGAGACCGTCTCGGTAACGTCGCCGACGAGCTGGCGTGAGCCCCGGGTGGCGCGTCACCTGAACAGCGCAGATCTCGATGTGGTCTTCTCTCCCATGCAGACCATGGGATCGAGGGGGAGAAACTATCGACTCGTGCTCACCGTGCATGACCTCATTTACTATCGGCACCGCACGCCACCGCCCCAGTTCGCCTGGCCCCTTCGCCTGCTGTGGCGCTTGTACCACCTGTCGTGGGCGCCACAGCGATGGTTGCTTAATCGCAGCGATGCCGTCGTGGCAGTGTCACAGACCACGGCAGGCCTCATCGCTGCGCATCGGCTCTCGCGTCGGCCCGTCTTTGTCGTCCCCAACGCTGCGGATCGACCGGCAGGTGAACGAGCGCCTCAGCCGTTCATCGCACGCGCCCGACGAGCCGTGTACATGGGCTCTTTCATGCCCTACAAGAACGTGTCGACACTGGTGAAGGCGGCAGAGCTCAGCCCGGACTGGGAATTCCATTTTCTGAGCCGAATCGACGGCAAGACACGCCGTGAGCTCGAAAGCCTAGCTCCCCGGACCACGCTGTTCTTTCACAACGGAACCCCCGAGAGCGAGTACCGAGAACTGCTATCGACATCCCGTGCGCTGGTCTCGTCTTCTCTGGACGAAGGCTTTGGCATTCCGCTGATCGAAGCCATGGCTGAGGGAACTCCGGTTGTGGTCAGCGATATCGGGATTTTTCATGAGGTGGCCGGCGACGCGGCACTCTTTGCTCCGGCCACAGACGCTCACGCATTCGCGGCAGCCTTGGCAAAACTCGACGACGGCAAGACGTGGGCAACTTACTCACGAAAGGCAATCACACAGGCTGAGAAGTTTTCGTGGCAGGCCTCGGCGGCGCGACTACTCGATGTCCTCGATCAAGTCGGCAGCACCAGTGGCCGCGGCGAGCGCCTCTAAGAACTCGCTCGAGCCACCGTCCACCTTCACGGCCGCCAAGCGGTCGGCTTTCGTTTCTCCCCGATTGACAATGACGATGGCGTCGCGGCGACGATGCGCGAGTTCCACGAGTCGTAAACCACTGTTGACCACGAGAGACGTGCCCACCGCGATCAGAACATCCGCGCGCGTGATGAGTGCGGTGGCAGCCTGATAGACCTTGGGCGGAACGAACTCACCGAAGAACACCACATCGGGCTTGAGGATGCCACCGCACACGGTGCACTCGGGCACCTCTACGGTCTGCCACCCCTCAACGTCTGTGTCGCCGTCGGGAGCCAGTTCGGGATCGGGCATCTGGGCGAGCCACGGGTTGAGCAACGCGACCCGGTGCTCCACGCTGTCACGGTCAAACATTTGCCCGCACTCGACGCAGCCCACTCGGCTCAACGTTCCGTGCAGATCGACCACATGGGCACTGCCTGCTCGGCGGTGAAGACCGTCGACGTTCTGGCTCACGATTCCCGAAATTGCTCCGCGCTGCTCCATGGCGGCGAGAGCGATGTGCCCTCGGTTTGGTTCCGCAGCGGCAAATCGGCGCCAGCCAAGATGTGCCCCCGCCCAGTAGCGGCGGCGATAATCGAGTGACCCGATGAAGTCAGCGAATTTCATGGGGGTGCGCTTCGACGCTCCCTGTCCCCGATAGTCGGGAATCCCCGAGTCGGTGCTGACACCCGCACCGGTGAGAACGGCTACCCGTTTACCGGCAACCAGACGGGCAATATGACTCGCCTGCTCGGTTGGGGGCGAGTCCGCCTGTGCCGTCACCATAGGCTGAGCATACGAAACGGGTGTTTCGCAAATGTTTCTACAGTGAGAATTCTTTTGGCCCACATTGTTGACCTGCCTGTAACCGACGGTGCCCTCCGCGACTACACCGACCTCACCGACGTTGCTCTGCGAAAGGTGCGTGAGCCCGCGGAGGGTATCTACATCGCCGAGTCGCCCAAAGTGATTCGGCGGGCAATTTCCGCGGGACACGTTCCCCGCTCTGCACTCGTTTTGCCAGAAAAAGCGGACGACGTGATGCGGGCCCTCAACGGTCACGACTGCCCGGTCTACGTGGGGACGCCACCGGTTCTTGAAGAAATTGCGGGATTTCATCTGCACCGCGGAGCACTCGCGTCCTTTGAACGACCCGCTCTTCCCACACTTGCGGAGGTGCTGGGCGACGCTCGGACGGTTGTGATTTGCGAGGACATCGTTGATCACACCAACGTCGGTGCCATTTTTAGAGCCGTGGCCGGCATGGGCGCGGACGCGGTTCTCATTACTCCTCGGTGCGCCGATCCGCTCTATCGGCGCAGCATTCGCGTGTCGATGGGTGCGGTTTTTTCTGTCCCGTGGACGCGCACACTCGACTGGCAAACGACTAGGGACGTGCTCCACGAGTTCGGCTTCCACATCACGGCCCTCGCTCTCACCGACAAGTCCGTCAGTCTTGCTGAATTTGCCAGGGAGCGCCCCGAACGAGTTGCCTTGGTCTTGGGCACGGAAGGCGACGGCATTACCAACGAAGCCATGAACGTGGCTGACTCCGTGGTGAGAATTCCGATGCGCTCCGGCGTCGATTCGCTCAACGTGGCCTCCGCTTCCGCCGTTGCCTTATACGCACTGTGCCCCGATGACGACCCGAGGATGACCCAATGACTGCCCCCGACGAGCCACTGGTCATGCAGCGCTCTCCCCGCAGTCGCCGACCGTCCGCGGCTGTGTACCGCAGGCGACGTCTTGTTGTCTTTAGCGGTCTTCTCGCCATCCTTGCCTTGCTCGGGTGGTCAATCACCGTCCTTGCGGTTCCGCTTCCCTCATCCGCGGCCACGATTAGTCAAGAGCCTGTTGTTCGCGGGAAGTTGGTGGCACCGGTGGTACCGCCCTTCGGCATGAGTGCCGTCGTGGCCGATGACTTTGGTGCTCTCGGACAGGCGCCGACGAACGAGGTTGTGCCCATCGCGAGCATGACAAAGGTTATTACCGCGCTGATGGTCCTCAAAGCACATCCTCTGGCCGTGAATGAACCTGGTCCCACCATTACTTTTGGACAGGCGGATGTTGATCAGATTGCCGAGGTCCTTGCCCAAAACGGACGCTACTCTGAGGTCTCCGTGGGGGATTCAACATCGCAACGCGATGCCCTCTACGCTCTGCTCCTCAACTCGTCGAACAACATCGCGGGATCTCTGGCCATCTGGGCGTACGGATCGATGGATACCTTTCTCGCAGAGACGAAAGCGTGGCTTGCCGAGCAGGGACTCAACGACACCGTTGTCGCCGACGCATCCGGTTTGAACCCTGCTACGCGCAGTAGTTCGGCCGACCTCATCGCCATCGGGAAATTGGCTCTCGCCGATCCGGCGCTGGCGGCCATCGTCAAAACACGGTCGATCGAGTTGCCGTTATTTGGTGAGCTCGTCAACGGCAACACACTCATCGGTACCGCGGGAATCACAGGAATCAAGACGGGAACGACGGACGAAGCGGGCTCGTGCTTGCTCTATTCGGCAACGTTTAGTGTGGCGCGCGAGTCCATCACACTGATTGGCGTCACGACCGGCGCGGCGCTTCAAGTCGAACTCCAGCCTGCGGTCGCCGCGTACGTGACCTCTCTCGAATCGGGTTTTCACGAGACCGTCCTCGCAGACCCCTCACAAGCCGTCGCCTCCGTGACCACGCTGTGGAACACCACATCGAATATTGTGCCCAAAAAGGCCGTTACGGCCGTAACGTGGTCGGACACCCCTGTTGGTGTTGAGGTTCGCTTGGGGGACATTCGTAGCGGAGGGGCCGGAACGAAGGTCGGAACAATCACCTTTGATACACCTCGTGGTGAGCAGGTGGTTGACCTGGTGCTCGAAACCGACCTGACAGACCCAGGACCGTTCTGGCGTTTCAGCCATGTCGCGCAGCTCTTTGGCTAGGGGCCCAGTTTACAGTGAGAGTATGTCGTGTATTCGTTTCAATACTCCCGCGCAGATGCGTCAACTCGACGCCCTCAAAGAATCGCCCGAGCTTAACAATCAGGCCGTCGCCGCTTTTCTTTCCCCTCCGGTGACGGACACCAAGATTGCCCGGCTCCGCACCATGGCTGCAGACCGTCGGGCCAAGATTCGCGAGAGCGCAGCTCTCAACGTGAACACCCCCGCGGATGTCTTCGAGAAGTTGTCTCGCGATCCGGAGACGAGCGTTCGCGTGTGCGTCGCCCGCAATGAAGCAACGCCATGCGATGTTCTCAGGTCGCTTGCCACCGACCCGAGCGAAGAGGTTCGCTCGTGGGTGGCTATCAACTACTTCGTGCCCGCGGATGCCATGGAGCAGCTCGCCAATGACTCCAGTGCCAAGGTGCGCAAGCTCGTGGCCTGGAAGGCCAGCCTGACGCCGGAGGCGCAGCTCGTCTAAGCGAAGTGTCAGAGTAAAGGCCCCGGTCTCTCGACCGGGGCCTTCTTCGCGTGCGCGAGGGGGGACTTGAACCCCCACGCCCATAAGGGCACTAGCACCTCAAGCTAGCGCGTCTGCCATTCCGCCACTCACGCGTTGAGCGTCAACTTTCGCTGACATGCGACATTATCACGAAACAGGTGCGTCACTCACTCCGACCGGGACCCGGCGAATCGCCGTCGCCGTCCTTCTTGCGCAGAAAGCGTTCGAACTCTTGAGCAATCGCTTCGCCGCTCGCGCTGGGGGAGTCCACGGCATCCCGGGCCTGCTCTAGAGTGCCGATATATGCGGCCATGTCGTCATCGTCGGCGGCCAGTTGGTTTATCGATTCTTCCCAGGCAGCCGCGTCGGCAACGAGAGATCCACGGGGAATGGTGACGTCGATAATCTCCTCAAGGCGATCAATCAACGCGAGAGTCGCCTTGGGTGAGGGAGAGTGCTGAACGTAGTGGGGCACCGAGGCCCACAGGTTGACCGTCGGAATCTCGGCGCTCTCGGCGGCCTGTGAGAGAACGGAGATGATGCCCACGGGACCCTCGTACTGACTTCGTTCAACATCGAGCTCGCCGCGCACCGCGGGATTCTCGCTCGACACATGAATCGTCGTGGGACGCGTGTGTGGCACATCGGCAAGTTGCGCTCCCAGGAACACCACGGCGTCAACGTCGGCAGCGAGAGCGGCATCAATGACTTCGGTGGCAAAGGTCTGCCAGTTCCGTGAGGGCTCAACGCCGAGGAGCAGATAGACGTTACCTAAGTTGGTGCCGCTCACCGAGAGCCCCGCATCGTCGGCAACCGAGGTCTTTCGTGGGGAGGGGACGAGTGGCGCGTAGAGGGTCGTCGTGGGCCACGCGAGCACACGACTGCCGTCGTCATCAAAACTCACTGTGGGACGCGTGTATTGATAGTCGTAGTAGCGCTCAGAATCCAGCGCGAGCAGAGCGAAAACCTCAAGATGGTCGTGCAGGGTGCGAACAGCCGAACTCGCAGCTTCTCCCGCGTCATTCCATCCCTCGAACGCGACAACGAGTATTCGACCGCCAAAAAGCTTGTTCTTTCCCATTTGTCACGCTCCCATCGTTTTCTCTTGCGCTCGGCGTCAACGACCGCCACGCGCGCTGCACAGAGATAACCTTACGCTCCACGTGATTCATCGCCATCGCGCGTTGCCAATCGTGCCAGAGCGTCGCCCGATAGAGTGGGGAATCATGACGACAGACGCCCTGCCCGCCGCTGTGGTGTGGGATCTCGATGGAACGGTGATCGACTCCGAAGAGTACTGGATCATTGCCGAAACCGAGGTTGTTGAAAGCTTTGGCGGAACGTGGAGTCATGATGATGGCTTGGCCGTCATTGGCCAGGGCCTCAGTGAAACGGCACTCCTCATGCAGGAGCGCGGGGTGCAGCTCTCCAGTGAAGAGATCATCAGCGCAATGACATCTCGCGTTCTCGAGAAAATGGATGAGCGCATGCCCTGGCGGCCGGGAGCTCCCGAACTCATTCGAGGGCTGTTTGACGCCGGCATCCCGTTGGCCATTGCCACCATGGCCTACGCGGAGATGGCCCACCGGGTCGCCAATGCGATTTCCGGCGTCACCTTTTCGGCAATTGTCGCCGGAGACCAGGTGACGAACTCCAAGCCTCATCCCGAGATTTATCTTCTTGCGGCCGAACGACTCGGCGTGAACCCGCGCGACTGCGTGGCAATCGAAGACTCCCCGGTCGGAGTTACCGCAGCATCGAGCGCGGGCCTGTTTACGATCGGCGTTCCCCTTTTTCTGAGTCTCGACGAGACTCCAGCGAGTCTTCTGTGGCCGACTCTGGCAGGACGAACGCCGCAAGACATTTTTGACGTGTTCAATAACGGCCGGGGCAGCGAGTGACCGTTGCCCGTTTCGCACCCGGGCCGTTGCGCGCCGGCGACCGCGTTCAGATCACCGACCCCAAGGGTCGTCTTCACACGGTAACGCTCGTGCCGGGCGCGGTCTTTCACTCGCACCGCGGAGGAATCGAACACGACGACATGATCGGCCTTGCCGACGGGTCGGTGGTGCTCAACGCTGTTGGTCTCGAGCATTTGGTGTTGCGCCCGCTTCTTCATGATTTCGTCATGTCGATGCCTCGGGGGGCCGCAATCATCTACCCGAAGGACGCTCAAGCAATATTGGGGCTCGCGGACGTGTTTCCGGGTGCCCGCGTTGTGGAGGCAGGAGTGGGCTCCGGAGCCCTCAGCCTCTGGCTCCTGAGGGCGCTGTCGGTAGATGGGCACCTGTACTCGTTCGAACGTCGCGACGAATTCGCCGAGGTCGCCCGAGCGAAAGTGGAGACTTTCTTTGGATACAGCCCCGACAACTGGACTCTGACGGTAGGTGATCTCAATACCAGCCTCCCGAGTGTTGTGGGACCGCAGGGCGCCGATCGCATCATCCTTGACATGCTCGCGCCGTGGGAGTGTGTCGACGATGTGGCAAACGCCCTCGTGCCCGGTGGCGTGGTCGTCATGTACGTTGCCACCGTCACTCAG
>CAIWRM010000253.1 GCA_903915075.1 uncultured Microbacteriaceae bacterium
GACAGCATTTTTGTGACACTGCTGGGCATTCCTGAGGGCGAGCACGCTCTGCCCATGTGGCTCTGGTACGTCATTCTGTACGCAATCTTTGTGATCATTAACGTGATCGGAGCCGCTGTCTCGTTCCGATTCGCCATTGTGGTGGCTTTCATCTCGCTCGCCATTCTCGTGGTGTTCTACATCATGGCCATTGCGGGCGGCCAGTTCAGCTTTGACAAGCTGTGGGACATCCCGGCCGACCCTGGTCAGACGGCGTTCCTGCCGCACGGCGTATTGCCCATCCTGTTCGCGTTGCCTTTTGCCATGTGGTTCTTCCTCGGCATTGAGGAGCTTCCGTTGGCAGCCGAGGAATCCAAGAATCCCACCAAGGACATTCCCAAAGCCGGTCGCGTGGCAATGCTCACCCTGTTGATTGCCGCCGTGCTCGTGCTGTTCCTCAACACCGGCGTGGTTGGCGCCGAAGTGACCGGAACTTCGGGCGAACCGCTGCTTGATGGCTTCCGAGCCATCGTGGGCGATACCGCGGCTGCGGTGTTGTCGTTGGCCGCGCTCATCGGTCTGTTGGCGTCGCTGCAGGGAATTATGTTCGGCTACGGGCGCAACATGTATTCGCTCTCGCGCGCCGGCTACTACCCCAAGTTCCTCTCGCTCACGGGCAAGAGCAAGACCCCATGGGTGGCGATCCTCGTGGGCGCTGTCCTCGGATTCATCGCCCTCATCTTGGTGGACTGGCTGGTGTCGCTTGACCCCGAAGGTGCCGGAGCAACCGGTGGAGCGATTGTTCTGAACATTGCGGTGTGGGGAGCGGTGATTGCCTACATCATGCAGATGCTGGCTTTCATCATCCTGCGACGTAAGTTCAAGAACGCCACGCGCCCCTACAAGAGCCCGTGGGGTATCACCGGTGCCGTCATCGCAGCAGCCATCTCGTTGCTGATCTTCGTTGGCTTCTTGCTCAACCCCACCTTCACCCCGGCGATTATCGCCATCGCCGTGGTCTATGTGGTGTTGATTATCGGGTTCGCCATCTGGGGTCGTACCCGACTCGTGCTGTCGCCCGAGGAGGAGTACGCACTCTCGGGTGGAGTACACGGTGACCCGCAGAAGGAACAGCTCGGCGGTTCTGTCGAGGCCGAAATTCTGGCCCGGGACGGTGTCGACAAGGCCTAGTTCGCGCAATTCAACTGACAGCGGGTCGGTGGTCGTTGCGATCACCGACCCGCTGTTTTTTGTTTTTTGAGAACGCCGGAGAGTTAGGGTGAGAGCATGGCGTCTGGGCTCACTCGCAAGAACATCACCGAGACTGTGGAGCGCCATCGCGCGTACTTCGCGACAGATGTGACCAGAACATACGCGTGGCGACGCCGCCAACTCGATGCGCTCGAACGTCTGCTCGTTGAGCGTTCGGCCGACATCGTCGAGGCGTTGCGCGCCGACCTACACAAGCACCCCACCGAGTCGGAGATTACCGAGATCGGCTTTGTGTTGGCCGAACTGCGTTTGGCCCGCCGCAAACTGCGCCGATGGATGCGCGGCTCGCGTGTGCCTGTGCCGCTGGCGCTCGCCCCCGCAAGGGCTCGCACGGTACCGCAACCCCTGGGTTCCGTGCTCATCGTGGGGCCGTGGAACTACCCCGTGCAACTTCTCCTGGCGCCGCTCGTCGGCGCACTCGCCGCAGGAAACACCGTGGTCGTCAAGCCGGGCGAACTCGCGCCGGCAACGTCGGAGTTGATCGGCCGCCTGATTCCCGAGTATCTCGACGAGCAGGCCGTTGCAGTTATTGAGGGCGGCGCCGAGGTCTCCGGTTGGTTGCTTGACCAGCAGTGGGATCACATCTTCTATACCGGCGGATCGCGCGTGGGCAAGATTGTGGCCGAGAAGGCCGCTCGTCACCTCACCCCGGTGACCCTCGAGCTTGGCGGTAAATCACCGGTCTTTGTCGACGGCACGGGCAATCTCAAGGCCGTAGCTCGCCGCATTGCGTGGGCCAAATTCATGAATGCCGGGCAGACCTGCGTTGCTCCCGACTACGTGCTCGTGACTCCCGATGCCCAAGAGCGACTGCAGACGGAACTGACCGCTGCTGTGCGCGAACTCTACGGCGAGAATCCCGAGCAGAGCGCCGACTACGGTCGCCTTGTTTCGACCGATCACTACCTGCGGCTCACCAGCATGCTTCGGCTCGGAACCGTCGTGTCGGGCGGACGCAAGGAGGTGGGGTCGCGCTACCTGGAGCCCACCATTCTCGCCGACGTGCTCCCCACGTCGTCCGTGATGACCGAGGAAATCTTCGGCCCCGTTCTTCCCATCGTGAGCATTGCCGACGCCGCGGCCGCCATCGCGTTCATCAACGAGCGGGACAAGCCACTGGCCCTCTATGTGATGAGCGCGCGCCGTTCGGTGCGCCGCGAGTTCCTGGAGCGCACGAGCTCGGGGGCGCTCGCCATCAATGTGGGTGCTGCTCACTTGAGCGTTCCCGGCCTGCCGTTTGGCGGGGTGGGAGCCAGTGGCATGGGCGCTTACCACGGCAAACGCACGTTCGACGTGTTCAGCCATCAGCGCGCGGTCTTGAGCAAGCCTCTTTCTCCCGACACCCTGCGGCTCGTCTATCCCCCCTACACGCCGCGCAAATCCCGCTTCGTCACCTCGCTGCTTCGTCGATTGAGCTAGGAGCCCGCCATCATGTCCGACGCACCGTTGCACACTCGCCCCATCAACATTGATGCGCTCAACACAACGGATCGTGCGGGAAACTTTATGAGCACACCGGGCGCGTATCAGGGGCCCACCCGCACGGAGTCGGACTCACTGGGGTCACTCGCCATTCCGCAAGACGCCTACTGGGGAGTGCACACCGCCCGGGCGCTGGAGAACTTTCCCATTGCCCGTCGACCCATCTCGGTTTTCCCCGAACTCATTCGGGCGCTCGCGTGCGTCAAGCTCGCGGCGGCTCGAGCCAACGCCGAGATTGGGAGCATCGAGTCGGAGAAGGCCGAGGTTATCGAGCGCGTGTGCCACGAGATCATCGACGGCAAACTGCACGAGGAATTCGTGGTGGGAATCATTCAGGGTGGCGCGGGCACGTCGACCAACATGAACGCCAACGAGGTCATTGCCAACCGGGGCTTAGAACTGATGGGACACGCCAAGGGGGAGTACCACCACCTGGACCCCATCGACGACGTCAACCGCTCGCAATCCACCAACGATGTGTATCCCACCGCGGTCAAGATGGCCATGGCAATGTCGTTGGGTCGGGCGCTCACCGAACTTGAGGCACTGCAGCAGTCGTTCGCCGAGAAAGCACAGGAGTTTGCCGGAATTCTGAAGGTGGGCCGCACTCAGATGCAGGACGCGGTGCCCATGACTCTGGGACAGGAGTTTCACGGTTTTGCCACGACCCTGGGAGAAGACGTCGAGCGTCTCACCGAGACGGTTCCTCTCCTGTCCGAGGTGAACATGGGTGCCACCGCGATCGGCACGGGAATTACCGCAGATCCCCGCTACCGCGATGCGGTGGTGAGGCACCTCGCCGACATCACGGAATTCCCGATCGTGTCAGCACCCGACCTCATCGAAGCCACGAGCGATGTGGGGGTGTTCATGACGTTTAGCGCCGCCCTCAAGCGCTCTGCCATCAAGCTCTCAAAGATCTGCAACGATCTTCGACTGCTGTCGTCCGGTCCGCAAGCAGGCTTCGGCGAAATCAATCTGCCCGCGCGTCAAGCGGGGTCGTCGATCATGCCGGGCAAGGTGAATCCCGTGATTCCGGAAGTGGTCAACCAGGTGGCGTTTGCGATTGCCGGGGCTGACGTCACGGTCACGATGGCCGCGGAGGCGGGGCAGCTGCAACTCAATGCTTTCGAGCCGGTCATCGCTTACTCGCTGCTACAGAGCACCGCGTGGATGGCACAGGCCTGTCTCACTCTGCGGGTGAACTGCATCACCGGGATCACGGCGAACGCAGACCGACTCGAGGCCATGGTGTCAACGAGTGTGGGCGTGATCACGGCGCTCATTCCCCTCATCGGCTATCAGCAGGCGGCGACACTGGCCAAGGAGGCGCTGCACTCGGGTCGTCGCGTGGCTGATCTGGTGGTGGAGGCGGGGTTGATGTCGCGCGAGGACGTTGAACGAGAGCTCGCCCCAGACCGACTGTCGGGTGAGACGCCGGCAAGCTCAGGGCGCTGAGGACACCTAGTCCGTTGCGCGGCAGTACGTGACGAGTGTGCCGATTCCTTCAATGGTGGCCTCAACCACGTCGCCGTCGGCGAGCAACACCTGTGGCGTGCGGGTAAAGCCGGCGCCCGAGGGGGTTCCGGTCGATATGAGCGTTCCCGCCTTCAGCGTGCTTCCTTGTGACAGGTGGCTGATCAGCTGCGCCACCGTGTGCAGCATTTCGCCGGTGACGGAGGATTGCAGAACCCCACCGTTGACCGTCAGCAGGAGAGCCAAGTTCTGCGGGTCGCTAATCTCGTCGCTCGTGACCACCACGGGACCCACCGGCGTAAAGCCGTCGAACGATTTGCAACGCAGCCACTGCTTTTCCTGGTTCTGAACGTCACGCGCGGTGATGTCGTTCACCACGGTGTAGCCAAAGACGTAGTCGAGAGCGTCGGCTTCGGCCACGTTGAGTGCATCGCGCCCAATGACGACACCCAGCTCAACCTCGTAGTCCACGGCGTCGGTGATGGCGCGCGACCACTCGGTGGTGCCGAGGTGTGGTGAGACCGAGCCGGGCAGGAGACCAAAGACGGTGGGGTTCTCATCAACCTCGAAGCCCAGTTCGGCGGCGTGGGAGGCATAGTTGAGCCCCACGGCGAGAATGGTGGGGGCATCAATCACCGCGGGCGCAAACTCAATCTCGGATTGAGGAGTGGTCGAGGCACCGGCAGCGAGAGCTGCCGCCAGTCGCGAGCGAACGCTTGTCACGGCCGGCTCGCCACTCACGATCAAGCCCTGCAGGGTGTCGGGGGCATCCTCAACAATTTCGTCGACAAAGAGGAACTCGGACCCAACGGAGACCGCCAGCCGAACGTCTCGCTGGCCCAGCACCCGAGCATGACAAAATCGCACGAGACTCAGGCTAGTTGCATTCGGGGCGCATCGTCGCATCGCCCGGACCGATGGGCGGCACTCGCAACGAGCCGTTCAGCTACGGCGCGAGAGGGCGCGGGGCAATGCACGTCGGCGCTGGCTAGGCTGAGGGCGTGGCAGACGCAACAGACCTCATCCGGGAACGCCTCAAAACGGTTCCCAACTTCCCCCTTCCGGGCGTGCTGTTTCGCGATTTGACCCCGGTCTTTGCTCACGGCCCCTCGTTCCGCGCGGTTGTCGACGCCATGATTGAGCCCTTTGGGGGCACCTTTGACGCCGTTGCGGGCCTCGAGGCCCGAGGCTTCCTGCTGGCTGCCGCGGCCGCCATCGACGCGGGAGTGGGGGTGTTGCCCATTCGCAAGGAGGGCAAGCTCCCCGGCGAGATCCTCACCGAGCGCTACGCGCTGGAATACGGTGAGGCGGCTTTTGAAGTGAGTCTGGACGCCCTGCCCGCGGGCTCGCGCGTTCTCGTGCTCGACGACGTGCTAGCTACGGGCGGCACCATTGGCGCGTCCGTAGCCCTGATTGAGCGCGCTGGATGGCACGTTGCCGGCATTTCTGTCGTGATGGAGATTGCCGA
>CAIWRM010000254.1 GCA_903915075.1 uncultured Microbacteriaceae bacterium
GACCGCGGCGCGCAACCGCTCGCGTGGCTTCACCGACCTGGCAATCTTCGAACAGGGGCTGGTCTTCCGCCCCGAAGCCGGCGTCACCTACGGTCACGCAATGCTGCCCGCGGGCACGCGCCCCACCGATACGCAGATCACCGAGCTCAACGCCAGCATCCCGCCGCAGCCGCGCCACATTGCCGGTGTTCTCGTGGGCGACGCCGTGCTTCGCGAGCCCGGCCAAAAAGCCGTCTCGTTCGACTGGCAGGATGCCCTCGCGGCAGTTGAGCAGATTGGCTCGGCTGCGGGCGTGAACATCGTCGTGTCGCAGGCAACGCACGCATCGTTCCACCCGGGACGCTGCGCTCAGCTCACGCTTCGTTCGTCGAGTAGCGCCGAAGGTACGTCTGGTCGTTCGTCGAGTAGCGCTGAAGGCGCGTATCGAGACGTCGTCATCGGTTACGCCGGCGAGATCCTGCCCACCGTGGCCGACGCGTTCAACCTGTCTGGCCGAGTGGCCGCTTACGAGCTCGACCTCGACGCCATCGCGGCCGCCGCGGGCGAGCCCGTCTCGGCTGAGCCCGTGCACACCATGACGGCTGCCACGCAGGACGTGTCGCTGGTTGTCGCCACCGACATTCCCTCGGCCCACGTGCAGGCCGCGCTCATCGAGGGCGCCGGCGACCTGCTCGAGCACGCCCGACTCGTCGACATCTACCAGGGGGAGGGCCTGCCCGCGGGCACGCGCTCGCTCACGTTTGCCCTGCGCTTCCGCGCCCCCGACCGCACGCTCACGCAGGCCGAAGCCACCGAGGCCAAGCAGGCCGGTGTTGCGCTGGCGGCCGAGCGCTTCGGCGCGGCCATTCGCGACTAGTGTCAGGAGTGTGGCGCATCAGCCGTCACGGATCGGGGAATCACCATGCAGAATGACAACTCAATCTTGAGTGTTGGTTCAAAGAATTCGGTGCTGAGTCTGTGGTCTGAAAACTCGGTTCTCTCCATTGGCTCCAAGGGGTCTGCACTGTCGGTGGCGTCGATTGGCTCGTTTGGCAGCATCCTGTCGGTTGCGTCATTCGTGAGCGCCGTGAGCATCATGTCGAGCGTGGCATTTCTCGGCATCATGGTGAGCCGCCGGCGTCGCCGTCGCGTTGGCAACGTCGTTGTGACGATGGATTAGCTCGGCTTGAGGTCGGGCGTGCGCGGACCGTTAGGGCTGGTTCGCTAACGCTGATGCCGGGCCGACTGCAACCAACGGTTCACGAACTCGTAGGGCCGCAGAATCACGCGCCCGTTCCAGGGGTTGAGCGCGGTGAGGTCGGTGTCGTCGGTCACGAGCACGTCGGCGTCGGCGGCGAGCACGAGATCCAGAATCAGGTTGTCCTCATGGTCGGTCACGCCGTGATCACGCTTCGGGGGATCAATCACGGCACCACCCGACATCTCCACGATATCGAGGAGCGCCTCGATGTAGGTCTCGATGAAGGCGTCGGTGTGGCCGGCGTGCTCCATGATGCGAAAAGTGTTGTCGATGATGTGCGGTGACGCATAGAGTTCGATGCCGAGGCCGTCAAAGGCGATGGAGAGGCAGTCGGCTGCCGCATTTTCTGATGCAGGCGGCAAGGGTTCGATATCGGGCCAGGTTGCCTTCTCATCAAAAATGTTTTTGATGTACACGTTGATGTCGAACACGACGCGCATGTTTACTCCTCGAGCGGGGGCTTGCCCTTTGCTTCTCGCACGAGGGCCATCACTTCGGCGTTAGTGTAGGTTCTTCCGCCACGCTCTGCTCTGGCTTGTGCACGGATGCTCTTCATGCGCTCGGCCATCATGCGTGACCGAAAGTGGCGAACCGCCACGCGCAGAAACTCGGAGCGGTTGCCCCCCGCAAACTCATTGATGACAATGTCGAGGTCGGGCAGCATGTCTTCGGGAATCGCAAATCCCACAGTTTTTGCTCGCGCCATGGTGTCTCATCCTTTCAGCCGTAAAGTTGAGTGCAATTATTGCACACGGTTATGCAACTTTTGTTGATCAGCGCGAAGTGAGGGAAATCCGGATCTCTTCGACCGGCGCAACAATCCGGTTAAACACGAGACTGCGCGGATCGGATGCCGGCAGGTCGGCTCCCGTTCCGCGAATGCGGAGGTCAAGCGTTCGCCGGCGGCGACCCAACGGCACGGTCACCGTGAGCTCGGTGATGTCCTTTGTAATGTTTCCCACAAGTTGGCCATTGCAAACCACATCGAGATGTTGCGCGGAACAAACGGCCCACGCTTGCTGGTTGAGTCGGATGGTGAAGTTTGCGGCCGTCGGCTCGGCATCGTTCGTTGCATGCGCATCCGCCCCCACCCCAAAGACCAACCGTGCCTCGGACACCATGGTCCACCGCCACGTGTCGCCGGGAAAGACGTGGAACCACCTCGTGCCGAAGGGCAGGTCGTCGCGAGCAGCAATGACGGTTTCGCTTGAGGTCAGTGGCATCGCACCCGTGCGCCGAGGCATGTCAACCGGCGGCAAACGCGCTTCATATCGGTTGGCGCCCCCGCGTCCCGTCTGCATGTCGTCGAAAACGGCCTCGCGAAGTTCGGCAATTCGGGGTGAGCTGGAGAACTCTCCGAGTCGCTCGAGCAACGTCACGACTGAGGCGTGGCTGCGTGATGCCCGGGCCACGGCAACCAGTTTCTGCGGCGTCAGTTCGCCCACAAGGTGCCCGGCATCAAACAGCGCCGTTTCCTTGTCATCCTGCTGAGCCAGGCGCTGAACGGCCAGCAGGGCAAAGCGCGCCTCGGGTGTCAGTGCCCGAAGGGCGCCGAACGAGGCATCCGCAGGGATTGTCCAGCGACGCGCAAACCGCCGGTTCACTGGCACGGTCAGCGCATCGAAGAGCTTCCAGTGAACGTCGATGCCGGCCTCGACGCCCGTCTCGCCGGCCGTGCGCGTAAAGTTCCACGAACCCCGCAGCGGCACGATGCGCTCAAAAAGTTCAAAATCACTGACATCGAGCAACGCCCTATATCCTCGCTCCCGGAGCCAGCCAACAACGCGCTCAACCCGCCGAGCGTCAACATAGAGATCGATGTCGGCAACCGGTCGCAAGCTGAGCGCACCATCGGCCCGCGACGCGTCGAAACTCTTGAGCGTCACCAGCGGATGAAGCGCTGCGAGTTCGACCAGGTCGTCGTGAGCCGCTAGCAACTGCCGCTGATTGGCGACCCAGTTGTAGCGAGCGATTCCGGCCAAGTACTCATCGCGGGAACCGGCGGCCACGATGTTTCGATGCACGTATCCGCCGGCCCACACGAGCAGGTCACTCGCGGTGGCAGGGTCGTAGGTCTCGCGCCACTGCTGCCACAGCCCCACGGCCTCGGCGGGGGAGCCCAGTGCGGCGCGCGCGATTAGTCGTTCCGACTCATCCATCGGCGCACCACCTTGAGGTAGTCCATGCGCGCTTCCATCTGCGTGGCCGTGATGCTCGCGGTGTGCACGCGTCGCCGCAGGGCGACCTCGGGCACGGTCGTCGTGGTGAGGCCGGCCACTCGCGCACGATTGAACCAGTCGATGAACTCACCGGCACGCAGCTCGTCGTCGAACAGGCCCACCCGGTCAAAGTCGGCGCGCGCAAGCAACATTCCACCGGCCACGAGCCCAGCCTGCAGGCCCTTGGGCACGTTCAGTTCGGTCTGCCCATCGGAGAAGTGCTCAATCTGCCCCATCGCTATGTCGGCGGCACCGTCCTCAAGCGCATCCAACAGAGTGCGGCAACGCTCGGGCAGCCACAGGTCGTCGGCGTCGATAAACGTGAGGTACGGCGACTTCGCAGCATCCAGTCCCGCATTGCGGGCCCCGCCACACAAAAGCCCATTCTCGCTCCGCACCAGCGTGACGCGTTCGTGCTCCGCCCACTTAGGCTCAAGCACAATTGGCACGCGGCTGCCGGCATCCACCACAATCACGTGCGTGATCACGCCGTCTTGGTTGATAGCCGAGGCGATGGCGTCGCCCAGGTAGGCATCCACATCGCGGCACGGGATGATCACGTCGATGTGGGCGAGTGCCACCTGTGTCATGACGTGTTCTTTCGGGCGAGGTGGCGACGCACCACGTCGAGCATGGCTTGGTTGCTGCCAGTGATATCGCTCGAGGCATTGCGGTCGTGCGCGTAGCGAATCACCACGCACGACGGTTCGTCACGGTAGGGGACACCCGCTGCGCGAGCGCGGGCAAACCAATCTGTGTCATCGAAACCGTTGCTCACCGACGTGTCGAAGACGCCCAGTTGCTCGAAGGCACTGCGTTTTACAACAAGGGTGCTGGGCAAGAATCCTGCCATGGGTTCCACCAGCCACTCGGGGCGACACCACTCCGGGCGTGTGTGTCCGGGCTGCACGCGCAGCTGCTGCTTACCCACTGCGTAACAGAACGAAGAGTCCGCCTCGAGTGCCGCAACCTGTCGTGCCAGTTTGTGGGCCACCCACTCGTCGTCCTGATCAATGAACGCCACATAGGGCGCGTCGCCTGAGGCGATGCCGAGGTTACGCGCCTGGGCAACCCCTGCGTTTGTCTTGAGCGTCGTGATGCTCACGTGCGCATTTGGGCGCGTTACGTGCGCTGCGTAGTCAGCAAGAATCGCTGCGGACTCATCGGTGGATGCGTCGTTGATCACGTGGATGCGCAGGTGCCAGTCGCCGAGTTCAGCATGCGCTTCTTGGGCAAGCACCGAATCGAGCGCGCGCGCCACAAACGCGGCACCGTTGAAGACGGGCAACACCACGTCGACGCTCACCTGGCCGCTCATGCGGTCACGTCCTCGAGCATGTTCTCAAGCATGCCGGTCATGGCGTCGAGCGGCATGCGCCCCGCGGTAAAGAGCGGCGCGCTGCGCGTCAGTGCGGACACGCGCTCGAGCACCTCGCGCTCATAAAACGGAAACTGCGCCACGGTGTTGGGCGCGATGGCGAGCAGTCCGGCACCGGCCGCCAGCGGCTCGGGCGGTGCGGGGCCACCCGGTTGCAGAACGAGCGTGGCCACGTGGGTGACGGGTGCGGTCGCAAACTGAGCTCGCGTGGTGCCCACAAGAAAGTGGATGTCCTTCTCGGCTTCGTCGTCCCACAGGCTGATTGACGTTTCGGCCGGCGAGACGGGCAGTGCATCCGGGCGAAGTTTGAGGGTTGCGTAGGTGCGCCACAGCTGGGCGGCGGATGCGTCCCGGGCAGACGCCGGCGAAAACTCCACCACATTGTCGGCAAGGAACGTCCAGCCTTCGGCGAGGCACTGCCGCACGAGGGTGGTCTTGCCGCTGGTGCCCACGCCACAAATCAACAGCCCACGGCCCTCGCGCGCCACCGCTGCCGCATGCACCAACACGTTGCCGTCGGCAATCGCGGCCCAGTGCATCAGGGTGCGGGCAAATTCGGCGATCTGTCGTGGCGCGAGCGCGGTGCGCGAGAACGCGAGTGCCTGCCGCGACTCCACGTGGTAGGCCAGCATGGCCGAGAGGTCTTCTTCAAGGCAGATGAGCCAGGGCGACGCGTCGGTGCGGCCGTCGTTCTTCACATCGGAATTTGCCCCGGCAACGTACGCGCCACCATCATTGGCCCACGCCGTGATGGCGCCATACGGTCCGCGCCGCAGGTGGCTCGTGTCGGGCAGGTCGGCAATCGCGGCGTCGCCAAGATAGTGCAGTCCAACGCGAGGCAGGCGCGTGTGCGAGGAGTCTAGCCCGTCAAGCCCGTCAAGCCCGTCAAGCCCGTCAAGCCGGTCGAGCGGCGCGAGGTCAGTGAGCTGCTGCACCGTCTCCGCAGACCCGGAGACTCTGAGCACCCGGGCGCCCAGCTGAAAATCCACACCGTCGCTCAGTGCTTCCGCCTGGGGCAAGTGAGCATCCAGCCACGCGTGCAGAGTGTCAGTCACGGGCGGCCGGCCACCCCTTGTCGGGGTCGACTTCGTGAATGGGGTCGAGCCCGAGAATGTCTTCGAGGTCGGAGAACGATTCGAGGCTGAAGCCGGCGAACGCCCACGAGCCCGCGTCGGCCGAGGCATCACTTCCGGGTGCGGGCACAATCAGTTGCTCGGCGGTGAGTGCCGCAATCATCCTGTCGATGCTGGCCTCCAACTCCGACGCGTTGCTGGCCGACGCCACAAACGCCTCGCGCGAACCGCTGGCCAGCAGGGCATTCCATGCCAGCGACGATGCCGCATCCAGCCGAAAGTAACGGCCACTCACGAGGTTGATGATCACGGTGTCGTCGGCGCTGGCGTCAAACACCACCGCGGGAGAGTTGAGGCGGAACCACGTGCTCATGTTCACCCCTCCCATCGCGAATAAACGGCCTGCAGTGCCAGCCTATGGCGCGCGGGGCCGTATTCGGATTCCACAAAGGAAGCGCCGGCAGCCGACAGTCGCAGCCAGTCTTCGGCGTTTGCCGGGTCGGCTAACTCGCGCAGTGCCGTCACCCAATCGGATGCCGTATCGGCAACGCGCACGCCGGCAAATTCGCCCGCGATGTTCGTGTGACCCTGCACGCCAAACGAGGTCGCGACCGTGGGCAGTCTGTGCGCGAGGTAGTCGAGCGTCTTGCGCTTTTGGCCCGCGCCAAAGCGCAGGGGCGAGAGGCCCACGAGTGCCGTGCGCATGAGGTCGTCGACCTCGGTGGCCGACAGGCGGCCGGTAAACCGCACGCCGCCCGCCGCCCCGCGCAGCCCCGCAATCGTGGCAGCACTCCAGTCGCCAATGATCACCAGCTCGTCAAAAGCCGAACTCACCTGCGGCCAAATGTCGGTGAGCAGCCACTGCACGCCATCTCGGTTGGGCTCGTGTCGCTCGCCACCGATAAACACGGCTCGGCGCACCGTGTCGGCTAGCGCGGCGTGCGGCACGGTCTCAATGGCAAACCAGGTCAGCCGCTCCACGTTCGCCAACGGGTGGCGCGCCTTAACCTCGCGCACCTCCTCCTCGGTGGGCAACAGCGTGAGGTCGGCGTGGGTGAAGCAAAAGTCTTCAACGAGTCGCATGGCGCGAGCGCGTTGGGCATTGGGAGCCGTCTCAGCGTCGGGACTCACCGATGGATCGCCCTCACCCAACTTGCCCGTCTCAGCCATGCGCAACTCGTGAATATCGTGCGCAAAGTAGACCAGCGGCGCTCCGAGCGCATGCAGTGCCGAATAGTCCCGAGCAAACAGCCCCGGCCGACTCACCACCACAACGTCCGGCGCCCAGGCGGCCAGCGCCTCGAGCGCGCCCACCTCCGACTCATCCACCACGAGCACGTCGTGACTCAGGGCGCGCGTTGCCTCAATCAGGTCGAGCACCGAGCGCGAGCCGGCATCGCCGAGCGCATCAATGGGCCCGGCCTCACAGACGGCGACTCTCATGCGGTAGCTAGTTCGTCCCGGGCGCGCCGGCTTAGTCAGACCGGCTCGAGCGCAACGCCAGCAACGACGCCACCCACAGCGGCACCACAGCAAACACCGCCACCAGAAGCATCGACTGGGCAATCTCCAGGGGCTCGCCCGTGAGCGGCTTGCCGTCGCCATAGGTCGTGTTGATCAGCGGGATCATCACGATCGCCAGAGGGAACGTGCCATAGAGCAGTGCGCCCATGGTCACGAAGCCGCGCGGCTTGGGTGCCTCGATATGCGCCACGGCCCGCTTGCGCGCGAGCAGCCACTGGATGATCAGCAGGAACACCAGCGTCTCAACGAACCAGCCGAAGAAGTTCTGAATGGGGATGCCAAAGTAGGGGCCGCCGTCGCGCCAAATCCACTGGCCGAGCACGGTGGCGTGCCAGGGGTCGCTGGCAAAGTCGAGCAGGGCCATGCCAAACGCGGCCATCGCCGCAACCCACACAGCCCGCCATCCGCCCACGGCCCGCGTGATGGATCCGCTC
>CAIWRM010000255.1 GCA_903915075.1 uncultured Microbacteriaceae bacterium
GCCACCCACCGGGCAACCCCGGCGTCCCAGCCCCAGCCGTCGAATACCACCGACAGCAGTGCGGATACCGCCGGTTCCATGGCAAAACCTGTGAGCAAAGTGGTGAGCGTGATTCCCAACTGGGCGCTTGAGAGGTGGGTGGACGTGCGGCTCAAGGCGCGTGAGATACCGGCCAGTCCGCGCTCACCGCGATCAATCCGCGCGTTGATGTCGGCCCGGTCGAGGTTGACGAGAGCGAACTCAGCCGCCACAAAAAACCCGGTACCCACGATGAGCAACATTCCCACCGCAAACATGGACCACTCAAACAACACGACTCAGTACCCCTTTCCCGCGCATCAGCGTCGTCGGAAAGGAGAGACCAGAGGGAGGGTCGTCCATACGCCTTCACTATATATGCGCTTCCTGTACGTCAACCGAGGCGCGCGCATTCGCATTAGTCTTGAGGGGGCTCGAACGCTGGGATGATTCCTGCTCGAGGGCCTCGTCGCCACAGGCGACGTGATTCAGTTCTTATCCGCTAAGCGCATTGAGAGTGAGCGACAAAGAGTCGTGTCCAACCAACAGGGCGAAGGAGCCGACGAGTTCGGCGCAAATGAATGGCTCGTCGAAGAGCTGTACGAGAAATACGTTGTTGACAAAGGCTCGGTCGACGAGTCGTGGTGGCCCACGCTCGAGAAGTACGGCGCCGCACACGGCATGCAAACTCCCGCCGTGGCCGTCACACCGCCCCAGGCAGCACCCCCGTCGGATGCGCCCGAGGCCCCTCCCGCAGGACAGCCCATTTCGGCCGCACAGCACGTCTCAGCCGCACAGCCGATCACCGAGGCTCAGCCAATAGCCGAAACTCAGCCCATCACGGGATCCCAACCCGTCACCGCCGCTCAGCCCGTAGCGCGAACCACTTCGCTTCCCGGTAGCTCCCCGATTCCCGCGGACGCGCGCGTGCTCGAGAGCGTGGGAGCTGCCGAGCCTGCCGAAGAAGACGTCTACACGGCGCTCAAGGGCATGGCTAAGACGTTGGCCGCCAACATGGACGTGTCGCTGAGCGTTCCCACCGCCACGAGCGTGCGTGCGATTCCCGCCAAGCTCCTCATTGACAACCGCATCGTTCTCAACAACCATCTCTCGCGCCGTCGCGGTGGCAAGGTCTCGTTCACCCACATCCTGGGATACGCCTTGGTTCGCGCGCTCAAGGAGTTCCCCACCCAGAACGTCTTCTACGACGAGATTGACGGCAAGCCCACCATGGTGGCGCCCGCGCACGTCACGCTCGGTTTGGCCATCGACATCCCCAAGCCCGACGGCACTCGTGCGCTGATGGTGCCGGGCATCAAACGCGCCGACACCATGGCCTTCGACGAGTTCCTGCTGGCGTACGAAGACCTCGTGGGTCGCGCACGCGCCAACAAGCTCACCGCCGAAGACTTCCAGGGCATCACCGTGTCGCTCACCAACCCGGGCGGCATCGGCACCAACCACTCGGTGCCGCGCCTGATGAAGGGGCAGGGCTGCATCATCGGCGCCGGCGCCCTCGACTATCCGGCCGAGTTTCAGGGGTCGAGCGAGAAGACGCTCGTCGACATGGGCGTGGGCAAGATCATCACCCTCACCAGTACTTACGACCACCGCGTCATTCAGGGCGCCGGCTCGGGCGAGTTCCTCAAGATCGTGCATGAGCTGCTTATCGGTCAGCGGAATTTCTACGAGGAAATTTTCTCGGCCCTGCGTATTCCCTACAAGCCCATCCAGTGGAACGCCGACGTGAGTGTCGATTCCGCCGCCGCGATCGATAAGACCGCTCGTGTGCAGGAGCTCATCAACGCGTTCCGAGTGCGCGGTCATCTCATGGCCGACATCGACCCGCTTGAATACGTGCAGCGCTCACACCCCGACCTCGAAATCGAATCGCACGGCCTCACCCTCTGGGACCTCGACCGCGACTTCATCACCGGGGGCATCGGTGGCTCGCGC
>CAIWRM010000256.1 GCA_903915075.1 uncultured Microbacteriaceae bacterium
CGCCGGGCACTCAGCCGAAGACAACCAACCAACTCAAGACAACAAGAACCACAAGACAAGCAACACCAAGAAGAGCAACCAAAGACAAGACCAACAACCAAGACAAACCAAGACAAACCAACAAGACCAATGACAACCAAGCAAAACCAAGACCCACAAACCAAGCCAACAATCAAATCCCCCAACCGGGCTGGCATCCTGATGCCTCCCGGGTCCCCGCCTCACGAGATCGGCATTTCGCCGGGTGGACCCATGGCCACGGTGCAAACGCGTTCAGGGTCGAATGACCGGCCTGATTCCGGATCGTCCGGGACCTCAAATCGCTGCTATTCCGAGCCAGGCCGCGGGCGACTCGGGGTCCAATTTGCGCCAGGAATCAGGCCTTGAGTGGGTCGCCTTTGAATACCTCTGCGTGGTGCCACATGACGTACTCCGGGGCCGGGAGGGCCGTTCCGGGACGCGGACGCAGCCCCCGCCCATGCAGCTCGTAGACGGCACGTCCAGCCGCTCCGACGGCCGAAAATGCAGACGAAACGATGACGGTTTCAGGATCACGCAGGCCGATGGCTCCGCGGTCGAGGAGTTTGTGATGGAGTGAGCAAAGGGCCAAGCCGTTGTCGAGGTCATCCGGCCCTTCGAAGTTGAACCACCGAACATGGGCCGCCTCGATGCCGACGGGCGCTCCGCCCAGGGCGCCATCAAAGCCACAGAATGCGCACGATCGATCCCAGGCAGCGACGATCTGGCGGCGCCAGTTCACATCCCGCTTGCGGGCGGCGAGGGCCGTCGCTGTTGGCGCCGTCGAGAAGACGACGTCTGGGTCCAGGCCCACCGCCGACAGGACGTCCGGAGCGATCGTCAGTGGGAACTGGCTCTCGACCAGCGCCCGTGCTACCGCGTTCAATGCGGCCGGCGACCCCGAAAGCTCCTCCTCGATCTCCGGGCTGAAGTGACCCTCGATCGGCTCGGAGTTCAGCGGTCCGACGTTGTCGTTCGGGACGTCCCGCGACAATTGCCACACGCCGTCGCTTCGCAGCCGAGTGAACGGGTACGCCGCCGACGAAGACCCCGTGGTGGTTGACGTCCCGAACTCGGAAAGGAGTGCCCCAAGGCGTTCCTCGACCGCGGACCACTCCAATGCGGATGAACCCGTCGCGTTGAGTTGACCCAACGCGAGCAACACCAGCAGGGGCTTATGCGGTGCGCGCTTCCCTTCTCCCTGGTACTGGCGCAGCGCGGTCAGCCTCTCCAGCGCACTCCCATCGCTCACCTGCAGACCATATCCGCGGCCGCCTGTGCTCGAAGCCCATCGATCGTCCGTTCGCAGCCGCAACGGGCGTTCATGTCGCACGCGATCGCTAAGCTCCCATGGACGAGGGAGGCTTGGTGACGAGGCAGATTCGCGTGGTGGGGGCCGTCATTCTCGAGGGCGGACGCGTGCTCTGCGCACAACGCGGCCCACATGGCAGCCTTCCTGGTTTCTGGGAGTTCCCCGGCGGGAAGATTGAGCAAGGCGAATCGCCCGCGGCAGCCCTCGAGCGCGAAATCCGCGAAGAGCTCGGTTGCTCCGTCGAGGTCGGGAGGGAGATCACGACGACGTCCCACGAGTACGACTTCGGCGTCGTGACTCTGACGACCTTCTACTGCAGGCTTGTCTCGGGTAACCCCCAGACAACCGAACACGCGGCAATCGTGTGGCTCCCACCCGAAGATCTCAACACCATCGAGTGGGCACCCGCCGACGTACCGGCCGTCGACCTCATTCAGACGGATCTGTCCTGATGGACACAGATCTCATCTGGGCTGACCGATTCCAACGCGACATCCAATACGGGTACGTCGGCGGGGACGACGTGGGCACGGGTCACTACACCCCTCGACTGGTCTTGAATCAAGGTGGAAGCACGGTTGAGCACACCATCATCGAGGAGCTGAAACGCTGCCAGAGTTTCACGTTCTCTGTCGCAGTCATCTCGCCGGGGGCGATCGCACAACTCAAACAGCACCTTCTTGAGTTTGAGGGTTCGGGTCGCATCATCACGTCGGACTTCTTGGGCTTCAACTCGCCCCGGGCCTTTGCGGAACTGCTCAATCTCCGGGCGCTCCTAGGCATTGATGTTCGTCGTCACACGGCCAAGGGATTTCATCCCAAGGGGTACATCTTCGGCAAGCAGCACGGCATCACGGCCATGATCGGCAGCTCCAACCTGACGAACCGCGCACTATCCCAGAATCACGAGTGGAATCTCAAGGTCTCGGCCGCAACGGGAAGTGACCTGGCACTCCAGTTGGGTCGTCTCCTCGATGAGCAGGTGGACTCCTCGGAGCCGCTTACCGAGGAGTGGATCGACAACTACGCCGCCACCTACGTCGCGCCGAGTCCGCGGGCCGAGCCAGCCACCAGTCCGGCACCAGCTGAGGAGAGTAGGGATCGCCTTCCTCCCAACGAAATGCAGAAGGATGCACTCCTCGCCATCGACCTTGCCCGGGCTGAGGGAGCACGGCGAGCGCTCATAATTTCGGCAACCGGTACAGGCAAGACCATGCTGTCGGCGTTCGATGTCAGGGCGGTGAACCCGCGCCGATTGCTCTTCGTCGCCCATCGGGAGCAGATCCTTACGCGAGCCATCACCGAGTACAAGCGCGTGCTTGGCGGCCCGGCGGTTGACTACGGGAAGTTGACCGGCCCTCACAAGCAGCAAGGCCGGCGCTACGTCTTCGCCATGATCAACACTCTTGCTCAGCCGGGGGTTCTTGCCGAACTAGACCCCGAGTCCTTCGATTACGTCATCATTGATGAAGCGCACCACGCGGCTGCTGACACTTACGTGCGCGTTATGCAGCATCTCCGCCCGAAATTCATGCTCGGAATGACGGCTACACCCGAGAGAACTGACAGTTCCGATGTCTATCAACTCTTCGACCACAATGTCCCTTACGAGATCCGCCTTAGCCACGCGCTCAAGGCCGAGATGCTGTGCCCATTCCACTACTACGGCGTAACCGACGTCACGTTTGAAGACGGCACAACAACAACAGATGCAACACAGTTGAGCCTCCTCGTTGCTCCCGAGCGCATAAGTCATCTACTCAAGGCAATCGAGCACTATGCGCAGGCGGGGACGCCGCCCCGCGGAATCATCTTCTGTAGTCGGGTTGATGAAGCACGGGCTCTATCGGTCGAGCTCAATGCCAGGTACTTCAGGGGAAAGGCACTCCGTACGGCCGCGGTCACCGGCGCAGACGCGCAGGAGGATCGCGACGGCATCCTGAAGGCCCTCGAGAATGGGGAGCTTGACTACGTCTTAGCCGTCGACGTTCTCAGTGAAGGCGTGGATGTCCCAACAGTCAACCAAATCATCATGCTGAGACAGACACAGTCGGCGATCGTCTTTGTACAGCAGCTAGGTCGCGGGCTGCGTTTGGACGCACGAAAGGACTACCTCGTCGTCATTGACTTCATTGGGAACTACACGAACAACTACCTCATACCAATCGCGCTCTTCGGCGACGAGTCGATGAACCGAGAATCCTTGCGCGAGAGGCTCAACGAGACGGTGGAAGCGGGGGCGCTGCCGGGCTTGTCTAGCGTGAGCTTTGACGAGATCTC
>CAIWRM010000257.1 GCA_903915075.1 uncultured Microbacteriaceae bacterium
ACCTTGCGGCCGTTGGCGGCGGCGGCATCGAGAACCTGCTGGACGCGGTGCACGTGCGAGGAGAAGCTGGCCACGATCACGCGACGCGGGGCGCGGTGAATCACGTTTTCGAGCACCGGGCCAATGTCCTTCTCGAGGGGCGTGAAGCCCGGCACGTCGGCATTGGTGGAATCGGGCAGGAAGAGGTCAACGCCCTCTTCGCCCAGACGGGCAAAAGCGCGAAGGTCGGTGACCCGACCGTCGAGCGGGAGCTGGTCCATCTTGAAGTCGCCCGTGTGCAGCACCGTGCCTGCCGTGGTGCGAATGGCCACCGCGAGCGCATCCGGAATCGAGTGGTTGACCGCAATGAACTCGAGGTCGAAGGGCCCGAACTTCTCGCGCGCCCCCTCACGCACGGTCAGCGAATACGGCTGGATGCGGTGCTCCTTGAGCTTGGCTTCAATCAGAGCGAGCGTGAGGGCAGAACCGACGAGGGGGATGTCTGACCGCAGACGCAACAGATACGGCACGGCACCGATGTGGTCTTCGTGCCCGTGCGTGAGGACGACGGCCAGGATGTCGTCCAGGCGCTCGCGGATGGGTGTGAAGTCGGGAAGGATCAGGTCGACACCGGGCTGGTGCTCCTCCGGGAACAGCACACCGCAGTCGACAATGAGCAACTTGCCGTCCATTTCGTAGACGGCCATGTTGCGACCGATTTCTCCGAGTCCGCCGAGCGGCGTGATGCGGAGGGTGCCTGCTTCGAGAGCGGGCGGGGCAAATATGTCGTTGGGCATAACTCTCATTCGTGAGTGGCCCAGAACTGCTAGCGCGTGGTGCCGGCAATCTTGGGGAGGGCTCCCCCGGCCGCAGCGTTACGGTCGGGACGGAAATTACTGAAGTCGACCCCGTCGACGTTGGTCACCAGAGCAAGCTCGTCTTCAATCGTGGCGGCCTCGCTCTCTTCGGGGCCCACGAGGGGAAGGCGCACGCGCGGGGTGCTGATGCGCCCCAGTCCGTGCAGCACGTACTTGGCGGCAACCGTGCCCGGAACGTGAGTCATGACGGCACGAACGAGAGGCTCGAGCTTCTTGTGCTCGGCCGTGGCCGTGGCGAGGTCTCCGGCGTTGACCGCGTCGACAATTGTTCGGTAGGGCCGCGGCGCAATGTTGGCCGTGACACCAATGAGTCCCGACGCACCAATGGACAGGTGCGGGAGGATGTTGGCGTCATCACCCGAGAAATAGAGCAGGTCTGTCTGGTTGAGAACCCGGGAAACCTCGGCGAAGTCGCCCTTGGCATCTTTGATGGCACGGATGTTGGGGTGGTGCGACAAACGCAGGATTGTGTCGTAGTGAACGGGAATGCCCGCGCGCCCCGGAATGTCGTAAACAATCATGGGCAGGTCGGTGGCATCAGCAATCATGCGGAAGTGCGTGAGCACGCCCGCCTGCGTGGGCTTGTTGTAGTACGGCGTGACCGCCATGATGGCATCCGCGCCGGCCTTCGCCGATTCCTGTACCAACTTGATGGCGTGTGCCGTTTCGTTTGACGGGCCGCCCATGATGATCTTGGCGCGCGAACCGGCGACCTTCTTGGCCACCTCGACCAGCTTGATTTTCTCGGCGTCGGTGAGCGTGCTGGTCTCTCCCGTGGTGCCGGTCACCACGATGCCGTCGGCACCGTTGCTGACGACGTCGTCAATCAAGCGCTCGACGTCGCTCCACAGAACTTCGCCCTCGGTGTCGAAGGGCGTGACAAGCGCCACCAGCACCTGCCCGAAGGGATTTACCGCATTACTCACTCGTCAAGGCTACCGGCAGTCGCGCACTACGGCGCCACCCGACCGTTGGCGTTGAACATCTCGTAGGTGATGGGCATGAGGGCCGCCCACGCATCTTCCATCTTTTCGGCCACCATTTCGATCTCGCGCTGCGGGAACGACGGAAAGTGCGTGCCCTCGCGCTTGGTGCGCAAGCTCAAGAAGTTCATGAGCGACCGGGAATTCATGGTGACGTACATCGATGAGTACGTAGCGACCGGAAGGACTCCGCGTGCCACTTCACGCGCCACACCGGCAGCCAGCATTCGCTCGTACTGTTCGTAGGCGAAGGTCACGGCCGCCTTCGTTGCCTCGGCGGTCAGCGCAATCTGCTCGGGCGTTCCGGGCTCGAAATCGTAGGAGCCGGGCTTGCCCACCTGGATGAGATTGCGATCGGAGGCGGGCACGTAAAAAACAGGGCGAAGTTCCCGGTAGCGACCCGACTCTTCGTTGTAGCTGGCAATACGGTGCCGCATGAATTCGCGGAAGACAAAAATGGGCGCCTGCACATAAAAGGTCATCGAGTTGTGCTCGAACGGTGAGCCGTGGCGGTCGCGCATCAGGTAGTTGATGAGCCCCTTGTCGCGCACGGCATCTTCGGCCGACGCCTCGCTGCGGGAAGCCTCAAGGGTGAGCTCACCCTGGGTAGAAACGCGGGCAGCAAAAAGCACGTCGGAGTCGTTGGCACTGGAGCGCACCAGCTCGACGGTCACATCAGAACGGAACTCAATCTCTGTCACGACAACAAACCTAACGCTCGGCGGCGCGCGGCACACGTGTGACGCACCGTAACGCTGCGTCACACGTGTGGGACTCCGGCAGAAAGTTCGCCTAGCGTGGAAAGCCATGGATCCTTGGATTGTTGCCGGCATTTTCGCTGGACTCGTCATCGTTGCTACGGTGATTGGTCTGGTGGCTCGGTCGCGGGCGGGACGCGTGCAGGAGGTTCGAGGATTTCGCCTCGTGCGTGCCGCGGAGCTCGCCACCAAGGAACCTTTCGGATCGGCCGCAACGTTCGTTCAATTTTCTACGGAAATGTGCTCCCGCTGCCCGGCAACCAAGGCCCTCCTGATTCGTGTGGCACAAGCCAACAGCGGAGTTCGCCATATTGAGGTGGACATCACACACCGCCCCGACATTGCGTCAAGCTTTAACATTCTGCAAACACCCACCACGCTCGTGCTCGATAACAGTGGCGCCATTGCCGCTCGCATCGGCGGAGCACCACGACCCGAGGCGGTTCGAACCGCTCTCGACATTGCACTGAGGAGAGATCATGGCAACTACGTCATCTAAGTCCAGCCCGCTCGCGGCCCAGCCCGGACAAAAGGGCATCGACCCGCGCGGACCCCGTTTTGGCGCCGCCATCACGACCGTCCTGTTGGCGGTGACCGTTGTGCTGGCCCTCGTCGGCCCCTCGGTGGCATCGGGCACCACACTGGCCCAGCGCCTCGCCGATCCCGCCTTCTGGCTGTTGGCCGTGATCACCGTGCTATTTGCCTGGGGTGCCTTCTTCGGAATCCAGTCGCACCCCTACGGGAAATTCTTCCGCGCGGTGATTGCCCCCCGACTGGGTAAGCCGAGTGAACTTGAGAACCCCAAGCCACCCACATTCGCCCAGCTGATCGGTTTTGTGATTTCGCTCGTGGGCCTCGTTCTTGACCTCATCGGTGTGCCCTACGGAATGGTCGTGGCTGCCGCGTTCGCGTTCGTGGCCGCATTCCTCAACTCGGTGTTTGGCTACTGCCTGGGCTGTCAGATCTACGTGTTGCTGGCCCGTGCGGGTATTGTCGGTCGCGGAGGCAAGACCGCTTAGCTCACAGTGTCTCTCGCAAAAGATTCGGGAGGAATCGTGACACAACGCGTGCTCATTGCCGGGGGCACCGGCATGATTGGCCAGGCCCTGAAGGCCGCGCTTCGCGCTGACGGGTGGGAGGTACACACGCTGACGCGACAGGCTGCGCGGGCAGCCAGCGATCCGCAGGTGCATGTCTGGCAGCCGGGAGCGCAACTTGACCTTGATGCGCTGGGCGGATTCTCGGCCATCGTGAACCTGGCCGGTTCGTCGATCTCACAAATGCCCTGGACGACAGCTCGCCGGGCAGACATTCTCGACTCGCGCATAGCGGCCACGACCAGCCTCGTTGACGCCATGGCGCGGGCTACCGCGAGGCCGAAAACGTTTGTGAGCGGATCGGCGGTGGGGTTCTACGGCTCTCGCGGTGATGAGATTATCACCGAGCAATCCGCGCCCGGAGAGGGCTTCCTCGCCGAGGTGTGTCGTGCCTGGGAGGACGCCGCGTTCGCCGCACCTCAGGGCGTTCGCGTGGCTGTGATTCGCACCGGGCTGGTCTTGGCACCCCGAGGAGCGCTCACACCGCTGCGCCTGCTCACTCGTCTCTTCGTGGCCGGACCGCTGGCTGGCGGTCGCGCGTGGTGGCCGTGGGTGAGCCTGCAGGACGAGGTGCGTGCCATCGTGCACATCCTCAACTCGCGCCTGTCGGGGCCGGTCAATGTGGTGGGCCCCGAAGATGCCACGTCGCGACAGGTGATGCGCGCGCTCGCCTCCGCGATGAAGCGCCCGTTCTGGTTGCCCGCACCCGGGTGGGCCATCCGTCTCATGCTGGGTCGAGCGGGCAATGAGCTCCTGCTGGCGAGCCAGCGTGTGCGACCGACAGCGCTGGAATCCGACGGATTCGTCTTTACATCGCCGACGGTCGATCGGGCCATCGCCGAGGCGCTCGCGTAGCTTCTGCCCTGGGTACTGCGGCGGCCTACGGCACCAGAACGGCGCGACCGCGCAGAGTGCCTTCGTGCAACCGCTCGTAGGCTCTGGGGCCGTCGGTGAGCGCAAACACCTCGTGCTCGACCGAGATTTTGCCGGCGCGCGCCAATTCGAAGACCTCGATGAGCTCGGGGCGCGATCCCCAGTACGGCGAACGCACGGCCACGTCCCACGGACCAATGCCGAAGCCCACGGCAAGAGATCCGCCGCCCACGCCGACAATCGAGATCTCCGCCTCGGGAGCCACCATCTGACCGGCCATGCCGGCAGTGACATCGTTGCCCACGAAGTCGAACACGGCGGCCGCTCCCACGCCGTTGGTCAGGGCACGCACCTTCTCAACGGCCGTGGCATCGCTCATGAACGTGTGGTGGGCACCCACTTCCCGCGCGAGTTCGAGTTTCTGTTCACTCACGTCGAGGGCCACCACGGTCACCGGCGAGAGGGCGCGCAGAATCTGAATGCCCATGTGCCCGAGTCCGCCGGCACCAATGCACACCGCCACCTTGCCGGGCGTGAGCTTGAGGAGTGAGCGTTTGATGGCGTGGTACGGCGTCAAGCCGGCATCGGTGAGTGACACGCTGGCCACCGGGTCGAGGTCGCCCAGCGGCACGAGGTGGCGGGCCGAATCGACAATCATGTAGTCGGCCATGGCACCGGGAGCGCCCAGGCCGGGAGCCTGAATGCCGAGCGCGGCCGCGTGCGGACACAGCATCTCTTTGCCCACCACGCAGTAGTCGCAGACCCCGCACCCCCACGGGCCATAGACGGCGACGCTGTCGCCCACGGCAAACTCGGTGACCCCCTGGCCCAACTCGGCAACCGTGCCGGCGCCCTCGTGGCCCAGCGTCATTGGCGTGCGCCAGCCCATGGTCGTAAAGACGTCCTCGGGCAGGCTCATCACGAACTCGTCTGAGTGACACACGCCGGCGGCAGTGATCTTGAGGAGCACCTGGCCGGGCCCGGGCGTTGGTCGATCGAGCTCAACAATCTCGGGAGCTTTACCGACGGTGGTGTACTGGAGTGCGCGCATTTTCTCAGCCATAAAACCACGATGACCCACGGCGCTGAGAATCGGTTTGACCCTGCGCGCTGTCCGCGTCGGGTTTACTGCACGCTTTTGTTCGGCCCGGTCTCTGGCAACTCTTGGCGATTGAGCCGAATCGCGGTGCGCACGGCCGCCCGGGCACGGCGTCGGTCGCCGCTGGCGTCGTAGGCCAAGCCCAATCGCAGCCACGCCCGCCAACTCTGGGGGTCGCGCTCTACCTCGGCCGCATACTTGGGAAACTCGGCGTCGGCTTGATCGCGCAGGGGGCGACCGCTGGGACGGCGTTCAAAGTTTTCTTCGGGCAGGGCGCCTTCCGCCTCAAGGGTTCTCACCAAGCGCGCAGACGCGGCGCCGAACATGAGTTCGCGCACAAGGACCCAGACCCCCACCAGCGGCAGGATAACCAGCGCGGCCCCCATGGCCTGGGTCACGAGAATGCCGGTTCCCAGCAGGGCGATGGCCAATTGCGCGGTGGCACCAAGATAGATGGCAAGAAGCACCGACATGGCAACGGTGCCGAGGAGAGCGCGCCTCACGATTCGGTCGAGAGGTTGATGACCTGGTCGAGGCCCACCACGGTTCCGCGAACCGACGACAGGGCTCGCAGCGATGCCATGATGCCGGCTTCGTAGGAACGATTCGAGAGCGTTGAGTGTGTGATGGTGATGGTCTCGCCGAGGCCGCCAAAAACCACGTCCTGTCTGGCCAGAACGCCCTCCATGCGCAGGCTGTGAACGGGAACGCCCGCAACGAGCTGACCCCGCGCACGCTGATCCGCGTGCGGCGCCTGGATGTCGTCATCGCGCATCACGGCGATGCGTTCGGCCGTATTGACCGCCGTGCCGGAGGGCGAATCAATCTTGGTGACGCCGTGCGTTTCGACAATCTCAATCGAGTCGTAGAACGGCGCGGCCAGCGTTGCTAAGTGGGTGGCCAGTGCCGATCCCAGAGAGAAATTCGCAATAAAAATCACGCCGATTTCGGGATGAGCGTCAATCAGAGGCCGCAGGGCCGCGATGCGTTCGCGCGACCAGCCGGAGGTTCCCACGAGAACGCTCTTGCCGTTCTCCACGGCAAACTCGATCACCTGCTTGCTCACCGCCGGCAGCGAAACATCGAACACGACATCCGCCACGAGCATCTCGCTGAGGTCGCTGCGAGAGCCGAGCGCAGCGGCCAGCGTGAAGTCGTCGGAGTCTTCCACGAGCTGGCACACGAGGGTGCCCAACTTGCCCGAGGCACCCACGACAGCAACAGACGTAGTCATGGCCCCAGCCTACCTTTCGCGCGCGCATACGGTGTCGAGCTCGAAGTATCTCGCCGTGCCGTGATGCACGGGGGAGAAGATCACGGCCTGCTCGCGTGCTTCCCGCCCGGCGAATTGTTGCCGGCTGGATTCACCAAGGTGGGAATGGTCATTCAGGGGCGCACCGCACTCGACCGCGTGATGCTTCGGGGTGAGTCGATCGAGCCCATCGGGTGGAACCCGTACGCTCAGTAGCCGTTGAGGTCGGCCTTCGGGGCGACGGCTAGCTCTTCGACAAGTAGTGAATCGTCGTCTCGCCGTATGCCTTTGATTTGTCGAGCGTTATGCCGTCAGGCGGGGTCGGGTTGCCGGAACACCAATCGCAAAGGCTCCTGCAGCGAACCACGGATAGACCCACGGATGCAGAATTTCTGCGCCGCGCAAGGGGCCGGGTAGTTGGCGCATCAACGGTGAGAATGCCATGCCTAATCCTGTCAACTCTGCAATCGTGGCGCCATCAGACGTCGGTGCCAACTTGGGTTTTTAACGAAAAGGATGTTGTGGGCGCGGCAGGAGCCGTGCCCACAACATCCTTTTGTATTCAGACCTACGACGTGTGTGGCAAATTCTGCGAGCGTCGCCGACGAATCAAAACCCCTGCGATGCCGAGGACAACGAAACCGATTGTCGCCACGATTCCTACACCGGTCGCGCCGTCATTAAGGCCCGTTGCGGGAAGGGTTTCGGGTGAACTAGGCGCTCCGGGGGCCGTTACGGTCAGCGGCAAAATGGGCGACGACCACCAGTTCGGGCTGATTTGCACCGCGAGATTGGCGGGGCTTACGCAACCCAACATCACTTGGTAGTCACCGGCCGGTACCGTACTGGGGATTGTGAAGGTAAAGGTACGGGGGTCGGTGACGGGGTAATCACCGGGGCTAAAGTTTCCAACGCCCGGCCCGTCGAACAAGAAATCGGCACTGCTAGTGCCAGAAACGATTGAATTTGGGGTCGTAATGGCACCGTTCGCGCCAACCAAGCTCAGCGTGGCCGACCAACCCGGATCGCTGGTGTCAGACGTATCACTGGACTGAGTTTCGCCGCAGAAGTACGCGATGTCGCCATCGGTCGTGTTGAATCCGTAGTAACTGAGACTGAGCGTGAACGTCACGGTTCCACCTTGTTCAACAGTCGTCTTATCTAAGGTGTAGCTTCCAATAATGTCCGCGTACGCCGCGTTGGGTGTGAACAGAGCCGCTGCAACGAACGACGCAATCGTTGCGGCACCGAGGACCGAACGGAGTCGGCGAGGATTTTGCTTTTTTCGGGTCATGGGTCCCTCCAATAAGTTGAGTTGGGCGTGGTCACCTCAAGGTGTGATGACGTACCTGACTTTACTTTTCGTCATGTCAAGACCCATGTGACACATTCGGTTTACCCGAAAGCGCTGAGTCGTCGAGAATCATCATCATTTGGGCACTCGTCGATCAGATATTTGCGTCTCGACGACTCGGCGCCCCAAAGAAAAAATAGACTCGACCCATGACCGACGCCCTCGACGCCAAGGTCTCGAGCCTGGTCGGCGGCAAGACGGCCACCGGCCTCGAGAAGGCGTTCGGCATCTACTCCGTCGGCGACCTGCTCGGTCACTACCCGAGGCGGTATGCGCGTCGAGGAGAGCTGACCGCGATTGCCGACGTGCCGCTCGAAGAGAACGTCACGATTGTGGCCGAGGTGCTGGATGTGCGCACCCGCCCGATGCGTCAACGCAAGGGCTCGATTCTTGAGGTGCGCATCACGGATGGCCGCAGCCCGCGCGCGCTGACCCTTCCCTCACCCTCGACGCCTCACGCATGGCGGAGGCTTCGTCGGTCGCAATCGACTTGACCACCTGGTGCTCGATGGCTTTGCGGCCGAGTTGTCGCGCTAGAGAGCGAAGGTCTCCGGGAGGCCCGTGCGCAGGTTGGAGGGCAGATGTCCCACATCGTTGTGACTCACCAGAGTCCACGGCCGGCCGGTGCGCTGATGAAGAACCGTGATGCCGCAGTGCGCTTGCGAGAGCGTGAGCCACTTCCACTCGGGCGCCCCCAAAACCTCGCGTACCAGCCAGGCAATCACCGTATTGTGGGTGACCAAAAGATCCGTCTGACCCTTGACCCCCGGGCCGAGGTACTCGGCCACAGCGTCAGCCATTTGCGCCGCACCCGCTTCGATTTCAGCTTGCGTGCGCGGGGTGAAAAACGATTTGTATGTTCTCGGCATCTCCGCGGACGGCCCCGACGGCACGCAGTCCATCAACAGCGCGGAGGGTTGAGGGTCGATATGCGGGAGTGTCTCGCGCAACACGCGCACCGTGTCTGCGGCGCGGTCGAAGGGTGAGTGCCAGACGTTCGTGAATTTGAGGGAAGCGAGCCGTTGAGCAACCAGGCGCGACTGCTCCACGCCGCGCTCGGAGAGTTGGCCATCGTTGACGCCCTGCTCGGCGTCGCGCTGCTCCCCGTGACGAACTAAGACGAGTGTGTGCCCCATCCGCGCCCCTTCTCCACAATCTTGCTCAGGTCATTTTCTTTGGCTTTGCCCACAACAACCACCGAGGCGTCTCGAGAGGCAATATCTGCCGCGAGCTCGGTGATCTGGTCGATGGTGACCGCGTTGAGCATACCGATGCTGGCTTCATAGTCAATGAATTCGCCCGAACCGATCTCGGCACGACCCAGTCGCGACATTCGCGTGTCGGTGTCTTCGAGGGCCAATGCAGCCGAGCCGGCCAGTTGGCCCTTGGCGCGTGCCAACTCGGCGGCCGTGACGCCGTCGGTGGCGAGCCGGTGAAACTCGTCGAACAGGAGGGACGCCACCTCGGTGACGTTGCGCGGGCTGCACCCGGCATACAGGCCAAAGACTCCGGCGTCGGAGTAGCCCGACGAAAAGGAATAGACCGAATAGGCGAGCCCGCGCTTCTCACGAATCTCTTGAAAAAGGCGCGACGACATACCTCCGCCGAAAATGGCATTCATGGTCGACAGGGCAACGCGCCGATCGTCGGTGCTCGTGATGCCCGGCCAACCAATCATGAGGTTGGCTTGCTCGATGGGACGCTCAACCACGACCAGCTGTTGGCCTCGAACCACCGCTGCGGGAGTTGTCACACGGCGTGCCACCGGATCTGCCGTTGCCGCCATGTCCCAGTCGGCAGCAGTCAGGTGACGAACCAACCACTGCACGAGGTGATCGTGGTCGATGTTTCCTGCTGCCGTGACCACCAGATCGTTGGGCCGATAGTTGGCTCGGTAGTGCGCCAGAACACCATCCCGTGACGCGGCGCGAATGGTTTCGGCATCGCCGCCGATAGGACGCCCCAGCGGGTGTTCTCCCAGAACCGCCTCGAAGAGCCGCTCCTGAGCAACATCTGTGGGATCGTCTTCGGCCATGGCGAGTTCTTCAAGGATGACCCCGCGCTCGGTCTCAAACTCCTGAGGGTCCAGAACGCTCGACGTGAGCATGTCGGCCATGACCTCGACCGCCATCTCGGTGTCTTCGTCGCGCACCTTGGCGTAGTAGCAGGTGTATTCCTTTGCCGTGACCGCGTTTTGCTCACCGCCCACGGCATCAAACGCCGACGCGATGTCGAACGCCGAACGGGTTGTGGTGCCCTTGAAGAGCAGGTGCTCGAGAAAGTGTGTGGAGCCCAGGCTTGCCGGGTGTCCGCCGGAGAGTCCGTTGGCAGCCTCGGCAGCGATCTCGTCGCGCGATCCCACGGCAACCCAAAAGCCGATCGTGACGCTGCGCGCTCCGGCAACTTTCTCGGTGAGAACTCGAACGCCGCTGGGGAGAACCGTGCGACGAACCAGTGCCCCGCCGGTGGCCTCAACAGAGAGTTCGCCCTGGTCAAGGGGAAAAATTACGGGAGACGTCATACGGCTTTCTACCCTAGCCGGAATGCCTCAACGTCATTGACCGAACGTTACGCGTGAAGCCCCGGAAACGACTCGGTTAGACGTCGGAGAGGCGCGCCCACTGCGAAAGATTTGGGGTGAGTCGCGCAGCCGCCATCAACTGATCAAGATCCGCGACGCTGTCGACTCCCACGGCAGCGGCGGTGACTGAGGGTTGGTGGAGTACCCACGCGAGGCTCAGCGCGGCCACTCCAACGCCACACTCTGCGGCAACCTCGTCGAGGCGCGCCAAAACCTGAGAGCCGTGTCGATTCGCCTGAGCGGCCGCACGCCGCAAGCGGACATCTGCCGGATCGGCCGATTTGAGCGCGCGGTGCCGGCCCAAGTAGCCGTGCGCCAAGACGAAGTAGGGCATGAGTGACACCCCCTGGGCCTCGACGAGGGGACGAAACTCGGGTTCGATGGTGCGATGAAGGATCGAGTACTCCATGGTGGCCGCCTGAATGAGCGGCAGGCCATTGGCCGAGGCCACCCGGGCTTCGAGGAGCAACTGCGGAGAGAAATTTGACGCACCCAGAGCGCGCACCTTGCCTGCTGCGATGAGCTCCTCGACCGCCGACAGGCTTTCGATTAAGGGCACCTCCGGGTCGGGCCCGTGAAAGTAGAGCAGATCGATGTAGTCGGTCTGCAGACGCGTCAACGAGGCATCAACAGCCTGGCGAATGTTGGCTGAGGCCAGACCCGGTAGCTCAGTGGAATGGCCGATCTTGGTCGCGACCACAACGGACTCACGGTTTGCGCGACTGCGCATCCACGAACCGATGACCTGCTCGCTGACACCCGAAGCGTACGAGTCGGCCGTGTCGATGAGGTTGCCGCCGTGGGTCACAAAACGGTCGAGAATGTCGGTGGCCTCACCGGCACTCAGCTTCCAGCCAAAGGTGGCGCCGCCCAGAGCGACGGGATGAACCTCGATGGCGGTCGTGCCCACGCGTCGTCGAGCGTCCGGCGAAATTTCTCCCGTTGTCCGCATCGAATCCCCAGGAACATTCATGACTAGAAAAAATATTACCGCAACAAGGGTGCAGATACACCAGAGATTAACGACACATCCCCCGCCGAGAAACGACGGGGGATGTGAACGGATCGTTGGGGTTGACGAAGACTAGTCGTCGTCACCTTCGGCGCTGTCGTCGCCCGAAGCACCCTCTTCGCCTTCGAGAACCGGGGCCAGCGACAGCTTTCCACGGTCATCAATCTTGGTGATCTCAACGAGAACCTTCTGGCCCACCGAGAGCACGTCTTCGACGTTCTCCACGCGCTTTCCGCCGGCGAGCTTGCGCACCTCAGAGATGTGCAGCAGGCCGTCCTTACCGGGCAGCAGTGAGACGAACGCACCGAACGTGGCGATC
>CAIWRM010000258.1 GCA_903915075.1 uncultured Microbacteriaceae bacterium
AGTTGTGGCGAGCGCCGCCGACATCGATCTGTGCATGATCATGGGCGCCGGTTATCCCTTCCTGATGGGCGGCATCACGCCCTACCTCGACCGCTGCGGAGCCAGCGAACGAGTGTTTGGCGACACGTTCAACCACCCGCGCATTGCCGGGGTCGCGAAAGCCTAAGCGCTACTTCTTGCGCTTGGTGTTGCCCTCCGCAGGGAGGCCAACAGATACGTCGTCATCCGGCAGTGGACGAGCCACGGGAATCTTGCTGCCGACGACCTGGGCGACGACGTCTCGCGTAATTGCTTGAGCGGTGAGACCTGCGTCCGCGAGAATCTCCGCGCGGTCTCCGTGATCGATGAACTCGTCGGGAAGCCCGAGTTCGTCCACAGCCGTGTCCACCCCGGCACCGCGCAGGTCCTGTCGAATTCGGGTGCCGATGCCGCCAACGCGCACGCCATCTTCGAGGGTGATCACGAGACGGTGGTCGGCTGCCAGGGAAATCACGGATGCTGCCACGGGAACGACCCAGCGCGGATCAATGACCGTCGCTCCAATGCCCTGCTGGGCAAGGCGCTCCGCAACGTCGAGGGCGATTCGCGCCATGTCGCCGATAGCGACAATCAGGACGTCCTTGTGCGCGGCTTCGCGCAGCACATCCACGCCATCGGCGGTTCGACGCTGGGCCACGATCTCCGCACCCACGGATCCCTTGGGATAGCGAATCACGGTAGGGCCATCATCAACGGCCAATGCTTCGGCAAGTTCTTCACGCAACCGCTGTGCGTCACGCGGAGCAGCCAACCTAATGCCGGGCACAATCTGCAGCAGCGCCAGATCCCACATTCCGTGGTGACTGGGGCCGTCCGGCCCCGTCACGCCAGCTCGGTCGAGCACAAAGGTGACGCCGGCCTGATGGAGTCCGACATCCATCAGCACCTGGTCAAAGGCGCGGTTCATGAACGTCGCATAAATAGCCACGACCGGGTGGAGACCTCCGAATGCCATGCCGGCCGCGGCCGTGACGGCGTGCTGCTCGGCAATGCCCACATCGAGTACCCGTTCGGGAAAACGCTCCTGCATCGCACCAAGCCCCGTCGGGCGGAGCATGGCCGCGGTAATCGCCACAATTCGCTCGTCACGCGCCGCGTGAGCGGTGATCTCCTCGCTGAAGACGTCGGTCCATGATGGGCTCGACGACGAGGTGGGTTCCCCGGTTTCTGGATCGATGCGACCCACAGCGTGAAACTGATCTGCAACGTCGTCGCGAGCCGGCTGGTAGCCCCGGCCCTTCTCCGTGATGACATGCACAATGACCGGCGCCCCGTAATTCTTGGCCTGCCTCAGCGCGTTCTCGAGCGTACTGATGTTGTGACCGTCCACGGGGCCGACGTACTTGATGTCGAGGTTGGCGTAGAGCGAATGGTTCTTCACGAAGTTACTGAGGAAGCCCCGTATTCCTCCGCGCACACCTCGATAGATGGCACGGGCCGTGGGACCGAGCTTGTCGAACGCCTTGCGCGACGTCAGGTGCAGATTGCGATACGAACGTCGGGTTCGGACGCGGTCAAGGTAGCGCGCCATTCCACCGATGGTCGGGGCGTACGAGCGCCCGTTGTCGTTCACGACAATGACAAGATTTCGCGTGTTGTCGTGCGTGATGTTGTTGAGGGCTTCCCAGGTCATGCCGCCCGTCAGAGCACCGTCCCCAACAACAGCCACGACGTGCCGGTTGGCTTGACCTGTCATCTCAAAAGCGCGCGAGATGCCGTCGGCCCACGATAGCGACGACGACGCGTGCGAACTCTCCACAATGTCGTGCGGAGACTCGCGGCGTTGCGGATAGCCCGCGAGGCCGCCGCGTTCCCGGAGTGCGTCAAAGTTTTGGCGTCCGGTAAGCAGTTTGTGCACATACGACTGGTGCCCCGTATCAAACACAATCGGATCCGTCGGCGAATCAAACACGCGATGCAGAGCCATCGTCAGCTCGACGACTCCCAAGTTGGGCCCCAGGTGACCTCCGCTACGCGCCACCTCGGCGATCAGAAACGTACGAATCTCGGCTGCGAGTTCGCTCAGCTGGTCCGCGGAGAGTGCGTCGAGATCGCGGGGACCACGAATAGACGACAGCAAGCTCATACAGAGAATTCTAGGTAACCCGCGAGGACTATGCCACGAGGGAACGAAGCACGTACTGCAGGATTCCGCCGTTGCGGTAGTAGTCGGCCTCTCCGGGCGTATCGATTCTTACCACTGCGTCGAATTCGATGATGGACTTGCCAGAGGGTGACAGGTCGCTGGGGGTGGCGACCACGCGCACGGTCTTGGGTGACGGCCCCGAATTGAGCGCTTCAATTCCCGTGATGGATACGACCTCCGTGCCGTCGAGACCGAGCGAGTCCCACGTTTGTCCGGCAGGGAACTGCAGCGGGAGAACACCCATGCCAATCAAGTTGGAACGGTGGATACGCTCGAAGCTCTCGGCGATAACCGCACCGACGCCCAACAGGCTCGTGCCTTTAGCCGCCCAGTCGCGCGATGACCCTGAGCCATACTCTTTACCGGCAAAGATCACCAGGGGAATGCCAGCGGCTTGGTAGCGCTCACTGGCGTCGTAAATGAACGCCTGCGGGCCGTCGGCCTGCGTGAAGTCACGCGTGTAGCCTCCCTCAATCCCGTCCAGCAGCTGATTCTTGAGTCGAATGTTCGCGAACGTACCGCGAATCATGACCTCGTGGTTGCCGCGACGCGAACCGTAGGAGTTGTAATCGGCCCGACCCACTCCGTGAGCGTCGAGATATTGAGCAGCCGGTGTGCCCGCCTTGATCGAACCAGCGGGTGAAATGTGGTCGGTGGTGACCGAGTCGCCCAGGGTCGCCAGAACTCGAGCTCCCGTGATGTCCGCAACGGCATCCGGCTTCATGGACATTCCATCGAAATAGGGAGGCTTGCGCACGTAAGTGGACTTCGCGTCCCACTCAAACGTGGCGCCCGTCGGCGTGGGCAGTGAGCGCCAGCGGTCATCGCCGTCGAACACTCCCGCATACTCGTGGGTAAACATTTCCGTGTCGATGTTGGCATCGATCACCTGCTGGACCTCGTCCGGGTCGGGCCAGATCTCGGCGAGATAGACGTCCTTGCCGTCACTCCCCTGTCCGAGTGGCTGGCTTTCGAAGTCGAAATCCATGGACCCCGCGAGAGCGTAAGCAATCACCAACGGAGGGCTCGCCAGATAGTTCATCTTGACGTCGGGGTTGATGCGTCCCTCAAAGTTGCGGTTACCCGAGAGAACCGCGGTAACGGCAAGATCGTTCGCGTTGATGGCGGTCGAAATCTCTTCGTCGAGTGGACCGGAGTTGCCAATGCACGTCGTGCATCCGTAGCCCACGGTGTAGAACCCGAGGTCTTCGAGATACGTGTTGAGTCCTGCCTTCTCGTAGTAGTCGGTCACTACTTTCGAACCCGGAGCCAGTGTGGTCTTGACCCACGGCTTTGACTTGAGTCCCTTTTTCGATGCGTTGCGCGCCAGAAGACCGGCAGCGAGCATCACGGAGGGGTTAGAC
>CAIWRM010000259.1 GCA_903915075.1 uncultured Microbacteriaceae bacterium
CGGATGTAGTGCTGGCGCATCTTGCCCGAAATGTGGGCAAGAACCTTGTGGCCGTTGGTCAACTCCACGCGGAACATGGCGTTGGGCAGCGCTTCGACAACCGAGCCTTCGATCTCGATAACGCCGTCTTTCTTGGCCATAAACTCACTTCGTTTGCATCGTGCTTCTGGTCGTGCGTACCCACAGGATTGCGGGTCGGACGTCTCGAGACATGCCGACAGGCATGCCAATAGACACCAAGAACCAATACTACGTGGTATACCAGCGGTGCGCCAATCGAGGCGACTTTCGCACGTCCCTGACTAGGTGGCTAGGCGGGGCGTACGGGCGTGACGCCCCATGCTGCGAGGTCGGCAGCTCCGCCGTCGACCGCCGTGGTGACCCAAATGCCGTCCTTGTGCACGGCAACCGTGTGCTCCCAGTGGCAGGCGGAAAGCCCGTCGACGGTCGACACCGTCCAGCCATCGTCGAGTACCTTGGTGGCCGGACTCCCCCAGGTCACCATGGGTTCGATAGCCACGACGAGTCCCGGCTTGACGTCGGGGCCCTTGCCCTTGACGCGGAAGTTGAAGACGGGCGGGTCTTCGTGCATCGACCGGCCGATGCCGTGTCCCACGTACTCGGTGAGAATTCCGAACTCGTGGCCGAGTCGTGATCCCTCGTCTTCGATGTACCCTTCGATGGCGTCGCCGAGCTCGTTGAGATGCTTAGCGGTTGCCAGTCGAGCGATGCCCGCCCAGAGTGAGCCGCGCGTGACCGCGGAGAGGGTCTCGCGCTCGGCAACGAGGTCGGGGCGTGAGTCATCGGGCAACACCACCGTGATGGCGGCATCCCCATTCCAGCCGGCCAGAATGGCGCCGGCATCGATGGAGACGATGTCGCCGGCGGCCAACACGCGTGCCGTGGGAATTCCGTGCACCACCTCGTCGTTTACCGAGGCACACACGGTATGCCGGTATCCGGGCACGAGTTTGAAGTTTGACGATCCACCGCGCCTCACAATTGCTCGTTCGGCTGCGGTGTCAACATCGAGCGTGGTTGCTCCCACAGCAATCGTCTTGCGGGCTGCGTCGAGCGCAGCGGCCGTGGCCAACCCGGGCTCCACCATGAGCCGGATCTCTTCGGCGGACTTGTAGATGTTAGGGCGGGCGAACACAACGAGCCTAGGAGGCCGAGATGCCGCGCTGAGCCAGTGCGTCGACGATGCGCGCAGTGACCTCGTCAACAGCACCGAGAGCATTGACGCGAACAACGAGATTGCGCTTGTCATAGACACCGATGAGCGGTGACGTCTGCTCGGCGTAAACAGCCATGCGGTGTCGAATCACTTCTTCGGTGTCGTCAAGCCGGCCCTGTTCGGTGGCCCGCTTAAGGAGGCGGCCAACCACCTCGTCGATGTCGGCTTCGAGGAGAACGACCACGTCGAGGGCCGCGTTCTGAGCCAACAGTATGCGGTCGAGTTCGTTGACCTGGTCAAGGGTGCGGGGATATCCGTCGAGCAGGAAACCGGCGCGGGCGTCAGCCTCGCCGAGGCGTTCAGCAACAATCTCGTTGGTGAGTGCGTCGGGCACATACTCGCCGGCTTCCATGATGGCCTTGACCTGCAACCCGAGGGGCGTTCCGTTGACGACGTTGCTACGAAACATATCCCCCGTTGAGATGGCCGGGATGCCATACGTTTCGGCAAGAATCGCAGCCTGCGTACCCTTACCGGCGCCTGGCGGGCCGACGAGGAGCAGGCGCGTCACTTGAGGAGACCCTCGTAGTGTCGCTGCTGCAGTTGCGAGTCAATCTGCTTTACGGTTTCCAGACCAACACCCACGATGATGAGAATTGACGTTCCACCGAAGGGGAAGTTGGTGTTGGCTCCCAAAAGCGTGAGTGCCACCAGCGGGATGAGTGCGACCAGGCCGAGGTAGAGCGAACCGGGAAGCGTGATGCGCGTGAGCACGTAGTTGAGGTACTCGGCCGTGGGGCGTCCCGCACGGATACCCGGAATGAAGCCACCGTACTGCTTCATGTTCTCGGCAACCTCTTCAGGGTTAAACGTGATGGCCACGTAGAAGTAGGTGAATCCCACGATGAGCAGGAAGAAGAGCGCCATGTACATGGGGCTGTCACCCGAGACGAGGTTGTTGGTAATCCAGTTCACCCACTCTGCGGCGGGCTGACCGGCGGCCGGCTGGTTGAACTGCGCGATGAGCGCCGGCAGGTAGAGCAGCGACGATGCGAAGATCACCGGAATAACGCCGGCCATGTTGACCTTGAGCGGAATGTAAGTGTTGTTTCCGCCATAGGTGCGCCGACCAACAATCCGCTTCGCGTACTGCACGGGGATGCGCCGTTGCGATTGCTCAACGAAGACGATGAGTCCCACAATGACCAGGCCCACTGCCAGAACGATCAGGAAGGTGTTGATTCCCTTGCTGGCGAAGATGGAGCCCATCGACGTCGGGAAGATGGAGGCAATCGAGATGAAGATGAGCAACGACATGCCGTTGCCGATTCCGCGCTCGGTGACGAGCTCTGCCATCCACATGATCAAACCGGTACCTGCGGTCATCGTGATGACCATGAGCAGAATGGCGTACCAGGCTTCATTAGTGAGCAACTGCGCACAGGCCGGCTCCGAAGAGTTGCCGAACAGGGCGCCACTGCGAGCCACCGTGATGAGTGTGGTGGACTGCAGAATACCCAGCGCAATGGTGAGGTAGCGCGTGTACTGGGTGAGCTTGCTCTGGCCAGCTTGACCTTCCTTGTGGAGAGCCTCAAAGTGAGGAATCACCACGCGCAGAAGCTGGATGATGATCGACGCCGTGATGTACGGCATGATTCCGAGAGCAAAAATGGAGAGCTGAAGCAGAGCACCACCGGAGAACAGGTTTACCAGCTCGTAAAGCCCCGACGTGTTCTGGTTTGCGGCCAGACAGGTTTGCACGTTCGAGAAATCAACGAACGGGCTGGGGATGAACGAACCAAGACGGAACAGCACAACAATTCCCAGCGTGAACGCAATCTTGCGTCGCAGGTCGGGTGTGCGGAAAATCCGTCCGATAGCGCTAAACACGATATGTCTCCGTTTTCGAGCGAGAAGGTGGTCGGGTCTACTTGACGGAGCCGCCGGCGGCGACGATCTTCTGCTCAGCCGAGCTCGAGACCTTGTCTACGCTGACATTGAGTTTAACCCCAATGTCACCGTTGCCGAGAACCTTGACCTTTTCGTTCTTGCGAACAGCACCCTTCGACACGAGATCGATGATGGTGACGTCTCCACCCGAGGGGTAGAGCTCGGCAAGCTTGTCGAGGTTGACCACCTGGTACTCAACGCGGAAGGGGTTCTTGAATCCGCGCAGTTTCGGAGTGCGCATGTGCAGGGGCATCTGACCACCCTCGAAACCAATCTTGACTTGGTAACGAGCCTTGGTTCCCTTGGTTCCACGACCAGCCGTCTTACCCTTTGAGCCCTCACCACGGCCCACGCGTGTGCGGGGCTTCTTGGATCCGGCGGCGGGACGGAGGTGGTGCACCTTGATAACCTGATCTCGCTTCTCAGCGACGGGCTTCTTGGCCTTTGCCTTCGGGGCTACAGCTGCCTTCGGAGCGGCTGCTTTGGGTGCGTCAGCCTTGGGTGCGTCAGCCTTCGCTGCGGCTGAGGCAGGCGCAGCGGCCTTCTCAGCAGCGGGCTTGGCAGCAGCAGCCTTAGGGGCGGCAGCCTTCTCGGTCGCGGGCTTAGCAGCAGCTTTCGGTGCAGCGGCCTTCGCCGGAGCAGCCTTGGCGGTTGCAGCCTTAGCGGTTGCGGGCTTAGCAGCGGCAGCCTTGGGGGCGGCAGCTTTCTCGGTAGCCGGCTTCGCAGCAGCAGCCTTGGGGGCTGCCGCCTTGGCGGCGGGCTTCTTTTCTTCGGCCATTAGTCAATCTCCTCGACCTTCACCAGGTGAGCCACGGTGCGCACGTAGCCACGGTTTACCGGGCTATCTTCTTTGACAACAATGTCGCCAATGCGCTTGAGGCCCAGACTGCGAAGCGTGTCGCGCTGGTTCTGTTTTTCACTGATTACGGACTTGATCTGCGTCACCTTGAGACGAGCAGCCATTAGACACCTGCCTTTGCAGCGGCCTTTTCGGCAGCAGCGGTTGCCTTGGCGGCATCCTTTGCCGCCGCGAGGGCCTCAGCTTCGGCGCGCACGAGGCGAGCCGGAGCAACGTGATCAAAATCAAGGCCACGACGAGCGGCCACGGCGCGCGGCTCTTCGAGCTGCTTGAGGGCCTCTACGGTGGCGTGAACAATGTTGATGGTGTTCGACGAACCCAGCGACTTGCTCAGCACGTCGTGGATACCGGCGCACTCGAGTACGGCACGAACCGGACCGCCGGCGATAACACCGGTACCGGCAGCAGCCGGACGCAGGAGCACCACACCAGCAGCGGCCTCACCCTGAACGGGGTGAGGAATCGTGGCAGCTACGCGAGGCACGCGGAAGAAGTTCTTCTTGGCATCCTCGACACCCTTGGCGATAGCCAGAGGGACCTCCTTAGCCTTGCCGTAGCCCACGCCCACCATGCCGTTACCGTCTCCCACAACGACCAGCGCGGTGAAGCTGAAGCGACGACCACCCTTGACCACTTTGGAAACACGGTTGATGGTGACCACGCGCTCGAGGAACTGGCTCTTCTCTGCGTCACGATCGCGGCTGTTGCGACCCTGGTTGGGGTTGCGTTCGCGCGAACCGCGACGTGCCTCACGAGGCTCGTTTCGGTTGTCGGCGCTCTCTGCTGCCGGAGCAGCTTCGGCGCCTTCTGCGGCATCCGTCGTCACGGCTGCATCAGCAACTGCGTCAACGGCGGCCGGGGCGGCAGCAACCTCTTCGGTCACTTCTGGGGTTTCGATTTCTTCGCTCACAGGCTCAGTCCTCCCTCTCGGGCACCGTCGGCAATCGCGGCAACGCGACCGGCGTACTTGTTTCCACCGCGGTCAAACACCACGGACTCGATACCGGCCTTCTTGGCGCGCTCGGCTACGAGCTCACCGACCTTTTTGGCCTTAGCGGTCTTGTCGCCGCTGAAGGTGCGCATGTCGGCCTCGAGGGTCGATGCGAAGGCCAGCGTGTGACCCTTGGCATCGTCGATGACCTGCACGAACACGTGGCGGGCCGAACGCGTGACCACCAGGCGGGGACGGCTTGCCGTTCCCTCAATCTTCTTGCGCAAACGAGTGTGGCGACGGTCGCGTGCGGCCGACTTACTCTTTCCTCGAACTCCGAGTGCCATGGCTACTTACCAGCCTTTCCGGCCTTGCGGCGAACAACTTCGCCTTCGTAACGAATTCCCTTGCCCTTGTAGGGCTCAGGCTTGCGGAGCTTGCGGATGTTGGCCGCAACCTCTCCCA
>CAIWRM010000260.1 GCA_903915075.1 uncultured Microbacteriaceae bacterium
GGTTCGGTCGTCAGCACGTAGTCGTACACGGGCACGGTCATGAGGGCATTGCGCTTGAGCAAACCCGGATAGGCATTGGTCGCCAGAATGATCTGCTGTGCCGTGACCGTGGCGCGAGGCGTGACCACGCGAAGGTCGCGCCGAACCTTCTCGGCTGGTGTTTGCTCGTAGATGAGCACACCGAGTTCTGTGGCAACGCGGGCGAGCTCCGAGACAAGCTTCGCCGGGTGAACCAGAGCCGTGGTGTCCTTCTCCCAGGCCCCGGCCAAATACGTGGGCGAGTTGATCTGCTTGCGCACCTCGGCTTCGTTGAAGGCCACGGGTTCGCTCGAGACCCACTCAATCTGATGCGGCTCGGTTGCCACACTCAGCGTTCCCGTTCGCTCAAACTCAACGTCCATGCCGTAACGAGAAACGGTCTGTTCAATCTCGTCGAGGTTCTCGTTGCCCAGTCGCTCGAGTTCATCGAACTCCTCCGGCCAACGGGTGAGGCCATTCTCACGACCGTGGGTGAGACTCGCATCGCAAAAACCGCCGTTGCGTCCTGAGGCAGCCCAGCCGATGCGGTTCATCTCAATGAGCACAACGCTCTTCTCCGGGTTGCGCTCCTTAGCGCGCACGGCGCTCCACAGGCCCGTGTAACCGCCACCTACGATGAGAAGATCCGCCGCGATGTCACTCTCGAGCGTGGGGTACGCGGGCGGGGGAGCGGTATCGAGCCAGAACGTCGCCAAGACAGAGTCGGCAAGACTCGCCTCGATGACGTCTCGAGGTGGGGCTTCTCTTTCAAAAACGATGCGATCCATGTCGCTCACTCCTGGCGTGGTGGGATAGTTCAACTCTACGTACCAAACCTGAAATGGGGGTGCACTCCTTCGTTCGTTGAGTAGTCAACGAAGTTGACGTATCGCTTCCGCTCGTTGAGTAGTCAACGTAGTTGACGTATCGAAACGAAGGAGGCCGGGGGGAGCTCAGTGGCACTGAAGGTGGGGCACGCCCCACAGAAAAAGGTGCTAACCGAAGGGTTTGGTGTCAAACTTTGACGCGAAGGCAGGTCCTCATGACGCAGTTCCAGCGGCGCATCCTCATTGTCGAAGATGACGCGTTCATGGGCTCACTCATGGCCGGCGCCCTCAACAACGAAGGCTTCGATGCGAAACTCGCCTTGAGCGCTGTCGCCGCCAAGAGGCAACTGAAATCTTTCGATCCTGACGTGGTACTGGTCGACATCGACCTCGGCGACGGTCCAAATGGCATCGATTTTATACAGGTCGTTCGCAAGACACACCCTGCGATTGCCGCAATTCTTCTGAGCAAGCACGCTGATTCGACAAGCGCCGGCCTGCAAGGTGCTCACATACCCGATGGCGTCGCGTACCTGCGCAAATCACTCGTGCATGATACCCGCGCACTCGTCGAGTCGATCAACACCGCGGCCACCGGGCATGCCGAGCACCTTCGACAAGACAAAGACAGCAAGGGCGCGCTTGATCTGCTCACCAAAACGCAGCGCGAAATTCTGCACATGATGTCACTCGGCCTCTCGAACAGAGAAATTGCCAAGCAGAGAAACGTCAGTCTCTCGAGCGTTGAGCAGCGCGTCAGTGAGATATTCAAGGCTTTTAACATCGCCCAAGACGAAGTTGTCGTGCCTCGCGTGGAGGCAATACGTCGCTACATGGCCATCAGTGGCGTCCCTAAAAGGTAGCGCGCATGAAACAAGCATGGAATCGGCTCGGCTCTCCCGATGCAATCAGCTGGATTATGGTTGTGCTGCTTCTCGTTCAATTAGCTTCGGGCTCCCTCGTTGCGCCATTCACCGACCTCAATGGTCGCATTGTGGAGTTTCTCGCCGTGCGCATCACCTCCTTTTTGGTGATAAGCGCCGTCTTGGGTCTGGGCAAGATGCTCCTGCTCCAGGTTGCGCGAAAGCGTCCAATGCCGCTCCTCACGCTTGGCATTTTCGCCGTGGCCACCGTCGTCGGCTCCGTGACTCAGAATTGGCTACTCATCGTTACCCAATTCACCGATCAGTGGACAATTGGACAACGACTGATCGTGGCCATCCCCGGTCTTTTCGCGTTCCTTCTTGTCTCGGGGATTCTCATCTCACTGGCTCGTGAACTGGCTCGAAACAACGAGGAGCTGGCAAAGACGGCCGACGAGCTCATCGCCATACGCACCGAAGCCTCAGTGCGTATCGAGCAGCGCAAAAGTGAACTTGTATCGACCGTGCGCGAGCAACTCGAGCAATCGCTTTCGAGAATGAAAACGCTCGTTCGCGCCGACATTTCTGCCGAACTCAATCACCTGGTCGACGATGTGATACGGCCATTGAGTTTTCAAATCTCGAACGAGGTCAACACCTTTCAGCCCCGCTCGGTTGTTGTCGCTAACCCACGAATCTCGTGGCGCGTCCTGATGGTCAACGCAATGAGGACCAATCCGTCACATCCATTCTCTGCCGCAATCTGGCTTGGACTCCTTGTCGGGCTCTTTCTCATACCGACTTTGGGCCTGCGCGGGTTGGTCACTGCGACCGCACCCGTCGCCATCACGTTCGTTGGCCTCACCGTTGTGCGTTTGTTGTGGCTGATTCTGCCTCAGAGAATGCCGGTGGCTGCGAGAGCATCCAGCTTTGCTGTCATCACCATAGGACTGATGGCAATGTGCCCGCCGGTAATGGAAGCACTGTCGGGCTATGGGTTCACAGCCGCGACTGTATACGTCGGATGGATCGTGCTCGGGATCTCTCTGGTCTGGACTGTCACACTTGTGTTTAGTGTTCGCGACACGTTGCGCTCCATTCGCGAAACGCTACTTGTGACCGTTGACGAGCTTAAACGCGAGGTGGTTCAGCTCAACGGCGAGATGCGGCGTCTACAAAAGGGAATCTCGCGACTGCTACACGGGCCGGTTCAACAAATAGTTTCAGCTGCCATACATCGGTTAGGAGACGGCAACGATGGCTCTGCAGCGGATTCGCGGATAACTGATTTGCAGGCGAGCATTGCGTCCTCAATCCAGTTGCTCAATGAGCCCCTCGAAACCAGCATCGACCTCGACACGGCTATTAGCGACTTCGTCGAGTTGTGGGATGGGGTCGTCAAGATTTCACTCGACTTTCCGGTCGAGGCCCGGTCACGACTTCTTCAGGAGCCAGTTGCGACGAGCGCCCTCGTAGAGCTCATTCGCGAGGGGTGTGGAAACGCAATGCGTCACGGTGAAGCAACGCACATTTACGTACACGTCTCAATCGATGACAGTGACAACACCTGCAGACTAATCGTGAAAAACGACGGTCAACCGTTGCCGGCGTCACCGCGGACCGGGTTGGGCAGTCAGATTTTTGACGATCTATGCCTGAGCTGGTTGCGAACGCAGTCCGGGGAACTCGTGAAGCTCGAAGCGCTCATACCGCTGGCGCGCTAACGCCTCGCAAGCCTGCGCGCCAACACCATCCAACCGCCAAGGATCATGCTTCCACCGGCGATAACCACGCTGAGCGAGACGTTCGATGCTCCCGTGTTAGCCAGGGCTGAGCCTGATTCGGCACTCCACACGGCAAAAAGCGTGATGTCTGAAGACACATCAATTGTTGCCGCGTCTGCGAATGCAACGATTCCCGCATCAGCGTTTGCTTGACTAGTAGCCCATCCCATGAAGGTCATGTCATCTCGAGTGATTGTGTTTGACGGGAGCGTGAGACTTCCGGACCCGGTCGAAGGTGGGATTGCGCCTGTGCCACCATTCGGGTTGAACGAGACTGTGTGATCTGCCGACAAGTTGAGGAACCTCAATTGGACGAAATGAACGCCGTCAGCGTACAAAATCTTAAATAAGTTTCCAAAAACAACATCCTCGGCGGCGAATGTTCTCTCAAGCGTCCCAAACAATGCCAAGTCATTGGACAGGGCAGGATTCCAATCGTTCCAATAAGCCTCAAGACAGGTTCCTGGGCTAAAGATGAAGGTCACATCCTGCCCGGCTTGAATATAAATTTCGCCGTAAAGCTCATTGGACCCAACATTCCCGCACTCGACATATTGGATGTGCGGATCTAGCGCCATTGCCGGCGAAGCGACGAATGTGGTTGCGCCGACCAGAGCGGCACTAATGAATGATAAAACAAACTTGAGAGAACGCACAGGGGTCACCTTCTTTCGCGAAGTGGCGGGAAATGTCATGGCCAAAATTACTTCTTCGCGGTTACCCGACGGCGCAGTGCTAAAGTTCCGACACCTGCCACAAGTGCGATACCGGCGAGACCCGAAGCCACAAGAGCTACGGTGGTGTCAGCTCCCGTGTTGGGCAATTCGGCATCAGGAGTTGGCGCTGGAGTTGGCGCTGGGGCTGGGGCGGTAATCTCAAAATCGATGGGTCGCGCGACATCAAGTGGGTGGAGATAGTCAGGGCCTGGCGTGACACAGCCGAGGATCACTTCATAGGTTCCCGGAACGGCATCAACGGGAATGGTCACTGTCACGGATTCAGTCTCGGAAGGCGCTGCGCTCCACGTGAAGGAGCCGGCGCCCGGATTGCCCGGATCGATTGAGCCAGTTGGCAACACAAAGTCGGCCCCTCCGATATTTGCGGCGAACAAAAGCGTCATGCTAAAGCCGGGTCCCGTTTGTAAATCACACCAGTCCCAATCTGCGGGGTCGGTGTGGTTGGTGACCGTGAACGTCACACTTGAACCCGCAGGTGTCGAATAAGTACTGGCGGAACCCTCTGTTTCGTCAGCCCACGCAGGACTGACGGCAAGTAGAGCGGCAGTTAATCCGAGAACTGAACTTGCAGCCACAATAACTTTTCTGGTCATTGACTTTCCTCACCTCATTGCTCTCACGGTTCTTGTGGCACGAAGTTAGCAGGGGGCTAGATTTCTTCCTTTGAACTAGTGGTGTGTGCCCCACTCGGCTCGTTGGTCGGGTGCGCCGCATGGCTCTTTCGTTGCATCCGGTCAACGCGGTGCGTGACAGGATTTGTCCCCACGGCTCAGCGCCAGGGCCTGAAGGTGCTGTGGGGTCGGGGTGCGCCCCGTCGCTCGCCGTCAGCGCCTGACAAAGCGATGCTTTGTCTTACCGACGGCTCGAAATCCGGGGGCCCGCTGTCACAACGCCATCATGTCGAATGCCCGCCCATTGAGGGCGGGCATTCGACATGAGTCGGGGTGCGCCGCACGGCTCGACGTTGCATCCTGTCAACGCGGTGCGTTGACTTGGCAACGTCTCGAACCGGCGGGACCCCCTGACACCAAC
>CAIWRM010000261.1 GCA_903915075.1 uncultured Microbacteriaceae bacterium
CCCCTTCGCGACGATCTGCGCGGACTCACGCCCTACGGCGCCCCGCAGAAGCACGTTCGGGTCGAGCTGAATGTCAACGAGAACACGCACCCCGTGCCGGAAAACGTGATCGACGACATCATGGGGCGCGTGCGCGAGGCGATGACGCTCATCAACCGTTACCCCGATCGGGAGTTCACGTCGTTGCGCAACGGTCTGGCGACTTACCTCGGCCACGGACTCACCGGCGAGAACATTTGGGCGGCCAACGGATCGAACGAGGTGATCCAACACACCCTCCAAGCGTTTGGCGGCCCGGGACGTTCGGTGCTGGCCTTCCCGCCCACCTATTCGATGCACAAGATCATTGCCGCCGGGTCGGGAACGCAGTGGCTCACGGCCGAGCGCGCACCGGGTTTTGAAATCACGCCAGAACTCGCAGTCGCTGCCATTCAGGCGCACCAACCCGATGTCACGTTTTTCTGCACGCCCAATAACCCCACGGGCACGCCGATCTCGAACGCCACGATTGCCGCTGCCTACGAGGCAACCGATGGCATGGTGTTCGTTGATGAGGCGTATGCCGAGTTTGCTCCGGAGGGATCCGACACCGCGCTCGACCTGCTCAAGGGTCGACCCCGGCTCATCGTCTCGCGCACCATGAGCAAGGCGTTTGCCTTCGCCGGCGCCCGAGTGGGCTACCTCGCTGCCGACCCGGCCGTGGTCGACGCCATGCGTTTGGTTCGCCTGCCCTACCACCTGTCGGCCCTCACCCAGGCGGCCGCCGTGGGGGCGCTTGCTCACGCGCCCGAGATGCTCGCCATGGTGAACGACATCAAGTCTCAGCGCGATCGGCTGGAGCGCGAGCTCGCCGAGCTCGGTTACACGCCGTATCCCAGCTCTGCCAATTTCGTGCTGTTTGGCAACGTGGCCCACCCGCAGCGAATCTTCGATGACCTGCTCGCGCAGGGCATCATCATCCGCGATGTCGGAATTGAGAACCACCTGCGCGTCACGGCCGGCACCGAGCAGGAGACTGGCGAGTTCCTGGCCGCTCTCGCCGCACTCGACGGCACGCTGACCTAGCCTCTTCAAGGCTCATTCGCGCGTGCCGATAGAATGACGGCATGACGAAGAATGCCCGAAAAGCGAGCGTTGCCCGCAAAACGAGCGAGTCGTCGGTGACCCTTGAGCTCAATCTCGACGGCACCGGTGTCTCGAACATCTCGACCACGGTGCCCTTCTTCGACCACATGCTGACCGCGTTCGCCAAGCACTCGCTCACCGATCTCACGGTCAAGGCAACCGGCGACACCGAAATCGATGTTCACCACACGGTTGAAGACACGGCCATCGTGCTGGGTCAGGCCATCAAGGAAGCCCTGGGCGACAAGTCGGGCATTTCGCGCTTTGGCGATGCTCTGGTTCCGCTTGACGACGCCCTGGCGCGTGCCGTGGTCGACATTTCCGGTCGTCCTTTCCTCGTGCACACGGGCGAGCCCGCGGGCTTTGAGTTCCACCTCATCGGCGGCCACTTCACGGGTTCCATGGTGCGTCACGTTTTCGAAGCCATCACGTTCAACGCGGGGCTCACGACGCACATCACCGTGCTGGCAGGGCGCGATCCGCACCACATTGCTGAGGCCGAGTTCAAGGCCTTTGCTCGTGCGTTCCGTCAGGCCAAGGCGCTCGACCCGCTCGTTTCGGGTGTGCCGAGCACCAAGGGCGCTCTGTGACGGCTAAGTCCGTCGTTGTATTCGACTACGGCACCGGCAATATCCACTCCGCCATCAAGGCGCTGGAGCTTGCCGGTGCCACGGTTGAACTCACCAAGGACCCAACGGCGTGCGCCGAGGCCGATGGGCTTGTCGTTCCGGGAGTCGGCGCGTTCGCCGCGGTCATGGCGGCACTGCTCGCCTCCGGTGGCGACCAGATTATCGGACGCCGCCTTGCCGGCTCGCGCCCCGTGTTGGGCATCTGCGTGGGCATGCAGGTCATGTTCGACCACGGCGTGGAGGGTGGCGTCGATACGCCCGGCCTCGGCCAGTGGCCCGGTGTGGTGCGCAAGCTCGAGTCCGACGTTCTGCCACACATGGGGTGGAACACGGTGGATGTTCCCGAAGGCTCAGCGCTGTTTGACGGCATCCGCGACGAACGCTTCTACTTTGTGCACTCCTATGCCGCCACCGAGTGGACCCTCGACGTGATTGATCCGTTTCCCCAGCCCGCCGTGACCTGGGCCAC
>CAIWRM010000262.1 GCA_903915075.1 uncultured Microbacteriaceae bacterium
CCCAGCTCATCGCCGACAGCGAGGCTAAAGCATGCGCGTGGGCGCTCTGGGCCACCACATGCACACACCATAACGACAAGCAGCGGGCAGAGTGCCCGGTCTGCCTCGTTGCCGCACTCCGCGCCGATGTGGAGCAATGGGAACTCGCGTTTCAGGAGCAATGCGCCCGCGCCGAGTCAGCCGAGCGCGAGGCTTTTGATTGGCAAAAAATCGCACGATATGAGACCGCCCGCGCCGAACGCGCCGAGGCCGAACGCAACAACCTCCGCGCCGACCTCGACGCTGTTAAATCAATCCTCGCCGAGGAGAAGGACCGCGCCGAACGCGCCGAGGCCGAACTCGGCAAGCTCCGAGGCTTCTACAACGAGATCGTAGCCGAGTGTTGGCACGATTTGATCGTGCGAGAGTATCGTCAGCGCGGAGAACTGTTGCGCGACGAGGCGAACCGCAGGAAAGACGCCGAGGCCGAACGCGACGAGGAGCGGGCGCGGTTGGATTACCTGAGCACACGAGGCTTCGAGCACCGGCACCACGATACGGGTGACCATCTCGCGTTTGAGTGGACAATCTCAAGCACCAACGAACTCAAAGATGTGAGTTTGCGCCAAGTGATCGACGCGGCGATGAAGGAGCACGCGAAATGACCGCGCAACCGATGGCCAGCCTGCTCGCGCTATGGAAAAATGGAGGATCAAATGAATGAGCTGGCACTTTTCGCAGGCGCTGGTGGAGGCATACTCGGAGGCAAACTCCTCGGATGGACGACCGTCTGCGCCGTTGAGTGGGAAGCCTACCCCGCAAGCGTACTTATCGCCCGACAGAATGAGGGCGTTCTCCCGCCTTTCCCGATTTGGGATGACGTGCGAACCTTTGACGGACGACCTTGGCGCGGCCGTGTTGACGTGGTGTCTGGCGGCTTCCCCTGCCAAGACATCAGCGCAGCCGGCAAAGGCGCCGGAATCGACGGCGAGCGAAGCGGAATGTGGGCGCACATGGCGCGAATCGTTCGCGAGGTGGGACCGCGCTACGTGTTCGTGGAGAACTCCCCAATGCTCACTTCTCGAGGGCTTGGACGTGTTCTCGGAGACTTGGCCGCAATGGGGTACGATGCGCAATGGGGTGTGCTGGGAGCTGTCGATGCCGGAGCGCCTCACAAGAGAGACCGAATCTGGATCGTGGCAAACTCCAACAGTGGAAGACGCTGGAAGACAAGGAAGTGCGGACGATTGGAAGAAATACGAACAGGATGGTCAGACAAGCGGATGCCGGCTACGCAATCAAGTTCAGATGTGGCCGACACCGAGAGCAAACAAGACAACAGACGAGGACGAAGAGACCTGGATAATACGGCATGCTGCGGGGAAGGTGGCGACACCGCCACTTGCTCTGGCCGTGAAAATGTTCCCAACCCCCTGTGCGACGGATCACAAAGGTGCCGGCAAGACAGGAACACTGCGGGACAGGCTGGACTACGCAGCGGAACGCGGAGCGACAAAGAGCAATGTGTATGCAACGCCACAGGCGAGGGACTTCAGAACGGGAGAGGCGCACAGGTGGGAGAACCCGGAGCGATCGAGGAACTTAAACGATCAGGTTGCGTCGATGTATCCGACACCGATGGCACAGGATCACAAAGGCTGCACGAAACCGGATGCGATGTACAAAGCAGCTCAGAGAGGGTTTACGCCGAACCTACAGGAGCATGTAGCGGCTCAGGAACATGGTGGGCAGTTGAACCCGACGTGGGTAGAGTGGCTCATGGGGTGGCCTCTAGGGTGGACAGACTTAAAGCCATTGGGAACGGACAAGTTCCAATCGTGGCGGCACTCGCATGGAGGATTTTGAGCAAATGAGCACGCAACAACTCGCCAGCCTGCTCACCGGCGTCGTTCCTGACGGTTTCTCGGCCACTCCGTTCGACGGTGAGGCTGCTACCCTAGCTTTTCTCGCCGAGGCCCGCAAAAGGGACGCAATCGCTCGGTTTGAAACCGCGGTTCCGCCGGCAATGCGGGAAACAGACTGGGGACACGCCGCGATGATGCCGAACCGCGCGCAGATCGAGCGAGTGCTGGCGCACCAGGTCGGGCCAAAGGGGTTGCTCCTGACCGGCAAGACGGGGCGCGGCAAGACGCGCTCGATGTGGTCGCTGATGCGCAGGCTGGCGCACGACGAGGCGCGGGACATCCGGTACTTCCACGCGGGCGATTGGTTCGCGTCACTCCAAGCCTGCCTGAGCTACGGCCGCGACGATGCGCGGGGATGGGTGGATGCGGTGGCGCGGAGGCCGATCGTGTTCGTGGACGATCTCGGGCAAGAGGCGATTCAGACGGCGCGGTCGGAGTGGGCGATGTCGTGGTTCATGCGCTTCCTCGACATCAGGGTCTCGGAGCGTTTGCCGCTTTACCTCACGACCAATCTCGATGCGCAGGGCATCGCCGAGCGCGGGGCATCGAGCGTCAGGGGCGATCCGATGGTGCGCCGTCTCATCGAGATTTGCGAGCCCATCAAGTTCGTTTGAGCCCAGTTGCGCGTGCGCCCAATTCGGGACTTGACACGCAACGCAGCAGGGCCGAAACCCCACGCGTGCGCGGCACAGACAA
>CAIWRM010000263.1 GCA_903915075.1 uncultured Microbacteriaceae bacterium
CCCGTGAGTGATGGCCGACACGTTGAGCTGACCAACCAGTTCGCCCTCAACCTCGATGGCAAAAGCGATGCCCGCGCCCGTTCGCGCGTAGGCGAGGAGAGCCCGGATGTTCGCCCTGGTATCGAAACTCACGAAGCCGTCCGGGTTTGTGGCTTCCCACGGGCGAAGCCATGCACGGTTGAGCATGAGCTCACGATCCAGCGCGGCCGCGTCGCGCACGCGAAGGGGACGCAGCGTGACGTCACCGTCGTGCAACACGAGTCCGCGGAGGTTAGCCCCGAGCATGGAACCTAGCCGCGCCCGCGTCGGGCATCGACAAAGTCATCGAGCCAAGCACCGAACGCGGGGCCAAGGTCACCGCGATCCAACGCCATTTCAACAACGGCTGTGAGGTAAGCGAGCCGGTCCCCCGTGTCGTGACGTGATCCGCGATAGACGATTCCCAATACACCCGGCGCATCTGGCTTGACCGCCAGGGTCTGTAACGCGTCGGTGAGTTGGATCTCTCCGCCGCGACCGGGCGGAAGGTGCTCGAGCACGTCAAAGATTTCCGGCACGAGTACGTAGCGACCCACGACAGCAAGGTTAGAGGGGGCCTCGCCCGGTAGCGGCTTCTCGACAAGACCGGTCACGCGCACCACATCAACCGAATCCGTGGGCTCGACAGCGGCAACACCATAAGCGCCCAGTTCGTCGTCGGGAACCTCCATGAGTGCCACAACGCAGGCTCCCGTGGAAGAGTTGAGGGCAAGCATGCGGATCAGCAGATCTTCGGCGGCATCGATGATGTCATCTCCGAGGAGAAGGGCAAACGGCTGGTTGCCCACGTGAGCCCGTGCCTTGAAGACGGCGTGGCCCAGACCCCGAGGGTCCCCCTGGCGCACGTAGTGGATCTCGGCGAGGTCGGTGGACCGCGTCACACGCTCGAGGCGCATCTCGTCGCCCTTTTCTTCGAGCTTGACCTCGAGCTCAAAATTGCGATCGAAGTGGTTCTCCAGCGCGTTCTTGTTGCGTCCCGTAATCATGAGCACGTCGGTGAGCCCCGCATTCACGGCCTCTTCAACCACGTACTGAATCACCGGCTTGTCGACCACCGGGAGCATCTCCTTGGGCAGAGCCTTGGTCGCGGGCAAGAAACGGGTTCCCAAGCCGGCCACGGGAATGACAGCTTTGAACGTGTGAGGTTTGGGCACGAGCCGATTCTACCGACGCGAATGTTTCTAGGATGAGACCGTGACCGTTCACGAACACAAAACTCGGAAGCGGGACGAGACGCGCGCGCGACGAGGTGCCCGCACGAGCGCGCAACACCGTGAGCTGACGCCGGGGATTACCGAAGCACTGGGCAACCTTATTGCCGAGCTCGGAGCCACGTCCGTGGCTCTCTTTCTGTCGACCCCGCAGGAACCACAAACCCGTGAGGCCATCCGCGTGCTCTCGGCGCGTGGGATTCGTTTCTTCGCGCCGGTGAGCCAGCCCGGGGGCCACATGGAGTGGACGCTTGTGGACGCCAACACACCGGAGCGCTCTGGTGTGGGTGGCATGCCCGAGCCAGATGTGGGAGAGGCCGACACGTCGCCGTCAATCACCGCTGATGCGGTGATCTGCCCGGCCGCCGCCGTGGATGACACCGGCACGCGCCTGGGCTGGGGTGGTGGGTACTACGACCGGTTTCTTGCCGATCTGCCCGCGGCCACTCCTGTCTTCGCGCTGGTTTTCGACGACGACGTGATGAGCGACCTCCCGCGCGAAGCGCACGATGTTCCCGTGTCGGGCGTGGTCACGCCCAGCGGGTGGCGGCGCTTCGCGGGCAGCTGACACTATCCCCAGTGCGGCGGTTTGTCGCGACGAAGGCGATCGTCGTTGTCGTCCGCTCCGTCGCTGAGAGCCTCGGGGTCGGGCTCGCGAACGGCGTCCGGTTCGTCGCTACCCTTGCCTGGCAGGCTCACGCGACGATGCGGGCGCCGGGCGCCGCCGCTCTCACCGGACCTATTCGTCGTCGAGGGCATCCGCGCGGGGAATGTCGGCAGATGCTCGCGGTGGCGGCGCATCGTGTGCGGAAATCTCCCGTTCGGGAGCGGGGTCAATCATCGACGGGATATCGAGCGGCGCGGTCAGAACGTCGTCCTGATCCTGACCCACGGGGAAAGCGCCCACCGGTGCTGCCACCGGCACGTCGTCGGCGAAACGGGCAACGTAGCCGGGTTCGGGGTTACGCGGCGTCACCGAATCAACGGCCCGGTCGATGCCCTCGGTCACGCTGAGCGGTGCGCGCGGAATCTCAACAACGTCCGTAGGAACGTCGCCTACCGGGTCAACGGTCTCCACTTCCCTCGTGACGGCGTTGGAGAGTCCTGCGATTCCGGCAATGCGTGCTGCCACCGCTTCGGGATCAGCAAAGAGTTCAAACGTGTGCACACGCACGTAGTGCCAACCGAGCCGACGAAGAGCGGCCGGGCGCAATCGCAAGGATTCGCGAAGTGTGCCGCGGGTCAGCACCGCGTCTGTTTCAACGGCCACGGCAATGCGACCGTGGGAGGCCACCAAAGAAATATCGCCGCCGTAACCGAGCTCAACCGCGAGCCCGCGCTGGCGCAGGCGCTCGGCCAGATCACGAAGCATGGGCTCGGTCGTCGATTCGGATCCCTGTTCCCGAACGGGGGCATTCACTTCGCGCACAATGTCGGCGAGGAGCCGCGCGCCGTTGTCGAGGGTGGCCGATTCGAGGTGCTCAGGACCAAAGCAGGAAACCAGATCGAGATTTCGTCGCGCTCGGGTGAGACCCACCGCAAGGAGCCGTTCTCCACCCGGCCGCGACAGCGGGCCAAAGTCATTGAGCAGGCGCCCGTGCGGGGTCAGTCCATAGCCGGCCGCAAAAATCACGCGGTCGCGCGTGAGGCCGGCTGATTCGGCCAGCGTGCGAACGGTGAACGGTTCGGCGTTATCGGCCAGAAGGAAGTTGACGAGCTCATCGCGGCGCGCAATTGCCGAGGTCACGCTGGCCTGAATCATCGCGGCTGTCTTGCGACTCGGGCTCACCACCATGAGCGATTCGCGTGAGCGCGTGGAGGCGTGTTCGAGCACCATTTCGGTGACACGGGTAACCTCGGCGTGTGTGGCCTCAATGGTTCCCGAGTTGGGGTCGGGCGCTCCCATGCCGTCAGCCACAACGTGCAGTCGCACGCTGCGACTGCCCACGAACGATCCGGCCCACGGGAGGTAATTGATGCGGCCCGCGTAGAACCTACGGTTGATGATGCTCGTGAGGTCGCTGCCGCTCGTACGGTACGAGCGCGTGAGCGAGAACACCGGGACGATTTCTGAGATCTGAGCCAGTGCAGACGCGCCGTGCAGTTCGTCGAGGCTTTCGCCGAGATCACCCGAATCGTCATCGGCCATGTTGGTGCTGAATCGTCCGGGCGTTTCCACAATCGGGTCGCCGAACGCCACAATCTGTTTTCCGCGCTTGATGGCACAGACGTTTTCGGCCACCGTCGTGGCACCCGCGTCAAGAATCATGGTCACGTCGAAATCGTTGACCGGCAGCATGTGGGCCTCATAGGGCGACACCACCCAGACGGGCGAGATTGCGCGCGCCAAGCGCGGAGCAATGGCAAACAGTTCGCCCACCGAGATGTGTCCCGACTTGAGCGCGTGCCGCAGACGGTCGGACTCTTCGGGAAAATCAACAAGCCCGATCTTCCAGAGTTCGGCGAGCTTGGCGGCGAGCAGGGCGCTATTGGCGCCCGCGTGAGCCTCGTCAACCATGCGGAAATCCGACTCGAGACGATCGAGGATTCCGGTATTCGCGCCGAGAAGCGCCTGTTCGCCGTCGAGCATGCTCTCCAGCACCGACTGCCACCACGCCAGTTCAAACTCTTCGGCCACGCGTTCGGTGGGAACGTGCCGTGTCGACAGGTCTTCGAGCAGAGTCTCGAGGTTGAGTTCACGCAGACGATCGATGAGTGTCATGCGCTCCTGCAGGTTGGCCAGCACCTCGGAGTCGGCGGCGAGACCGCTGACCTTATTGGTCAGTTCCGCAATCGACAGTGTGTTGAGCGGAGCTGTGGCGCCGGCAGCCTGGAGCGGCGCATCGAGCACCGCAATGTCATCCATCACGCGCTGATACGCGGCACTGAGGTCGCTCACGCCCACCGGCACCTCGGGCAGGGCGCCGGCGACGGTGTAACGCTGCCACAGCACGCGCTGCTCTTGGATGCGCACGAGTGACGTGTGCATGTCGGAAACGCTGGCCCCGGGGCGAACGAACTCGTTGGCGAGTTTACGGAGGTTCTTGCGTGCCGCCGGTGGCATGTCGTGACCCCGTCGGCTGGCCGTGGCCGCAATTACATCGTCGAGCGGACGGTCGAACACGTTGGGCACAAACGTGTCGAGGGTGTCGCGAATGTCGATGAGGAGACGAATGTAGAGCCCCAGTTCAATGAGGTTCTCAAACGAGCGCATGCGCGTTTGGCCCACAACCTCGTGGGCCCGCTCGAGCAAGCGTGGCAGGTCGATGGTGTGGATGCGCTTAGCCAGTTCGTGGCTTGCCTGCGACTCCGCGTTGTTCTCGAAGGTGACCCCATACCAGGGCGAATCGTCGGGGCCGTAGCGGAACTGCCCCAGTTCGGCGGCGGCAACGAGCATGGCGGTGGCCGGTGCACGGTCAAACGCCAGCGCCTCGACGGCACGGCGCGGCAGGCGCGCTGTCGTGGCGGGTGGTTCGGGCAAAAGAGACAGGCGCGACAATTCCTCGAGAGCGTCCAGAACGGAGACCCCCAACACGGCGTCGTGTTTTCCCAGTGCATCGCGGTAGTTGAGCAGAACCTTGCGCAGACGCGTCAGCGCATCGTCCACCTCGGTTACGTCGGGACGCGCCGCCCGCTCATTTCTGAGGATGCCGGCGATGAGGTCTTTGCGGAGCGTGCGGGGCGAGGCGCACAGCCCGCCAAGACCAGCCTGATCGATTCGCTGACGCACGGCGTCGGCGCTCGCGCGGCGCGGGGTGACCACCAGCACGCGCTTGCCGGCGGCGGCGAGCGCGCCGAGCGCGTTCACCACGGTTTGCGTGCGACCCGTGCCCGGGAGGGTTTTCACAACGATGCTGTTGCCGGCGGTGATGTGCGCCACGACCTCTTCTTGCTCGGCGTCGGCGTCGAGAATGAGGGTATCTGACGACGGTGGTCGGGTGTCCTGCGGGGCGGGGTCCGGAGTAACCAGCGATGACACGAGGCGGTCGCGCGCGGAGGCATTGCCGGCCAGCGCGTCCAGCACCGGGTGTGCCAACTCGCGGGCGTCTTCCCCCATGCGCGTGGCCACGTCGCCAAAGGACGAGCAGACCAGACGATTCTCAATCGAGAAACCGGGAACGTGACCCGTCAGACCGGTGAGTCGCTCAATCACCGGCTGGGGCGCAAAGGTGTCGTTGGCCTGAGCCAAACCCACGAGGGCTTGGGTATCGAGCGAGATGTGGAACTGTTCCTCGAGCGCCTGAACGAGTCGGGGGTTCACCACAGGGCCACCGCGCAACACCAACTCAAAGTCTTGCCCGAGGCGACGAAGCGACATGGGCCGCAACATCACGGGAGCCGAGTAGGTTGTGCCGCCAAACGTCCAGGCCGCCACGCCCACCGCCAGAAACACCGTTTCGATTCCACGCATTACGCGAAGCGATGACGCCAGCGACTCGAGAGCCGCCGCCGCTAACCGCGCGTTGCGCAGCGTGAACTCCTCGCGGTAGAGGTGCGTCAAGCGCGTGGGCTCTCCCGCCAAGAACTTAGGGAGACCACCGGGGTGCGTCGTGGTGAGGTCGAGGCGCGTGCGGGGCGTGTCCGAGAAGAACAGGAGCGGCGAGGGGCCACCCAGCTCAGCGATCTCGGCTCGCCATGCCTGTCGCGTCGGTTCCGAAGCGTTCATGGCCCCGGCGAGATCAACGGCACTCAGATCTGCGGTGCGGGCGATCGAGTCTTCGAGATCAGACGCGTTTTCCCATCCGGAAATGTCGTGCGCAACGGAATCGACAAAAGGGTCGACATCACGAAAATCACCGCTTCGCACGAGGCCCACCCTATGCGGAAGGGGCCTGAAAACCCGGGATTTCCGCCGGAGAGGCACATCTTGGACGTGCAGAGTCACGGAGAAGTAAAGTGTGGTTGTGGAGATCAGTCGGCGCACGGTGGTCGTGACGGCACTTTCCGCCGGTCTCACCCTGGCCCTGGCGGCCTGCGCTCCCTCAGCGGGCTCGGGAACGCCTGTCGAGAGAGGTACGGGCAAGGTACCCACCGGACCCACCGCCTTTCGTCGGACATCGTGGTCCACGGATCCGTTTGCGGCCGGATCGTATTCCTATCTCGCGCCCAGCGAAATTGGTTCGGACGCGAGACGCATGTTGGCCGAACCCGCCGCTCGACTGCACTTCGCCGGTGAGGCAACCTCGTCGACCGCCCCGGCCACCACGCATGGCGCGTGGGAGTCCGGTCTCCGCGCATCTGAGGAGCTGCGCGATTCAACCGGACCTATTCTCATCATTGGTGCCGGCTTCGCGGGGTTAGCGGCAGCTCGAACGCTCACGGATGCCGGGCGCGAAGTGACTGTGGTTGAGGGTCGTGACCGCACGGGCGGACGTGCCCACACGGTGACGCTCGACGGCATCCCGGCCGACCTCGGAGCATCGTGGATCCATGGGGTGGACGAAAACCCCATGGTCACGCTCGCCGCCGACGCAGGAGTGGCCACCATCCCGTTTGACTATGACAACCAGGTTGGCGGCAGTTCATCCGCCCAAGAGTTTGTCGACAACATCTTGGAGCAGGCGCGCGAGGCGCAGGATCCCGAAGCGCGCGCCCTCGCCGAGCTTCTCCCTCAAGATCTGTCACCCGAGCAGCAGTGGGCCATCGCGGTGAGTGTGAGTGGCGAGTTTGCGGCCGATCCTGCTCAGCTGGCCATGGCCGCCCCCGACGAGGGCGACCCCCTGGGTGGCGGTGATTCGCTCCTGAATCTCGGCTATTCCGCCATCACGGACTATCTTGCCGAAGGGCTCGACATCCGGCTGAACTGGGTGGTGGCCAACATCTCTTACGACGATGCCGGTGTCACCGTGACGTCAGCCGATGGGCAAACACTGCGGGCCGAACACGGCATCGTGACCCTGCCCGTCGGTGTGCTCCATGCCGGCACCGTGTCGTTCTCCCCGGCCCTGCCGCCCGAGAAAATGGAGGCCCTTGGTGCCCTGCAAAGCGGCCTGCTCGACAAGCTCTGGCTCGCCTTCGATGAGGTCTTCTGGGATCCGGATGTCGATGTCATCAACTGGATCGACCCCGTGAATCCGGGACACTGGCCATTCTGGGTTAACGGCTACAAGATCTTCGGTGAGCCGGTTCTGCTGGGATTCAACTCGGGAGACATCGCGCGCGAGTTCGCCGAGATGTCCGACGATGAGGTTGTTGCGAGCGCCATGGCAGCACTCACGGCCATGGCCACGTGACCTCACGACCGCGGGACGCTACACGGGCTACTTCTCTGGGGTTGGTCTCCCGCACCACCCATCCGATTCCACCTGCTTGCGCGTTATTGCCTTGCTCAAAAACGTCAATTGCTGAGCGACACCGCAACCCTGATGAGTGCTGGGGTCTCCAGCGAAGAAATAAGGAAGTCGGCGAGGTCGATGTTGCTTATGCTGAGCCCGACGGCCGAGGCCCCAACGCTCAGGCGGAAGCTTCGACGGGCGGGTCTGTCGATGACGTTGGGTAGCCGAACGATTGTCCAGTCAAGGGTGGACGCGGTGATGATTGGCTCCATTCGGTTCTTGTCGTCAATGATGGGGCGCAGCCACCGCAGGAAAAGTCCGAGAACGATGGGTCGGATCACGCGGCGATAAAGCCGACTGCCCTGAGCGATGCTCGATCCGGCGCCGACATTCGAGAGCGCCACAAGACGGGTCACGCCGCTGGCTACCATTGCCGGCACGAGTTGAGCAGTCGCTTCTGACACGACAGTAGTTGCCTTCCCGGTCCCGGTACCGCCCACTCCGATGCAGTGGATGACAGCATCGTGGCCACGAAGGAACCCGTCGAGCACGCCGTACTCTGTGATGTCCGCAGTGACGACCGTCAAACGTGATCTCGCCTCCAGCTTTCGAGAATCGCGGGTGACCGCGGTCACGTCCAAACCGGCATCTAGGGCCGACCGCACCACTTCGTTGCCGGTGAATCCCGTTGCCCCAGTAACAACGACGCGCATCAGTGGTCATCTCCGGCAAGGAATTGCTGAATTCGACGGAGCGTCTCGGCTGGTTGTTCGAGCGGGAGAACGTGCTTGCCCGGCATCGTGGCAATCGATGCGTGGGGGACATGCCGGGCCAACGCTTCTCGTGTTTTTGGGGTGAGCACGTAGTCTTCTTCTCCGGCAAGGACCATCACGGGTTGAGTCAGTTCTCCCAGTCGCGCGAGCACGTGGTCGGGTCGCACGAGGACTGCGTCCATGGCTCGAGCGAGGGGCAATCGCGGCATCGCGGCAAGGTGGCGTTGGAGATCTGTGGTGAGCGAGGGGATATCGCGACGGGACTCGGCGCTGAACATTGCGACAGCCACTTGCGCGCCGTACCAAGCGGGTGCACCGACAAGCAAGACGAGGGCTTTAAACATCCAGTAACGAACGCGGCCAAGAGGCGAGCTTGGCTCGAGTGGGACGTCAATGAGCGCTAGTTCCTTCACCCGCTCGGGCGCCCTGAGCGCGGTTCGTACGGCGCTCATCCCACCCCACGAATGTCCAATCACGGTGGCTGCTGTGATGCCGAAGTAATCGAACACGTCAAGGGTTGCCTGAGCGTCGTCGGCGAGCGTGTAGCCGCGACCCGGATCGCTGCTTTCCCCGTGTCCAGGTCCGTCGATAAGGATGACGTGGTGGGATTTGGCAAGTGCGTCCGCTTGTGAGGCCCACATTGTGTGGTCAAAGAAAATCCCGTGTCGAAGCACAACGGGTGAGCCTGTTCCGCCCTCCCAGACCGCGAGGCGGCCAACCGTCGTGGCAATGAGGTGACGTTTCCATTCGGGCTGATGAGGTGAAGTGCGTCTGTTCATGGGTTTACCTAAGGTGTAAATAAACGGTCGTATAGTGATAAGTATGCGCATGTTTAGTTAGAGTGTCAATATGACCACTTCCGTGAGCCCACTGGCGACACCAGCACGTCGGCGTAACCCGCCAGGCGAAGGCGCGCGACTTCGGGAAGACATCTTAAATGGGGCGATGCGCCTACTCACCCTAGGGACATCGCCCGCGACACTCTCGCTTCGCGCAGTCGCCAGGGAGGCACACATCACGGCCCCCGCGATATACCCCCACTTCAGTGGAATGACACAACTTCTCTCAGCCGTCGTCGCACGAAGATTCGACGACTTCACAGCCACCCTCGACGCTGCCGTCGATGCCCTGCCCGCCACCCGAACGCGGCACGATGAACTCGTCGCCCGCACCCGCGCCTACTGTCAGTTCGGATTGGATCGTCCGGGAGACTACGAATTGCTCTTTGGGCGCGGCGAAGCTTACGGCGGGGTCCCCTATGAAAACTCTGCCGGCGAGCGAGCCTTCAACGATCTTGTGGCGAGCGTGAGGGCGGTACGACCCGACGCAGATGCGCACGGGATCTCTGCCGTACTGTGGCCCTCCCTCCACGGGCTGGTTCACGCTCGGCGTGATCTCGCCGGATTCCCGTGGCCACCGCTCATCGATCAAATTGATCAACTCATCGCCGGACTGGTCAATGGCGCTCCATCCTCGCCCGGAATAGGCGGGCCCATGCAAGGGGGTTCTCGTGCCCACAACACCACGAACTGAAAATAGCCACCCCGTGTGGGTGGCGTTTTTCGTTCGTGCCCCTGGAGGGACTCGACTCCCCTACTGGCGCCACGCGCCACGAGACATGCTCGTGACGGCGCCAGCGGGGGCCCACCCAAGGGGGTTCTCGTGCGCACAAACCCACGAACCAAAAAAACCACCCGCAAGGGGTGGCTTTTTTGGTTCGTGCCCCTGGAGGGACTCGAACCCCCAACCCTTTCCTTAGGACGGAACTGCTCTTCCATTGAGCTACAGAGGCGCTGGCGCGATAAGTCTACGGCGCAGCTTCGTAGCTGAGGCGGAGCAGCGCGATGCGCGCCATCATGCCTAGGCGGAGAGGAGTCCCGAGTCGCGCAACGCGAACGCATCGTTGGCCCACTGGGCCCTATCGCGCGTGCGCTGGAGCGCAACGGGCTGATTGCTCGAGGCGAGCTGAAGCAACGCCGCCGCGACAAGATCTGCTCGAGGAATGTCGCGCACCCGCACGGTCTGTTCACCGCCGAGCGAAATCAAGAGGTTGCCGGAACGCATTGCTGCCTGCAACGGTGTGCGACGCACCGTGACGTCGGTGACCCGCGCCAAAAGCATTTCGCGACGCGACCGAACAATCAGGCCGTTGAAAACAATGATGCGCCGCGTGGTAACCACGACGCGCCCCCCGAGCCAGGCGAGTAGGGGCACCACGACGAGGGAGATCACCACAACGGCCCCGGCGATCCAGAGCGCGAGGCGCATCCACGCCTCCGGGAGTTGCGCGTCAAAGAACCCCAGCGCGGCACTGACAATCGCCAAGAGCACGAAGGGGCCGGTCAAAACTCGCGCGTGACGGCGCAGCGTAGCCACGGTCTGTTCGACCGCTTGCTCATCCTGAACCGGAATGAGGCCCGTCTCTCGTCGACGAATCATGCGTCATTATTACTCGCACATGGGTCACATCTCCGGCAGCCACGACGAGATGTGGACGATTCTTTGATATTTCTATGACAAGGCGTCCGAGCTCGTCGATGTCCACCGCACGGCCAGAAACCGCCGATTTTCCGGGAACATCAACGCGGACGGTGGCCCCCAGGGTGGAGCACAGGTCGCGAACGGTGTTGGTCAGACTTTTCAGCGCGTCATCGGACGCCGTGGCGAGGCTTGCGACGAACGGTGCCAGGTGAGCCACGTAACCGGCCAAAACCTCATCGAGGTCGGTGGTTCGAGCACCGGCCACAGCCAGCGAGATGGCCGTGTCCGTGGGCAGCTCGTGCTGGGCCATGGTGAGGTTGACCCCCGAACCCACAACGATTCCGACGGGGGTGAGTTCCGAAAGAATGCCGCACACCTTGCGGTTGTCAATGAGCACGTCATTGGGCCACTTGAGAGTGACTCTGGCCGGATCCGCAATCACGTCGCGCAGCGCCAGTGTCATGGCCGCACCGGCGAGGAGAGGCAACCATCCCCACCGCTCCGGCGTCACAGCGCGCGGTCCGCTCACCACGTCAAGCAGCACCGAGGCGGCCAGAGCGGTGCCGGGGGGAGCGCTCCACGTTCTCCCTAGGCGCCCGCGTCCCTCGGTCTGGGTGTCGGTAACCAGCACCGACAGGTGTGGCCAAGCGCCCGGGGCGTCGCTCACCAGAGTGCCTAATTCGGCATTTGTCGAGCCCACCGCATCGCGCCATTCGACGCGGGGAGAGACCCGCTCGGTGCGATAAAGATTCATTACCTCAAACTCAACCACACTTCACGCGCGCGTCGACAGTAAAGTGAAACCGTGACTGCCAAAGACAAGAACATCGACCCGTTCACTACCGCGGGGAAAATTGCCGACCTGAAGAAGCGCTACAACGAGGCCGTTCTGGCCAGCGAAGCGGCGGCCATCGAGAAGCAGCACGCCAAGGGCAAGATGACCGCGCGCGAGCGCATCCAGCAGCTTCTCGACCCGGGTTCGTTTGTTGAGATTGACGAGTACGTGCGCCACCGCACCACCGCATTCGGCATGGATAAGAATCGCCCCTACGGTGATTCGGTTGTCACCGGAGCCGGAACGATTCACGGCCGCCAGGTGGCTGTTTACTCTCAAGACTTCACCATCTTCGGTGGTTCGTTGGGCGAGGTAGCCGGCGAGAAGATCATCAAGATCATGGAGTTCGCCCTGAAGACGGGTGTGCCCATCATCGGCATGCTCGACTCGGGCGGTGCCCGCATTCAGGAGGGCGTTGTTGCCCTCGGCAAGTACGGCGAGATCTTCCGCCTCAACACGGCTGCGTCCGGCGTCATCCCGCAAATTTCAATCATCATGGGCCCAGCTGCCGGCGGCGCTGTCTACTCCCCCGCCCTCACCGACTTCGTGATCATGGTTGACAAGACCAGTCACATGTTCGTTACCGGGCCCGATGTGATCAAGACGGTCACGGGCGAAGACGTGGGCTTTGAAGAGCTGGGCGGTGCGCTCACACACAACACCGTTTCGGGCGTCTCGCACTACCTGGCCGCCGATGAACCAGACGCGCTCGACTACGCCCGCACGCTCATCTCATACTTGCCCGATAACAACATGGCTGAGCAACCGGTCTACGAGAGTGACGTCGAGCTCGAGATCACCGAGTCCGACAAAAAGCTGAACTCAATCATTCCCGACTCGGCCAATCAGCCCTACGACGTGCTCGAGATTATTCGCCGCGTGGTGGACCGCGCAGAGTTTCTCGAGGTCCAGCCGCTGTTTGCGCCCAACATCATCATCGGATTCGCTCGCGTCGAAGGTCGCTCGGTGGGAATCATCGCCAACCAGCCCAACGCCATGGCCGGCACGCTCAACATCGAGGCGGGCGAAAAGGCCAGCCGCTTCGTTCGGTTCTGCGACGCCTTCTCCATTCCGATTGTCACCGTTGTCGACGTGCCTGGCTATCTGCCCGGAACCGACCAGGAGTGGACGGGCGTGATTCGCCGTGGCGCAAAGCTGCTATACGCGTATGCCGAAGCAACGGTGCCACTCGTCACCGTGATTACCCGCAAGGCCTACGGTGGCGCCTACATCGTGATGGGCTCCAAGCAACTCGGTGCCGACATCAACCTGGCCTGGCCCACGGCGGAGATTGCCGTGATGGGCGGACAGGGTGCCGTGAACATTCTCTTCCGCGACAAGATTAAAGAGGCCGAGGCGTCGGGTGCCGACGTGGCTGCAGTGCGCACGCAGCTCGCCAATGAGTACACCTACAACGTAGCCAGTCCCTTCCTGGCCGCCGAGCGCGGTGAACTCGACGGGGTAATCGAACCCGCAGCCACCCGCGTGGCCATCATCAAAGCCCTTCGAGCGTTGCGCGGAAAGCGTGCGTCGCAGCCGGCGAAGAAGCACGGAAACATTCCGCTGTGAGCCTCGACGATCTGGTTTTTCGCACGCGCGGCGTGACCGCCGAAGAACGGGCCGCCGTTGAGGTGGTTCTCGACGCGATGATCGATGAGGAATCGGCCGAGGAACACGCGGTGGGTGGCGGGCGCCAGACACCGTGGCAGCGTTCCCAGCGCGCGGTGCGCGGCGATATCGGCGCGAGCATGGAATTTGGCCTGGACTTTCCGCGCTAGAGCGTCCAGCCTCGCCAACACTCACTCTTGTCACCGCGCGCGAGTGGTGAGACACTGAACCTCATCGGCAGTCGATGTCCCCCCATTTTCGACTGCCCCAAAATCCGCGGCGGAGCACTTTTTCGGGTTGTTGCCCCGACGCGGTAAGAGGTCAGAGGGTCGGCTGTCAAAGTTGGCCCTCTGGTCTGTTAACGAGGGAGCGTGGCGCTAGTCGCGCGCGAACCGGGCCACACACTCGAAGTGGTGAGTGTGCGGAAACAGGTCAAAGGCTTCGAGGTGCGCGAGGCGATACCCGTGTTGCAGAAGCAGTGCGGTGTCGCGCGCCAAAGCCACGGGGTCACAGGCCACATAGACCACCTGTGCGGGTTCGAGGCCGGCCAGCTCGTCAATGACGGCCTTCCCTGCCCCGGCCCGCGGCGGATCGAGAATCACGGTGGCGCGCCGAAATCGCGATCGCTCGCTGGCCGAAGCGTTTGCCCGTTGATCGGCCAAGTAGCGGTCTACCCGGGCGGTGACCGCACGGGCTCCCACCCACTCGGCGAGGTTCTCGGCAGCGAAGTCTGTGGCGTCGGCATCCGACTCCACCGTGGTGATGCGCGTGGTGGTGCCGCCCACATCACCGAGGGCCGCCGCCAGAAGTCCCACGCCGCCGTAGAGGTCGAGATTGGCGGCCTGAGGATCGAGCAGCGCGTCGTCCGTGGCCGAGCGCACGGCAGCGGTGAGTGTTGCGGGCGCTTCCACGTGAACCTGCCAGAATCCGAGGGCGCGCACCCGGAACGCGCGGTCGCCCACGGTTTCGGTAACCACCAGCGGAGAGTCGGCGTCCAACTGTCGTGCTTCGATGCCACCGGGCGCAACAATTTCCAGCGTGCTGGGGCCGGACAACCGAGCGCCCAGCGGTGCCACGCGTTCAATGTCGGCCGCGGCAAGCGGCATGCTCTGCACCGAAATCACCGAGTGGCTGCGTGCCGCGAAAGGACCCACCCGCCCGGACGCATCCACGTGCAGCCGAACGCGCGTGCGCCAGCCCAATCCGTTGCGTTGGTCGTCGTGCCCCACACCCCGCACCCGAACGGGTTCCGGCAACAGGTTCGGCAGGGCCAGCTTGCCCACCCGCTCGAACGATTCGTGGAGCACCGTGGTCTTGAGATCGCGCTGGTGGGTCAGATCGATGTGCCCAAACTCGGCGCCTCCCGGGCGTTCTTCGGGAGCGCGCACCACGGATGCTTCGGGCCAGACGTGTTCGCGTCGATGTGCCGACGGGGTGACCACCGCGATGGTGTCTGCCCGCCAAAAGCGTGACTTGCTGGCCTCGGTAACGCGCACACGCACGCGCTCACCCGGCAGGGCATCACTGACAAAAACGACGCGTCCCTCGTGTCGCGCCACGAAGACACCCCCGTGTGCCACGTTGGTAATGTCACACTCAAACTCGTCGCCCACGACAGACAGCCTGTCACGTTCGCTGAGCTCACGTTTGCGACTCACACTAAGGACACCCCATGCGCTTGTATCTCGCCTCCACCTCGCCGGCACGTCTGGCGACCCTGCGGGCCGCGGGAATCGAACCGATTGTGGTGCCGAGTGGCGTTGACGAAGAAGCGGCCGTGCGTGAGGCCGAAGCCGTATCTGGTCCCCTGGCGGCGGCCGACATGGTGCTACTTCTCGCCCGCGCTAAAGCCGAGGCCGCGTTCACGCAGGCGGTGTCAGCAGGCACACACCTCGATGGACTGGTGCTGGGCGGCGACTCGGCCTTTGTGCTCGACGACGTGATTTACGGTAAACCGCACACCGCTGAGCGCGCCCGCGAGCGATGGCACGCGCAGCGCGGGCGCACGGGAGAGCTGTACTCCGGCCACTGGCTCATCGATGCCACAGATGCCACGAGCCCGCGCGGCATTGGCGTCACCACAATGGCGCGCGTCAGTTTTGCGACGGACATCACCGACGAAGAGATCGACGCCTACGTGGCCTCGGGTGAACCGTTGGCCGTTGCGGGCGCCTTCACCATTGATGCGCGTGGACAAGCGTTCATCGAACGCATCGAGGGAGATCCGTCTACCGTGGTGGGCGTCAGTATTCCTGCGGTGCGTCAACTCGCCGGGCAACTCGGAGTTGAGTGGCCTCGGTTCTGGGCGTCGCCACCAGCGCCGTGAGGCACCGACCGCGCCGTTACGTGGCGTCTGAAAAGCGCGTGCTCACCGGGCAGTCGAACGGATCGCGCGCCGAGAGTCCGACTCGATTGAGGTAGTCGATCACGCGACCGTATGAGGCCATCATGGCCGTCTCGGTGTAGGTCACGCCCTCGCGCTTGCAGGCGGCACGAACGAAGGAACGTGCGGTGTTGAGGTGCGGGCGCGCCATTCCCGGAAACAGATGGTGCTCAATCTGGAGGTTGAGCCCGCCGTAAAGGATACTCATCCAGAATCCGCCCCGAATATTGCGCGAGGTCATGACCTGCCGGCGGAAAAAGTCAATCTTCATGCCGGCCGAGATCAGCGGCATGCCCTTGTGGTTGGGGGCGAAGGACGCGCCCATGTAGATACCAAAGACCGCCATCTGAACGCCGATGAAGGCAAAGGCCATGCCCACGGGCAGCAGCCAGAACACCACACCCACGTAGGCTCCCAGTCGCGCGAAAATGAGGGTGAGTTCGAGCACGCGGCCGGGAATGGGGCCTCGCTCGAAGAGCGCCATGGTGGAGCGAAGGTGCAGGTTGAGCCCCTCGAGCGTGAGGAGCGGGAAGAAGAGGTACCCCTGTCGGCGCGTAATCCACGCTAAGAATCCGGTGCGAGTGCGCGCGTCTTCCTCGGTGAACGAAATGGTGTCGATTTCGATGTCGGGGTCTTTGCCGATCGTGTTGGGGTGCTGGTGGTGGCGGGTGTGCTTGTTCATCCACCACGCGTAACTGATGCCCACCACACCGGCAGCGAGAAGGCGTCCGACCCGGTCGTTGACTTTGCCAGACGTAAACACCTGGCGGTGAGACGCTTCGTGGGTGAGAAACGCGAACTGGGTAAGCACCAGTCCCAGCGCAGCGGCGATGAGTAGCTGGTACCAGGTGTCACCGAGAACAATGAATCCGTAAACGACACCGGCGGTGGCCAAAACGAGCGAACCGAAAACGATGCCGTAGAAGCCCGGGGCGCGGCGCATGAGGCCCGCCTCCCTCGCCGTCGCGAGCACACGCGAGTAGGCACTCGGGGCGCGGTCACTCACGGCGTTCTGCCGGGGTGACGTGACGCGAACGGGACCGAGGGTAGAGGTAAGTGAGTTCACGGGCTAGGCCGACCTGTCCAGATAGGTGGTCGACATTCCAGCCAACAAGTGAAGAAGAATTCCTACGTCGAACGCTAGCGCATGAGCCTGAGAGTTCTCCGCAGACCGGGCCCGGCGAGTTACCTGCAACGACTGAACAGGCGGGATTCTCCACACTCTCGATAGGCTGAATGCCATGTCTCGCATCCACAAAGTGCTCATTGCCAACCGCGGTGAAATCGCCGTGCGCATCATTCGAGCAGCCCGTGACGCCCGCATCGGTTCGGTGGCGGTCTACGCCGACCAGGATCGCGACGCGCTGCACGCCAAGCTCGCCGACGAGGCCTACGCCTTGGGTGGCACCACGAGCGCCGAAACGTACCTCGTCATCGACAAGATTCTGGCCGTGGCTCGCCGCTCGGGCGCAGACGCCGTACACCCCGGTTATGGATTCCTCGCCGAAAACGCCGATTTTGCTCGTGCCGTCATTGACGCGGGTCTGATCTGGATTGGTCCGAGTCCCGAGGCCATCGAGCGCCTGGGCGACAAGGTCTCGGCACGCCACGTGGCCGAAAAAGTGGGTGCGCCCCTCGCTCCGGGAACACTCAACCCCGTGTCGGGTGCCGATGAGGTGCTGGAGTTTGTCGACGTGCACGGTCTACCCGTGGCCATCAAGGCGGCCTTCGGCGGCGGCGGTCGTGGGCTCAAGGTGGCCCGCACTCGCGAAGAAGTTCCCGAGATGTTCGACTCGGCAACGCGCGAAGCCATTGCCGCCTTCGGTCGCGGCGAATGCTTCGTGGAGAAGTACCTCGACAAGCCCCGTCACGTCGAGACGCAGTGTCTCGCTGATCAGCACGGCAACGTGGTCGTGGTCTCCACGCGCGACTGCTCACTGCAACGCCGTCACCAAAAGTTGGTCGAAGAAGCACCCGCGCCCTTCCTCACCGAGAAGCAGCTCACCGAGCTTTACGCCTCCTCAAAAGCAATTCTCAAGGAGGTCGGCTACGTGGGTGCCGGAACCTGCGAGTTCCTCATCGGCGCCGATGGCACGGTCTCGTTCCTCGAGGTCAACACGCGCCTTCAGGTTGAGCACCCGGTCTCAGAAGAAGTCACGCGAATCGACCTGGTTCGCGAGCAGTTCCGTCTTGCCGAGGGAGGCGTGCTCGACTACGCCGACCCGGTCATCACCGGTCACTCGTTTGAGTTCCGCATCAACGGAGAAGACGCGGGGCGAAACTTCATGCCCGCTCCCGGCCCGGTTCACGAGTTCAAGGTTCCCGGAGGACCCGGCGTGCGCGTCGACACCGGCGTTGCCGCGGGCGACGTGATCTCGGGATCCTTCGACTCCATGATCGCCAAACTCATCGTGACGGGTGCAACTCGTGCCGAGGCGCTGGAGCGCTCACGCCGCGCACTCGACGAGTTTGAGGTGCACGGTCTGCCGACGGTGTTGCCCTTCCACCGCGCTGTTGTGAACGATCCGGCGTTTGCTCCCGAGGGTGACGCCCCTTTCCAGATTTACACGTCGTGGATTGAAACCGAGTGGGAGAACACGGTTGAGCCCTGGAGCGGCGAATCCGACGAGGTCGTTCCGGAGTCAAAGCGCCGCGGGGTCACCGTCGAAGTCGACGGACGCCGCATCGAGGTCTCGCTGCCGGCCAAACTGCTGCGGGCGACCGCGGGTGACCTCGTCACGCTCGGTCCGGCACCCAAGCGCAAGACGCCCGAGGGTTCGGCATCCGGTCCGTCGGGGTCGGCCGTGAAGGCTCCCATGCAGGCCACCGTCGTCAAGATTGCGGTGACCGAGGGTCAGAAGGTGGTCAAGGGGGATCAGCTCTTGGTGCTCGAAGCCATGAAGATGGAGCAGTCGGTGGCCGCCCACAAAGACGGCATCGTCACCGGCATCAGTGCTCCGGTTGGTGAGACCGTGCCGAACGGCCACCTGTTGCTCACGATCGAAGACGCTTAGTTCGCACTCCGCGCGCGGGTGCGTGCGTGAGTGCGTGAACCTAGTCGACCTTGTGTAGGGCTCGGGCCGCATCGGTAATCGAGCCCGTGAGTGACGGATAGATGGCAAAAGCACGCGCCACGTCGTCTACCGTGAGTCGGTGTTCCACGGCGAGCGCCACAGAGAAGATGAGTTCGGACGCGTTGGGAGCGACAACGACCCCGCCGATGACCGTCCGTGACGTTGTCGTGGAGATCAGTTTGACGAAACCGTCGGAGATACCCATCATCTTGGCGCGCGGATTTTCTTCGAGCGAAATCTTGTGCACGAGGCCGCGAATGGTCCCCGCCTCAATCTCGGCCTGAGACCATCCCACCGTGGCGATCTCGGGCTGGGTAAAGATGTTGGCCGCCACATTGCGCTCGGCAAACGGCTCCACGGCATCGCCGAGGGCGTGAAACGCCGCCGTGCGGCCCTGCATCGACGCCACGGAAGCAAGCGGCATCGTGGCGGAGCAATCGCCCACGCCGTAGATGTTGGGCACGCTGGAACGGGCCACACGGTTGACTCGGATGCGGCCATCCTCGGTCAACTCGACGCCTGCCTTGGCCAGACCGATGTCGGAGGTGTTCGGAACAGAACCCACGGCCATCAGCACGTGCGACCCCGTCACGGTCTTGCCGTCGGCGAGTGTCACCACCACTCCCGAGTCTGACCGCTCCGCTTTCACGGCGCGTGCGCCCGAGAGAACCGCCATGCCGCTGCGACGAAACACGTCTTCAATCACGGCCGCCGCGTCGGCATCCTCACCGGGAAGAACTTGGTCGCGGCTCGACACCAGGGTCACGTCGGCGCCCAGTGCGCGATACGCGCTGGCGAACTCGGCCCCCGTTACGCCGGAGCCCACCACCACGATGTGCTCGGGAACCTCCGTGAGGCTATAGAGCTGCGTCCAGGTGAGGATTCGCTCCCCGTCGGGCAGAGCGTCGGCCAAAACGCGCGGCGATGCCCCCACCGACACAATCACGGTGTCCGCCTCGATGCGGTCGAAGTCGGTGCCGCCGGGAGCCGTTGACACGATCACGGCCTCCGCGCCGTCGAGTCGGCCGTGTCCCGAGATCACGGTGACGCCCGCTGCCTTCAAGGTGAGGCTCATGTCGTTCGACTGCTCGCCCGCGAGGTTGAGCAGTCTCTTGTTCACCTCGGCCAGGTTGACGGCAATCTCGGGGCGCTGGGGTGTGTCGCCCTGACCGCGCACGAAGAACTGAACACCGAGGTCGCTCGCGGTCTTCAGCCCCTGGGCTGCCGCGGCGGTGGCGATAAGCGTCTTCGAGGGAACAACGTCGGTGAGGACGGCGGCGCCGCCCACGCCCGTGCGCTCGATCAGCGTCACTTCGGCACCGAGCTGGGCCGCCGAGAGAGCGGCCGCGTAGCCACCCGGGCCGCCACCAAGAATCACAACACGCTGTTTGCGCTCAAAGTCGAAGGCCATAGGACCATTCTGCCTGTGTCACTCGCACGGTGAAATCCACACAATGTCCCGGTAGCCCCAGGGAGGGGCTTAAACCGATTACGCCCCTAAAGTTAAGCCATGCGTTCAGTGTCGATGCGTCACCATCCCTCTTGGGATGCCGCGCGCGCTCACACGGGCGGATTCGTGACTCTCGGCCTCAACCGCGACGAGACGAGTTAGCTGTGGTGGATTACAAGACCCAGGATCTCATCGCCCAGGCACGCGCGTGGGCCGAGATGGACCCGGATCCGAGCACGCGTGCCGAAGCGACGGTGCTCATGTCTCGTGCCGAGGCGGGCGATCGTCACGCCGTTGAGAAACTGCACGCTGCCTTTGGGAGCCGTCTCACCTTTGGTACCTCCGGCCTGAGGGCGCGTCTGGGCGCTGGACCGGCGCGCATGAACCGGGTCGTGGTGGCTCAAACCGCGGCGGCTCTGGCTCAGTACCTGCGCGAAGCCGGCGCCTCGATCAACGGACCGTCGGCCATTCACACGACCCGACGAAGCACAGAAATGCCCGTTGTGGTGATTGGGTTTGATGCCCGCGCAAATTCCGACATTTTTGCGCGCGACACGGCAGAAATCATGGCGGGAGCACAGGTTCGCGCCGTCCTTCTCCCCGGACCCGTGCCGACGCCGGTTTTGGCTTTCGCGGTGCGCGAGTTCGATGCCGATGCCGGCGTCATGATTACCGCCAGCCACAACCCGGTGGGCGATAACGGATACAAGGTTTACCTCGGCGGGGTGCACCGGGGCGCGCAAATCACGTCACCCGTGGACGTCGAGATTGCCCGGCGCATCGACACCGTGGCGAAATCCGGGCCCATTACCGCGCTTCCGCGGGGTGCCGTGGAACACGCACCGCATGACATCATCGACGCGTACGTTGCCCGCACGGCCGCCCTCGTTCCCGAGCCGCTCTTTCGTCCGCGCGTGGCGTACACCGCGTTGCACGGCGTGGGCGGCGAAACCTTTCGCCGCGTTCTCCGTCAGGCGGGATACGCCCTTCCCATCCCGGTCAGCGAACAAGACGACCCGGATGGCTCGTTTCCCACTGTCGCCATTCCCAACCCGGAAGAACCCGGGGCTCTCAATCGAGCGTTTACCCTCGCTCACGAAATCGGTGCCGAGCTTGTGCTCGCGCACGACCCGGACGCCGATCGACTTGCCGTAGGCGTTCCCGTACCGAGCCCAACGGGCGGCGCTCCGGTGTTTCGTCGCCTCTCCGGAAACGAGGTGGGGCTTGCGCTGGCCTGGTGGGCCTGCGACCGAGCGTCGCGCGCGGGTCGCACGGAGGGCTCACTCGCCTGCAGCGTGGTGTCGACGCCCGCCCTCGAATCGCTGGGCAAGTCTTTCGGGTATTCGGTCGTGCGAACACTCTCCGGGTTCAAGTGGATCGCGCGGGTGCCTCAACTCATCTTCGGTTTCGAGGAGGCACTCGGATATCTGGTGAATCCCGAAACGTTGCACGACAAAGATGGCATTTCTGCGGGGTTGGCCGTCTTGGCCCTCGTGGGCGACCTGCACGCTTCGGGGCTCACCCTGTTGGACAAGGTCACCGAACTCACCGCGACCCACGGAGCCTTTGTCAGTTCTCAGCTCTCGATGCGCACCGATGCTGCCCGCATCGAGGAGACCATGACCGCCATGCGAAAGGCGGCACCTGCCGACATTGGCGGTTCGCGAATCGTTTCCGTCGACGACTATTCCCGCAGCGTCAACCGTTTGCCGGCCACCAACCTGCTGGCCTGGCACCTCGCCGACGGCTCACGCGTGATGCTGCGTCCGAGTGGCACCGAGGACAAGCTCAAGGTCTACATCGACGCCACGTCACCCGACGCGCTGGACCGGATTGATGCGGACGTGCGCGCCCTTTTCTCCGCTCGCTAGCTGGACTCAGCATCGACTGCCCAAAAATCCGGGCAGACAAAGTGAGAGGTCGTGCGCTAGATTGTTCATAAGTCGAACTAATGTTCGGCATGCGAACAAGTGTGAGGACTCGAATGATCAACAAGTTCCGCGACTCCGTCGACGAGGTTCTCGCCGACATCCCCGACGGTGCAACCATCATGATCGGCGGTTTTGGCCTTGCCGGGCAACCGATTGACCTGATCAACGGTCTGTTGCGTCGCAAACTTTCCGGACTCACCATCGTTAACAACAACGCGGGCAACGCCGACGAAGGGCTCGCCCTGCTCGTCAAGAGCGGCGCCGTGCGCAAGGTGATTTGCTCATTCCCCCGACAGGTCGACTCCTGGCATTTCGACGCCAAGTACCACGCGGGCGAAATCGAACTGGAGCTTGTGCCCCAGGGCAACCTGGCTGAGCGCATTCGCGCGGCCGGTGCGGGTATCGGCGCCTTCTTCACTCCCTCCGGTTACGGTACAACACTGGCCGACGGCAAAGAGACGCGCCACATTGACGGTCGGGACTACGTGCTGGAGTATCCGATTAGGGCCGACTACGCGCTCATCAAGGCGCACAAGGCCGACCGCTGGGGAAACCTTCTCTATCGCAAAACCTCGCGCAACTTCGGGCCGATCATGGCAATGGCGGCCGCCACAACCATCGTTCAGGTTCCCTTCCTTGCCGAGCTCGGCGATCTCGACCCGGAGAACATCGTCACACCCGGCATCTTTGTCGACCGCGTCGTTCAGGTCGCGAGCACCAACCCCAAGGAGCACTCGTGAAAATTGGTCACCGTCACCCCGAAAAATTGACGCGCGCGCAAATGGCTGAGCGCGTGGCCAGCGACGTGCCAGCCGGCGCAGTGGTCAACCTCGGTATTGGCATTCCCACCCAGGTATCGAACTATCTGAACCCGGAGCACGAAATCATCCTGCATACCGAGAACGGCATGCTGGGAATGGGTCCCGAAGCGCACGGTGACGACATCGATACCGACCTGCTCAACGCGGGCAAGCTCCCGGTTACCGAGTCACCCGGATGCTCCTACTTTCATCATGCCGACTCGTTTGCCATCATGCGCGGCGGCCACCTCGACATCGCGGTGCTCGGAGCGTTCCAGGTTTCGCAGAAAGGCGACCTCGCCAATTGGCACACCGGTGAGCCCGAGGCCATCCCGGCTGTTGGCGGGGCAATGGACCTGGCCGTGGGAGCAAAGGATGTCTTCGTCATCATGGAGCTCATGACCAAGACGGGTACATCCAAACTGGTCAGCGAACTCAGCTACCCCGTCACCGGACTCGGCTGTGTGACGCGCGTGTACACCGAGCTCGCCATTTTTGATCTCGACCGCACGGGCAACGTGCGCGTGACCGAAACCTACGGAGACACGAGCGTGGCCGACCTGCGCGACATGACACACCTCGATCTCATCGACGCCACCGAGTAACGAAAGCAGAACCATGACTGAGACCTACATTTACGACTACGTGCGCACACCCTTCGGTCGCTTCGGCAAGGGACTTGCCGCAACGCGTCCCGACGATTTGGGTGCGGTGGTGCTGGGCGACATTGTCCGGCGCAATCCCGCTCTCGACGTCTCCGCCATCGACGATGTCTTTTACGGCGCTGCCAACCAGTCGGGTGAAGACAACCGCAATGTCGCCCGCATGGCTGCGCTCCTAGCGGGCTACCCCACATCAATTCCCGGCGTCACGGTGAACCGTCTCTGTGGATCGAGCATGGAGGCCACCATCCAGGCCAGTCGCGCCATCGCCGTGGGCGACCTCAACGTGGCCATCGCGGGAGGCGCCGAATCGATGAGTCGCGCACCCTGGATCCTGCTCAAGCCGCAGGCGCCGTATCCGGCCGGCAACGAGACACTGCACTCGTCGACCCTCGGGTGGCGCATGGTCAACAAGAAGATGGACGAGCGCTGGACCATCAACAACGGGCAGTCGGCCGAGATTCTGGCCGAACGGTTCGAGATCTCTCGCGAAGCTCAGGATGCCTTCGCCGCGCGTTCACACGAGCGAGCGGCCGCGTCGTGGACCACGGGATTCTTTGCCAACCAAATTGTGCAGGTTCCCGGATCCGAGATTGCCATGGACGAGAGCATCCGCACCGACACGAGTGCGGCGTCACTGGCGCTACTGGCGCCGGCGTTCCAACAGGAGGGTGGCACCGTCACAGCGGGTAACTCGAGTCCCCTCAACGATGGCGCTTCGGCACTGCTCTTGGGTAATGGGAAAGCCAACCTCGGCGACCCCCTCGCGCGCATCGTTGCGCGCGGCGTGGCAGCCAACGACCCCAACATCTTTGGCGTAGCTCCCGTTGAGGCGGCCAACCAAGCGCTCGCGCGGGCCGGCAAGACCTGGGCCGACGTCGACTTCGTCGAAATCAACGAGGCATTTTCGGCCCAAGCGCTCTCGTGCGTGAAGCTCTGGGAGGGGCTCGACCCGGAGAAGGTTAACGTCGATGGCGGTGCCATCGCGATCGGTCACCCGTTGGGAGCATCCGGTGCGCGCATCATCGGCCAGCTCGCTCGGCGACTCGAGGCCAACGGCGGAGGCGTGGGAGTAGCCGCGATCTGCATCGGTGTGGGCCAGGGACTGGCGGTCGTACTTGAGCGATAGCGGCGAATTCGTCCAGTCGCTCGAGCGCGGTCTCGCCGTGATCCGCGCGTTCACGCAGGAGAGGCCACAGCTCACCCTCACCGACGCCGCAGCACTGACGGGGCTCACGCGGGCCACAACGCGCAGGTTTCTGATGACCCTCGAATCGCTGGGCTACGCCACCACCGACGGAAAACACTGGCGCCTCACCGCGCGCGTCCTCGACCTCGGACACAGCTACCTGGCCAGTCTGGGCCTTCCCGAAATTGTGGTGGGCCACCTCGACCGTGTGGCACAAGCGGTTCACGAGTCGGCGAGCGCGGCGGTTCTCGACGGCGACGACATCGTCTACGTGGCCCGGGTTGAGTCGCGCAAGATCATGCGCGTGCAAATCACCGTGGGAACGCGCTTTCCCGCGTATGTCACGTCGATGGGCCGCGTGCTCCTCGCTGATCTCGACCCCGCTGCCGCGGAGCGCATCCTGACCGCGCGTGACCGCAGCGCCTTCACGCCACACACCACGACAGACGTTGCCGGTCTCATGACAGCAATCTCACTCGTGCGGGAGGCCGGATACAGCCTCGTGGATCAGGAACTCGAGATGGGGCTGCGCTCGCTTGCCGTTCCCGTTCGCGACGGTTCCGGTCGCGTTGTCGCCGCAATCAACGTCTCGACCACGGCGGCAGGTACGCCGCGCGACACTCTCGATGCCGTGCTCCCCGCACTTCTTGCCGCCCAGTCCGACATCGAAGGCGAGCTCGCCTCGCTCGGGCGCTAGCGCCCGAAAGGCCAGCCGCCCACAGCCCTACGAGCCCGCGCGCGCGTTCGCCACCGCGTCGACAAAACCCTCGTGCACAATCTCGGCCAGCTCTTCGCGGTCTTCGAGCGGCAAGAATGCCGCCACGGCGGCATTGAGCTGGAAAGCCTCGAGATCCGCAAGCCCATAACCAAAGGCGTCGGTGAGGAGGCCGAGCTCCCGCGTGAGTGTTGTTCCGCTCACGGTGCGGTTGTCGGAGCTCACCGTGACCGAGAACCCGAGCTGATAGAACAGGTCAAAGGGATGGTCTTCCATGCGGCTGCCGCGGGCGGCGATGGCGCCGGTCTGAATGTTCGAGGTGGGACACATCTCGAGCGTGATGCCACGATCGCGCACCCAGCGAGCAACGTCACCCAGGCTCACGGTGGTCGTATCTGCGTCGACCTCCTCAACCGTGATGTCTTCGGCCAAGCGCACGCCGTGACCCAGCCGCAGAGCGTAACCGTCGACGAGGGCGCTCTCAATACTTGAGACGCCGTCCGCCTCACCCGCGTGAATCGTGGCGGGGAACATGTTCTCCGCCAAGAGTCGAAAGGCCGGCGCGTGGTTGCTCGGCGGAAAGCCCAGTTCGGCACCGGCAATGTCGAACCCCACGGCTCCGGCAGTGCGATGGCGCAGGGCCAGCTCGGCAATCTCGAGCGAGCGGTCTGCATGACGCATGGCCGTGATGAGCTGTCCCGCGCGAATGTGCTGACCGAGTGCGGCTGCATCCTGAATGCCCTGCTCAATGCCCTGTTGAACTAACTCGACGGTCTTGTCGAGCGACAGGCCGGCGTGAATGTGTTGTTCGGGTGCCCAGCGAAGTTCGGTGTAAACCACACCGTCGGCCGCGAGATCGAGAACAGCCTCTCGCGCCACGCGCACGAGACCCTCCTCTGTCTGCAGGAGGGCACAGGTGAGGTCAAAAATCTTCAGGTAGTCCACGAGGGACCCCGATTCGGACTGGGTCGCTATCCAGCGGCCGAGTTCGTCCGAGGTCATGGCGCGAATATCACCCGAGACGGCCACCGATTCGGGAACGACGATTCCGCCGGACTCGAGCAGTTCGAGGATGGTGCTCGGACGCATGCCGCCGTCGAGGTGGTCGTGGAGCGACACCTTGGGAAGATCGCGAAGGTCGACGCCGTCAATTGTCCAGTTCACGAGCGATTCTCCGGTCATCTAGAGCACGTCATCTCGGCCGGCGAGGCGCAGGGCATCAACGACGTTCTTCACACGCTGGGCGTGCGCGATGGTGGTCACGAGGAGGGCATCCGGTGTGTCCACGACCACGATGTCCTTAACGCCGACGATAGCGATGGTGCGGCCCGAATCGGCAACCACAATCCCATTGGACGAGTCAGAGAGAACGCGCGCGCCCTCGCCCAGAATGGCGAGGTCGGTCTTGTGCCCGCTCGAGTGGAGTTTGGCGATCGAGGCGAAATCGCCCACATCGTCCCAGTCAAAGTCGCCGGGAACGACAACGAGTCGCCCCTTGGCGGCAGCCGGTTCGGCCACGCTATAGTCGAGGGCAATCTTGGTCAGACGTGGCCAGACACGGTCCACCACCTGCCCGCGTTCCGGGGTGTCCCACGCCTCGGCCAACTCCATCAGCCCCGCGTGCATTTCCGGCTGGGTGACGGCCAACTCCTCAAGCAGGACGCTCGCCCGAGCAATGAACATTCCCGCGTTCCACAGGTAATCACCGCTCGCCAGATAAGACTCGGCGAGTGCCTGAGAGGGCTTCTCCACGAATTCATCGACCGTCAGGGCGGTTGCCGCGCCGTCAATGTTTGCGGATTGCGTGGCCCGGATGTAGCCAAATCCGATGGCGGGTTCGGTGGGCCGAATGCCGATCGTGGCAATCATGCCCGCCTCTGCGGCCAGCACGGCTTCGCGAACCGCCATCTCAAAGAAGCGTGTGCCGCGAATCACGTGATCGGCGGCGAACGACCCGATGACAACACCGGGCTCGCGCCGTTCCAGAATTGCGGCGGCCAAGCCAATCGCGGCAGACGAATCGCGGGGTTCGGTTTCGAGCACGAGGTTTGCGTCCGACAGCTCGGGAATCTGCTGTTCGACGGCACCCCGGTGGGCGCGGCCGGTGACCACCATGATGCCGTCTTCGCCCGCGAGTGGCGCGAGTCGCTCCCACGTGGCACGCAGCAGCGACGTGCCGGTACCCGCGAGATCGTGCAGGAACTTAGGCGCTTCCGCGCGCGAGAGGGGCCACAAACGTGAACCGATTCCGCCGGCCGGAATTACGGCGCGAAAGTGCGAGAGGGGAGTATCCGTGGGTGACACACGGCAAGCCTACCGGCGTAGTCTTAGGACAGGTTTTTATCAGGCAACCTAAGGAAGGTTCTCGTGTCTGTAGCGACAGCATCGCGCGCCACCAAGAATACGACTCGACCGGGTGGCACGCTTTATCGCGGTCGCGAGGGCATGTGGTCGTGGGTACTCCACCGCATCACGGGCATAGCAATCTTCTTTTTCTTGCTCGTTCACATTCTCGACACCGCCCTCGTTCGCGTGAGCCCCGAGGCCTACAACGTCGTTATCTCTGCCTACAAGACCCCGCTCATGGGTCTGGGTGAAATTGCTCTCGTGGGCGCCATCCTCTTCCACGCACTCAACGGTCTGCGCATCATCGCCATCGACTTTTGGCGCAAGGGCGTGAAGTACCAGCGCGCGATGTTCTGGACGGTAGTCGGTGTCTGGGCTGTGCTCATGGCCGCGTTCCTTCCCCGCCAGCTCATGGTTGTGTTCTCGGAGGTGCAGGGCTAATGACCACCATCGAAACGCCGCGCTCGCCCTACGCGCGCACCCCGCGCCGAGGCGTCAACTGGGAAAAGGCCGGCTGGGTTTACATGCGGGTATCGGGTGTCGTCCTCGTGGTGCTCATTCTCGGCCACCTCTTCGTCAACATGATGCTCGGTGAGGGCGTCAAGGGCATCGACTTCGCCTTCGTCGCCGGCAAGTGGACGAACCCGTTCTGGCAGGTGTGGGATGTGCTCATGCTCTGGCTGGCACTCATTCACGGCGCCAACGGAATGCGCACCATCGTGAACGACTACGCAACTACGCGCACCATGCGCGGCACGCTCAAGACGCTCATTGGCTTCTCCGCCGTGGCCCTCATCATTTTGGGCACTCTCGTGGCGACCACGTTTGACCCGTGCCCCCAGGTGCCGGCCGATCAGCTCGACCTGCTCCCGTCAATCTGCGCAACTCTCTAATCCACATCACCTCTACCGAAATCGGAAGAACAACGTGACTACAGCGACCTCAACACCCAAAATCGTCGACGGCGTGTACTACCACGAATACGACATCGTGATTGTGGGTGCCGGTGGAGCCGGCATGCGCGCCGCCATCGAGGCAGGCCCCAACGCCAAGACTGCGGTGATTTCCAAGCTGTACCCCACGCGGTCGCACACGGGTGCCGCGCAGGGGGGCATGGCGGCGGCACTCGCCAATGTTGAAGAAGACAGCTGGGAGTGGCACACGTTCGACACCGTCAAGGGCGGCGACTACCTGGTTGACCAGGATGCCGCCGAGATCTTGGCCAAAGAGGCCATCGATGCGGTGATCGACCTCGAGAACATGGGTCTTCCCTTCAACCGCACGCCCGAGGGCAAGATTGACCAGCGTCGCTTCGGTGGGCACACCCGCGACCACGGCAAGGCGCCCGTTCGTCGCGCGTGCTACGCGGCCGACCGCACGGGCCACATGATTCTGCAGACACTGTTTCAGAACTGCGTCAAGCACGGCATCGAGTTCTACAACGAGTTCTACGTTCTCGACGTCGTGATGACCAACGAGAAGGGCAGGAAGGTTCCCTCGGGCGTCGTTGCCTACGAGCTGGCCACGGGAGACATTCACGTTTTCCAGTCCAAGGCCATTATTTTCGCCACGGGCGGTTTCGGCAAGATCTACAAGACCACCTCCAACGCGCACACCCTCACGGGAGACGGCGTGGGCATCATGTGGCGTAAGGGCATCCCGCTCGAAGACATGGAGTTCTACCAGTTCCACCCCACCGGCCTTGCCGGCCTGGGCATCCTGCTGACCGAGGGTGCACGCGGTGAGGGCGCCATCCTGCGCAACGCCAGCGGCGAGCGCTTCATGGAGCGCTACGCCCCGACCATCAAAGACCTCGCACCGCGCGACATCATCTCACGCTGCATGGTGCAGGAGGTCGTTGAAGGACGCGGTGCCGGCCCCAACAAAGACTACGTTCTTCTCGACTGCACCCACCTCGGTGCCGAAGTACTCGAAACCAAGCTTCCCGACATCACCGAGTTCGCCCGCACGTACCTGGGCATCGACCCGGTGTTTGAGCCCGTGCCCGTTATGCCCACCGCGCACTACGCCATGGGTGGCATCCCCACGAACATCCAGGCAGAGGTGCTGGCCGACAACGACACCGTGATCCCCGGGCTTTACGCTGCGGGCGAGTGCGCGTGCGTCTCGGTGCACGGCTCCAACCGTCTCGGCACCAACTCGCTGCTCGACATCAACGTTTTCGGCAAGCGCGCCGGCCGTTACGCAGCCGAGTACGTCAAGAAAGCCAAAATGCCCGCGCTGCCCAAAAACCCCGCCGACGGCGTCATCGCCCTCGTTGAGCAGATGCGCAACGCCAGTGGTACCGAGCGAGTGGCGTCCATTCGCAAAGAACTGCAAGAGAGCATGGACCGCAACGCTCAGGTGTTCCGCACCGAAGACTCGCTCAAAGAGCAGACCGACATCATTCAGGCCCTCCGCGAGCGCTACAAGAACATCTCCATCCACGACAAGGGCGAGCGGTACAACACCGACCTGCTCGAGGCCATCGAACTGGGCTTCCTGCTCGACCTCGCCGAAGTTACCGTGTACTCCGCGCGCAACCGCAAAGAAAGCCGCGGCGGCCACATGCGCGACGACTTCCCCGACCGCAACGACAAGGACTACATGGTGCACACCATGGCCTACCTCACGGGAGACGCCGAGTCATCGCACGCGGGTGACCACATCAAGCTCGACTGGAAGCCGGTCGTCATCACGAACTACCAGCCCATGGAGAGGAAGTACTAAATCATGGCTACTCCCACCCCGGCTATGCCGGCCGTTCAGGCCTTCACCATCACGCTCAACATCCGCCGCTTTCAGCCAGAGGTTGACCAAGAAGCGCGTTGGCAATCGTTCGACGTTGAGGTCTACTCAACCGACCGCGTTCTCGACGCCCTGCACAAGATCAAGTGGGAACAAGACGGCACGCTGTCGTTCCGTCGCTCGTGCGCCCACGGTATCTGCGGCTCCGACGCCATGCGCATCAACGGCCGAAACCGCCTCGCCTGCAAGACGCTCATCAAAGACCTCGACATCACGCAGCCCATCTACGTGGAAGCCATCAAAGGCCTGCCGCTCGAGAAAGACCTCATCGTCGACATGGAGCCCTTCTTCGCAGCGTTCCGCGAGGTCAAGCCG
>CAIWRM010000264.1 GCA_903915075.1 uncultured Microbacteriaceae bacterium
ATCCCGGCCGGAACCGGTCTGTCGCGCTTCCGCAACTACACCGCGGAACCCACCGACGAGGCCAAGGCGGAGCGGTACCCCAACCGCATCTTCGCCAACGACGCCGAGTACACCGAGGGCGATCTGAGCTTCGTCGACTTCGAGTCGTTCAGCTCAGACGACTTCTCCAACTACAACTAGTCGCAGCGCTCAGCCTTCTGGCTGCGCGACGAGAGGGACCTCGCCCGGTTGGGTGGGGTCCCTTTTCGTTGCCGGTGGAAGGCTCGGCGAGCGAAGTTGAGAGGGCAAAAGAGGGGGCGAGGCCTACCTGGTTCTGCTGTAGCCTCGAAATGATCGCACGTGCAAGCTCAACACAGATGGTAGAAGTAAACGGTTGAACTTTGCCGGTCTCGGCGCGCAAGAGTAATTGGGGTCACGGGTGCCACAGGGTAAAGAAGCTGCCCCACCGAGTGGGACGTGGCTTCCATTCGTCCAGGGCTTGCGAGCCGTTGCGGTTTTGGCGGTGGTCACCTATCACGCGGGCCTCCCGGTGGGAGGGGGATTTGTCGGCGTTGACATGTTCTTCGTCATCTCGGGTTTTGTCATCACCGCAATGCTCGAGCGGGAGTGGTCAAAGCACGGTCGAATTCGCTTTGGGAACTTTTATCTCCGCAGATTTCGGCGACTTACTCCCGCTCTGGCGGTAGTCGTCTGTGTCACGCTCGTCGGTTCGCTGTTGTTTCTCTCGCCCCTTGGTCCCCAGCAAACTGCCGCCTATACCGGCCTTGGCGCTATGTTCATTGCGGCAAACGCGGTCATTGCCGGCACCACCGGAGGCTACTTTGACGCTCCCGCAGAATCAAACCCTCTTCTCCACACGTGGAGTCTCTCTGTTGAAGAGCAGTTTTATCTCGTGTTTCCGGTTCTCCTCGCCATCGCGTGGCTCCTTGGTCGTCGAAAGGTTCGCCATTTCTGGGCGTATTTTTTCATCGCCGTCATCTTGGGGTTGTCGTTCTTCGTGGCCTACCTTGGTTCGGATGGCACCGAGCATTCGCCGTTCATCTCTTCACTCCTCGGGTTTTACAGCCCGTTTTCACGCGCATGGGAATTTGCCGTCGGTGCGCTGATTGCGCTGATCGGGGCTAACTGGAGACGCTTGGGTCGTGCGGGTGGAACTGTCGCGACAATTCTTGGGGTCATCGCGGTCTTTGCCTCATTCTGGCTCATTTCTTCAGCCACACCGTTCCCTGGCCCCTGGACCCTCATGCCGGTGCTGGGCACTGGTTTGCTCCTCATCGGGGGACTGGCCAGTAACACGCTAATCTCACGAGTTCTTGCCAGTCGCCCCTTGCTGTGGGTGGGTGACCGGTCTTATTCAATCTATTTGTGGCACTGGCCCTTCATCGTTTTTGCAGCGACGCTGTGGCCGGACAACTTCACGGCGGTCTTGATTGCCTGTGCGGTGAGTGTCATTCCCGCGTGGGCGTCTTACCGTTGGATCGAGCAGCCGATCCGCAATCGCACATTCACTCGACCACGACTCACGGCAACAATTCTTGCGACGATGCTCACTCCGGTGGTTTTTGCGTCGTTGTTGATTTGGGCCGCACCGAGCCTTGCTGCGACCTCACGAAGCCAGCAACTGACGGCCGCGGCAGAGTTTCATATTGATCATCGAGCTGGTTGTGATCTGGGAAAGCCCATGGGTTCCTATGAGGGCGGTGCGTGTATCTGGAACGCGCAAGCAACGGGAGAGCCCATTTACCTCCTCGGCGACTCCCATGCGGGTGCCGTCTCCGAAGGCCTGATTGCTGCCGGCAAAGCGTTGAACCGCCCCGTCTGGATTGCTGTTTCAAGTGGCTGTCCGTTCGTTGATGTCGCATACGCTATCGACGGCCAAGTGTTTACGGGATGTGGCGAGTATGTGCGCGGGAGCATGGACTTCTTCACCGAGGCTTCTCCGGGAACGGTTGTTATCGCCAACACCGGTGGCTGGTGGCAGAATCCAACAATCTCAACGGGCACTTCTCGCGAAGACCTTTCGAACGACACAGTAAAGAAGTTTGCTCTCACGGAGTCCGCTCTGGAAGGAATGATTCGCTCGCTCGATTCGTTTGGCAATGACGTTGTGATTGTGCAGACAATCCCCGGATATCGAAAGCTCCCGTTCAGTGCCAACCAATGCGTCACGCTGCTAAGTTCCTCCGCAAGCTGTGAACAAACGCAAACATTCGTCGATCTCATGGAATCGCAGGGTACCAATCGCGAAATGCTGACCAGGCTAGGGAACCTGACGGGGGCAAAATACTTCGATACGTGGAAGTACATGTGCACCAACGGCGTGTGCGCAACAAACGGGCCAGACTTTTTTCGCTACCGAGACAGCGGTCACATTTCAATAGGCCAATCTCTGGCGTTCGCACCACATTGGGTGTCATTCTTGAGAAAACCGCAGTGAGGATTCAGACAATCCAATGCAACTAGTCGCAGCGCTCAGCCTTCTGGCTGCGCGACGAGAGGGACCTCGCCCGGTTGGGTGGGGTCCTTCTCTGGTTGTTCCCCTTATACAACCCGGACCAACAAAAATTGGACAAGTCTTTACCCTGAGAAAGACCCTTGGACATTTTCGATGACGGTTTACCTCGTTAGACTAAAAACTGGCGCTCTCCGGTTGGAGCGCTTATCGTTCAGGGGGATTTTTCATGCGGGGCAACAGGCGACTTTTCGGGCTGCTCAGCAGTCTGTTGTCGGCTGTTCTCGTTGCCAGCTTTCTCAGCATGCCCGACATTGCGACCGCCGAGGCGGCTGAACCTTCAGTTTCGGGAACGCCCACGGATTCGGCCATGGCGCCGATGCCGTCACCGACTCCGACCTCGCCCTTACCCGTTCCTTCGGCAACACCCACGCCTTCGCCATTCCCGTCATCGCTTCCGGCGCCCGCAGCCACGGACATTCCTGGAGTCGCGCCGACATCGGCTGCGGCAAAGTTTGGATCAGGCGTCACTCCCAAAATTGTTGGTGGCACACCTGCCACCATCGCCGATGCTCCTTGGCAGGTGGCGCTCATCATTGCGGGTGCCCCAAGTGAATACCAGGGGCAGTTTTGCGGCGGCACGCTGATTGAGCCGGACTGGGTGGCCACGGCAGCGCACTGCATCGACCCGGCAATGACTCCCGCTCAGCTCAAGATATTGGTTGGGTACGACACTTTGGCCACATCGGGGGTGAGCCGAGCCGTCGCGACGAGCCGCATCATTGTTCACCCCGACTACGATGACAACACGAAAGAGAACGATGTCGCCCTCGTTCAACTGGCGAGCCCGGTGACGCTCAGTCCGGGCACCATCCAAACGTTGCCCCTGGCCAACTCCACCGTTTCGGCCGGCACATCCGCCCTCATCACGGGCTGGGGAAACACGGCCTATCCTGCCGAGAGTTTCCCCACAGGCTTGCGCAAGGCCACGGTTTCCGTTGTCAGTGATGCTGCCTGCAATGTCCCCTACGGCGGAGATATTGTTGCTGCACACATGCTCTGTGCCGGAACCGCCGGGTTCACTTCCGACACGTGTCAGGGCGACAGCGGGGGGCCGCTCGCGGTTCAGGTAAGCGGAACGTGGACACTCGCGGGCATCACCAGCTTTGGATCGGGGTGCGCAACGGCGCCCTACCCGGGGGTATATGCCGAAGTCTCGGCCTACAACGCGTGGTTCAATCAATACCTCCCAGGCACACCCGTCAATAGCGTGGCGCCGGTAATTACGGTGCCGGCGGCTAGTGGGGTGTCGGTTGGTGGTGTTCTTGCGCCCAAGGTGAGCACTACTGCTACGCCCTCGACGGTTTCTGTGAATAACGGGACGTGGAATGCGTCAACCGGTTACAGCTACTTCTATTCCTGGTACACCTGCACGACGGCGTCGGCGGTGGCAACGGATGCATTGCCCGATTCGTGCACGGTGATTTCTGGGCAGACGGCTGCCACGTTGCCCGTTCTTGCCAGTTACGCGGGCAAGTTCATCGTTTCTGGTGTTAAGGCGCAAAAGACGACGAATAGCGACATCTTCACGACCAAGTTCACGAAGTCGACGTTGCAGGTTCGTCAGGTTCCGAGCATTGGGGCAACGAAGCCCAGCATCATTTCCGACGACATTGGTCGGGTCGGTGTGGTGCATACGGCGGATGATGGCGTGTGGAATGGTTTTAGTTCGCCGACGTTCTCGTATGTGTGGTTCGCGTGCACGACCGCGGTGGCGGCCTCGAGTAGCACAGCGCCGGCGGCAGCCGCGAACTGTGTTGCCATTACCCCGGCGCAAACGGCGAAGACGTTCACGCCGACAGCAGCTCAGGACGGTAAGTACCTGCTCGTTCAGGTGAGGGCCACGAATGATGCGCAAACGAACGCCGTGTCGCAATATTCAGCGACGACCGCAAAGGTTTTTGCGCCCCCGGCGAATACGGTCGCACCGGCGCTGTCGACAAACCCGGCTGCGAACCCGCCCACGGTGGGCAACACGGTGACGACGACCCCTGGCACATGGACGGGATCTGCGCTGATTCCCTACACCTACCAGTGGTATCGCTGTGACTCGGCTTCCGCCTCAGCAACAGACACCCTGCCCAGTGGGTGCGCAGCAATTGATACGGGCGGGACAGCGGCGACCTATACGGTGCAGTCGGCTGATGTGACGTCGGGACAAAAGCACCTCCTCGCGCGTGTTCGCGCGGCAAATAGTTTCGGAACTGTCGATAAGTATTCGGCTTCCAAGGGGGCTGCCGTCAAGGCCGCCGTGAGATCAACCGATCCTGTTGTTTCCGGCGAGAATCAGGTCGGCCAGGTCCTCACCGCAGCTTCGGGCGACTGGACGGGCGGTGTTCCGAGTCCCACGTTCACCTATGAGTGGTTCAAGTGCACCGCAGCAGTTGCCGCGGCCACCGACACGAAGCCAGCTTCCTGTGGCGCCACCCCGGTGAGGGTCGCCAGTTCTGACCCCACCTACACCCCCGTTACGTCCGACGGCGGCGGATACATCGTCGTCAAAGCCATCCCCTTCAACGGCGCCGTGATGACACCCCGCTTCTCAGCGTCGACGCAAATCATCAGATCCTTCTTTTCACTTGTTGGGGATCCTGTTAACAGCGTGGCGCCGGTGATTACGGTGCCGGCGGCTAATGGGGTGTCTGTTGGTGGTGTTCTTGCGCCCAAGGTGAGTACTAACGCGACGGCTGCCACGATTTCTGTGAACACCGGAACGTGGGATGCGTCGACCGGTTACACCTACTCGTATACGTGGTACACCTGCACGACGGCGTCGGCGGCGGCAACGGATGCATTGCCCGATTCGTGCACGGTGATTTCTGGGCAGACGGCTGCCACGCTGCCCGTTCTTGCCAGCTTTGCCGGCAAGTTCATCGTTTCGGGTGTTAAGGCGGCAAAGACGGCGACTCCCACTGTTTTCACGACTAAGTTCACGAAGTCAACGCTTCAGGTGCGTCAGGTTCCGAGCATTGGGGCAACGAATCCGGCCATTAGCTCGGCGAGCATTGGCCAGGTGGGCGTCGTGCATACGGCGGATGATGGCGTGTGGAATGGTTTCAGTTCGCCGACGTTCTCGTATGTGTGGTTCGCGTGCACGACCGCGGTGGCGGCCTCGAGTAGCACAGCGCCGGCAACCACTAACTGTGTTGCCATAACCCCGGCGCAAACGGCGAAGACATTCACGCCGACAGCAGCTCAGGACGGTAAGTACCTGCTCGTTCAGGTCAGGGCCACGAATGATGCGCAAACGACCGCCGTGTCGCGATATTCAGCGACAACGGCAAATAAGGTTTTTGCGCCCCCGGCGAATACGGTCGCACCGGTGCTGTCGACAAACCCGGCTGCGAACCCGCCCACGGTGGGCAACACGGTTACGACGACAAATGGCACGTGGACGGGATCTGCACCGATTACCTATACCTACCAGTGGTATCGCTGTGACGCGGCTTCCGCCTCGGCAACAGACACCCTGCCCAGTGGGTGCGCGACGATTGACACGGGCGGGACAGCGGCGACCTATACGGTGCAGTCGGCTGATGTGACGTCGGGACAAAAGCACCTCCTCGTGCGTGTTCGCGCGGCAAATAGTTTCGGGACTGTCGACAGGTTTTCGGCTTCCAGGGGGGCGGCCGTGAGGGCGGCCGTGAGGTCAACGAATCCTGTTGTGTCGGGCGACAATCAGGTTGGTCAGGTTCTCACCGCGGCGTCTGGCGAGTGGACGGGCGGCGTTCCGAGTCCCACGTTCACCTACGAGTGGTTTCGGTGTACTGCACCCGTAGCCGCGGCAGCCGATGTTCGGCCAACGACGTGTGGCGCCACCCCGATCAGGGCCGCCAGCGCGAGCAATACCTACACCGCCGTTTCTGCAGATGTCGGCGGATACATCGTGGTTCGGGTCATCCCCTTTAACGGCGCCGTGATGACACCCCGCTTCTCAGCGTCGACACCGCTCATCAGCTCCCCTCCCACCAACCTCACCGCTCCGACCTACGTTGTCACGGGTGGAGTAAACGCCACGACGCCCAAGGTTGGCGGATCGGTGGCCGTGACAGCCGCCACGCAAGGAACGTGGAGTGGCACGCCCGCACCCAGCGGTCGCACCTATCAGTGGTACACCTGTTCGAGTGCCGTCACAGCAGCAAACACGAAACCAGAATCGTGTACGTCAATCAGCGCTTCGGGCAGCGCTACAGCAACGCTCTCGGTTGTCGCAGGCTACGCCGGGTCTTTCCTCTCTGTGGCCGAGACCATCACAAACACCAAAGGCTCGGCAACCAGATGGAGTGCGGCATCGGTTGCGGTCAACCAGGCGGCAAGCTTCTCTGAGGACCCGGCAATTTCGGGAACCGCGATCGATGGCTTCAGCGTCTTTGCCACGAACGTCGATAATCCGGTGGGGTTCCCGCGCCCTTCCCCGAGCTACGCGTGGTATCGATGCACGAGTCCCCTCGCTTCGGCCGTCTCTGCGGCGCCCACCGCTACGCCCGCAGGCTGTAGCGCCATCTCGTTGGCGACCTCGAGCTCTTACAGCGTGGTCTATGCGGACGCGGGAAACTATCTGTCGGTGCGCGTCGGTCTGACCAACGCGGCAAACACGGCGGGGACCTTTCGGTGGTCCGCGACGACAGACCGGGTCACATCGCAGGCCAGAAACTCTGTTCGACCAAATGTGTCGGCTGTTTCGGGCACAACGGCCGGCGCTCCCAAGGTTGGCGGCACCGTAACCACCACCGGTGGCACGTGGTTGGGCTTCCCCTCTGTCGTGCGCGAGTACCAGTGGTACGAGTGCACCAATGCGCACGCGGAGACAATGACCGAAGTGCCGGCAGATTGCTCGGAAATCACGGATGCGGCCACAAACCCGCAGACCGCCACACTCACCGTGACGGCTGATCGGGTGCAAAAGTACCTCATGGTTCGCGTCACGGGATCAAACACGGGCTTCAACCCCGTGGCGGCATACAGCCCAACAACGCAGCGGACGGAACAGGCCCCTACCGTTACCGAATCACCGCAGTTGGTGACGAATCCCGATGACGGCGACCGTAGGTTTGTGGGGCAACCCCTCGGTGCCGACCAGGGAACCTACAACCTGGGATTTCCCGAAGCCACGATCACCGTAACGTGGTTGCGCTGCTCGACATCGGTGGCCACCACCGCATCCGCTCGGCCGACAACATGCGTAGCAATTCCTGTTCCTGCCGGCACGTTGTTCTACACCACAAGTCCTGCCGATGCCGGTGCGTTCATTACTTTTGAGGAGCGAGTGTCAAACACTGCCGGCAGCGTCCTGCGCATCCCGGCAGTGACCCGCGCCACCGCGGCCACCCCCGTCAATAGCCTCGCCCCGTCTGTTACGGGTAATGCCTGGATTGGTAACTCGCTCACGGCCAATGAGGGCAACTGGACTGGCCTCCCCTCGGTTAACCGGACACGCCAATGGATGGAGTGTTCCACGCAGCACGCGACAGCCCCCACTTCTGCCCCCGCTGATTGCACCAACGTTGACGGGGCGACCGGCACGCAGCTTGCTCTGAACTCCAACGATATGGAGGGCAAGTTCTATCTCGTTGCCGTGACCGGAACCAACGATGCCGCAACCGTCGTCAAGTGGTCGGCGACAACGGCCCGCGTCAAGATTCGGCCGACCGTCGTTGCTCCGGCAGCAATTCTTGAGCTCAGCGACGATACAACGAACTCAGGCATTGTTGGTTACAACCACAAGTCGAGCGAGGGCACTTGGTCGGGCACAGCCCCGCTGTCGGCATCAACCTACAAGTGGTTCCTCTGCACGTCGCGGCTCGTCAACGCTGTCAGCGGACCCACAAGCACTCCACCGACCGGGTGTTCGGCAATAACCACAGCCACAGCCGCAGGCTCGACATACACTCCGGTAGCAGCGGACGCGGGAAAGTACCTCGTGGTCTCCGTGACGAAGACGAACGGCACGGAGTCAATCACGTCGTGGTCGGCATCCACGTCTGGTCCGCTCGTCACCGCCATTCCGAACCCCACCACCCCGCCATCGGTTACGGTCACAAACGGCGTATCGGCCACGCAGCCCAAGATCACGCAACCGGGAGCGGCCAGCGCGAGCGCGGTCAACGCCGTCAACGGAACCTGGTCAACGACCACGGGCGCGGCGCTGTCGTATCGGTATGAGTGGTTCGCGTGCCCCGCCGCTGTAACAACCGCCGGTGCGTCTCTACCGGCGGGCTGTGCCGCTATCTCGGGCGCAACGGCGCAGACACTTCCTCTCACGCGAGACAATCCTCAGCTGATTGGTAAGTTCCTCATCTCTCGCGTCACGGCCTTTCACGCACTCACGCCGAAGAACTCGAACTACCGTTATTCAACGTCGCACTCGGCAGCCGTTCAGAGCGCGCCGTGGGTGAAGACGCCCGCTAGCGTTTCGGGCACAAACTACGTTCTTGCCGCCCTAACAGCCAGCGCGGGCGAAGCGTATGGGCTCCCAGCGGCAACACGAACCTTCCAGTGGCTTCGTTGTTCGTCTCCTGTCACGTCGCCAGTCTCCGGCGTTGCGGCGAATCGCCCCGCCGCCTGCCAGCCGATTGCGGCGCAAACCAGTGCCACCTACACTCTGGGCGATGCCGACTTCGGCAGTTACATTGCCGTTCAGACGAGGTGGGTTAACTCCCTTGACACTGTTGGCGCGATGAGTTTCTCGACCACGACCAATCAAGTCGTCCGTGGCCCTGTGGCCATCGCTTCACCGGTCATTTCTACCTCATCGGCAACGGGACAGATCGTCGTGGGCGAGGATGCGAATGTGGCCGACGGTACGTGGAAGCCGGATGGAGCTCAGACTCGCGCTTACCAGTGGTATCGGTGCACCACCACGTCGACGGCGGCCGACACAAAACCGGCCACCTGTTCGTCAATCGATGGGGCACTCGCCCCTGCCTACACTCCGGAGCTCGGAGAAACTGCTGCGTCGTCGGATGAAGGCAAGTATCTCGTTGTGGGTGTCACGTCGACCAATGCGGATGGCAGCGGCACCAAGTTTTCGGCATCATCGACTTTGGTAACACGGGTGCCCGTCAATATCACCGCTCCCTCGATTGACGGCCGCCCCTTTGTGGGAACTCCCTTAGCGGCCGGCAACGGGGCGTGGTCGGGAACTCCCACGCCCGCACTGAGCGTCGCCTGGTTCGCGTGCCCTTCGTCGGCAGAGCCTGGGGCAAACTCGGACGAGGGTTGTCAAGCCATTCCGTCGGCAACTACTTCAACGTATACGCCGACAGCCGCTCAGATCGGAAGCCATCTTCAGGTCCGGGTCCGAGCCGTGAACTCCGCCGGTGAAGCGTTTTGGTGGAGCGCAACGACTCCGGCCATCACAGAGGGACCCTACAGTCAGGTTGCCCCGAGCGTTTCGGGCACGGCAAAAGTGGGCGCCATCGCGCCCCTTCAGGCAACGTTGGGCGGCTGGGGCGGTAACCCTTATCCCGTCGTGGCGGGCCAGTGGTTGCGCTGTGACGGTCAGATCACGACACCCCTCGACAGGCTCACCGTAGCTCAGGCTGCACCGTATTCGTGCCAGGTGATTAGTGATGCCACAGCAACGACCTACACGCTTGTGGCTGCCGACCGCGGAAAGTTCATGGCCTATGCCGAAACTGCGAGTAATGGCAACGTCAATGGAGACGCCGAAAAGGTCTCGACGACAACAGCCACCCGAGTGCTGATGGATCCCACGCCAACCGAAGATCCGTTCATTACGGGTGCTCCCGAAGCCGGAAGCGCAGTTCCCTTGCGCGCTAACCCCGGCACCTGGATCGGCCACCCCACGGTGACCTCCACGGCGAGATACGCGTGGTTCCGTTGCACCTCACCCGTCAATGCGCCAGTTGACGTCATTCCCAGTCAGTGTTGGGGCACGGCGACCTCCGCGGCGGCGGCAGTGCCCATTGCCACGACCCAGGACTACTCTCCCGTCGCGGCAAACGACCTTGGCAAGTTCCTGGTTGTCCGGGTGGGCCGCACCAGCGACGGAACCAACTTCTTCAATCGCGTCTCCGCATCGACCGCAGCGGTAACGAACCCGCCGGCATCCGTGGGCAATCCGTCTATCAACGGCGGCACCCGCATGAATGCGTCGGCCAAGCCGGTGCCGGTCGTGGGTAAATCGCTTTCGGTCACCCCAGCCACCTGGACGGGCGTCACGAACCCCATCACGCACCGCTGGTTCCGCTGTAGCGCGAACGTTCCCTTGCCGAGCGCAACACTTGATCCGGCCGTGTGTACCGTCTCAACGGCGAGCGATGCAAACGCAGCTACCTACAGTGTCACGGTCGCCGACCTGGGCTATTACCTTCTCGTCGAGGAAGCAGCGTCAAACGCTGCGGCGACCAAAATCAAATACACGGCGTCAACGCTTGTGGTGCAGGAACTACCCGCGTGGACGACGGCGCCGACCGTGACCGGCACGCGTTCGGCGGGCTCCATTCTCACGGCCAATAACGTCGTGGCGTCAGAGTGGACGGGAACGGGAGCGGGAACTAGCGGACTTACGGTGGCGGTGGCGTGGTACTCGTGCGTAAACGTTGTAACAAACCCGGCAACTCTGCCGTCCGACACGGCAAACAGTTGCACCCGACTTACCGCCAGCACAGGCCTCGCGTCTAACCAGTATCTCGTGACTAGTTCGGATGCGACCAACGGCTCCAAGATCACTGCGTTTGTCACGGCGTCAAACCCCGCCACTGAGGCCACGTCGCCCGCGCAGCGCACAACCTATCTCGTGCCGGTGAGTGCTGCCGACGCAATAGTCAGTGCGCCGGCAAATACAGTCAACCCCACGGTGGCGCTGATTTCGGCCACTACTCCCGAAGTGGGAAACAGCTACGAAGCAAAGGAAGGCACGTGGACGGGAAATCCCACGTTCGCGTATACGTGGTATGCCTGCACTTCAACCGTAGGTTCGTCAGTGACAACGGCCCCCGATTCGGGGCTGAATCCCAGCGGTTGCGCACTCATCGCCGACCAGACGGGTAAGCAGTTACTGCTCACACTCGCCATGAACGGCAAGTACATTGTGGCGGGAGTCACGGCGACAAACGTGGTCGGTTCGGCAACCAAGTATTCGGCGTCCGGTACTCAATCCGTGCGGACAGGTGTGTTCTACACCTCGGCTCCGAGCATCAGTCCAACGTCTTCGCAGCTGCACGGCGCCACCCTGTCGTTCGACCTGGGCACGTGGTCGGGCATTACCGACGGTGACGTGATGACGTTCAAGTGGATGAGGTGCACGAAGCCAATCAGCGCAGCAGTAGATGCTGGCAGCACAAGTGTCAACTGTGCCGATGTTACGAGCGCTGTATCGGCAACGTGGAGCGTGGCTCCGGGCGCAGATCCCACCACGGGCGAATGGGTGCTTCCGGTTGACAAATCCTTGGATTTGACAACGACCACCGGCCAGTCGGGTAGGTACATTGTCGGTTATGCGAAGCTAACCCACTACCTAGATGCCGGGAAGACAGCATCGAAGCTTCGCTCGTATTTGACGGCGAGCACCGGCATGGTTCTTGAGGCGCCGTCCGTGACGGTGGCGCCCACAGTTTCGGGAACAAACACCGTGGGGCAGACTCTGACCCGCGCCCAGGGCACGTGGCGAGGGGCCGAGGCGCCCACCTTCAGCACAGAGTGGTTCCGCTGCTCTTCAGCCGTGCCAAGCCCGGCGCCAGCCACGGTTCCTGAAGGATGCGTGGCGATTTCGGGTCAGAACACGGCCAGCTACACACTCGTTGATGCTGACCGCGAGAAGTTCGTTGGTGTTCTTGTCACCGCCACAAACGGCTCGGGAACCGCAACCTCGTTCTCGGTGACGACGGATGCCATTCGCGTGGTTCCGATAAACCTCACGGCTCCCGTGGTCTCAACCGACCGCCCCTCTGTTGGGCAGAATTTTGAAACGACCTTAGGAACATGGGACGGTTTCCCCGCACCGGCACTGACCGTGACGTGGTACACGTGCTCGGCGCCCGTGACGACCGCGTCAACATCGCTCAACCCCAGCGTGTGTTCGGCATTCGGAACGCCCGTGACGTATCCGGCCGGCACAACCACCGCATCGACCACGATTCCGGTGGGTTCCGCGCAGAAGTATGTTGCGGTGAAGGTACGGGCAGCAAACAGCGCGGGTGGTGCCGACAAGACGTCGATCACCAGTTCGCAGGTATGGGAAGTCCCCAACATCGGTGCGGTGAAGCCGAGCATGTCGGGAACGGCCAACGTGGGCGAGGTTCTGTCCGCCGCGAGTGGAACGTGGAACGAATTCCCCGCACCGCTCTCCACGACGTTTGAGTGGTTCCGCTGTGACAGTGCCGTCACGACCCCCGCGGCAACGCTCAGTGGATGTGGCACCCCACTGTCGACGGCCACCACCTACACACTGGGACAAGCCGATTCCGGAAAGTTCATTGTGCTCCGCGTGATCAGGACAAATGTTGCCGGCACAGGCTCGTTCCACAGTGCGTCGACGGTCAAGGTGCTCGAGGCGCCCGTTGCCACCGATGGCCCAACCACCTCTGCGGCCTCTGGCAACAACCAAGTGGGCACGACCTACAGCGTTGCTGTGGGCACGTGGCGAGGCGATACAGTGCCCGCAACACCGACGTATCAGTGGTACGCGTGTTCGGCTGCAATCGAGACCCCACTCAATGACGTGCCGGGCGGTACGACCTGTGCCACCATCTCTACGGCGACGTTAGCGACGTTCACACCCACGAGCGCTCAAGCCGGAAAGTATCTGTCAGTTCTCGTCACACGAACGAACACCGTGAACGGCACGAATGTCGTGAACTACGTGGCAGGGCCGGGCACCAAGCCCGGCACGGGCAAGAAGTTCAGCACATCGACGTTCGTGCGCCAAGCTCCGCAGACTTCGGCCACTCCGGCTCTGTCCGGAGCGGCGAACGTGGGTAGCACCGTCACGATGACACAGCCAGCCTGGACGGGCGACTTCCCGACCAAAACGCTCACCGGTGCTCGCTGGTTCAGTTGTCCGGCCTTGGCGCCCGCAACGAGTGACTGCATTGAGATCACGTCCGAGACCGGCTCGAGCTTGACCATTCAGGCGTCGTATGGCCCAACCTCCACCTCCACAGGCGGCCGCCAGATCTGGGTTCAGGCCTGGGCCGAAAACACGGTGGGACGCACCTATTCGGCGCCGGCAAAGACCATCACTGTCTCGGAGTCGCCCGTTCTCCTCACTGCCCCGTCAATTTCACACGCGGGCGCGAACCCTCAATCTGGCCAGGCGATAACCCTCACGAGGGGCACGTATCGATCCACGGCGGGAGCTAATGTAACGCCTGCCAACACGCGGAATGCCAGCTACGCCTGGTACTCGTGCCCCGCCGCGGATTCGGCGACCGCAGACTGCCGAGCTGTCGGCACAAACCCGATCACGTACACCCCCGCATCGAGTGAACGCGGCCGATTCATCTTTGCCATCGAGACGGTGACCAACAACATCAACACCTCGACGCAGGGAACGGCAGTTGTTGCCAGCTCGCCGCTGTCGACCCGAACGGGAGTAACTGGGCCTGTTAACGACGCACCCGCGGCTGCCACAGCACCAACACTGGGTTCGGGGGCTCTGAGAGTGGGCGACACGGTCACGGTGTCGGGTGACACGTGGACCAGCTTCCCCACCGAAATTACTAAGTCTTACCAGTGGTTCGCCTGCACGTCGGCTGTGCCGACGGCACCGGCCTCAGCTGCGGCAACCCCGACCGGGTGCACCTTGTTCAGTGGGCCAACGAGCGGGCCATCGGGCGCCTCGGTAACGCTCACAACCGCACAGGGCGACAGGCACATTCTGGCCAAGGTGACCGCAACAAACTCTGTTACCTCGACGGGCGCATGGACGACGTCTCGCGGTGCTGTCACCATGGCTCCCGTCAACAAGACCACGCCAACACTTGCCGGCACGCCACAGGTGGGGAATACCATAACTTCGCGGACCCCGATCGCCACAGATTGGCAGGCATTCCCCGCAGTGAATGCAACCACGGGATACACGTGGCGTTGGTTTACGTGTGATTCGGCCTATGCCGTTGCGCCAGAGACCCTTCCCGCCGACTGTGTGGTGACCACGGGCACAACAAAGATTCTGACCGTCACCGCGGCGATGAATGGCAAGTATCTTGTGGTGGAGGAGAAGGCCACGAACAGTGTGGGCAACGCGGTTGCTTACAGTGCTTCGACAACTGTTGTTCAGCAGCCCCTTAACGGGGGCACCGTCGCCAGCCTCGCGGGGGACGCCCTCGTGGGTAGTGAACTGACGGTCACGGGCGACACGTACAGCGGATATCCCTCGGTCACTTCACGTGTCTATACCTGGTACCAGTGCACGGCTGCTGTGATTCGCCCGGCCAACAATGCAGCCACGCCTGCTGGGTGTTCCGCGATTCCTCTGGCGGGATCCGCGTCCACATTTACGCCGTCTTCGGATCAGACAGGACGGCACATCATCGCCAAGGTAGTCGCATCGAACGGGGTGGGCGTTACGTCCCTGACAAAGTGGACGGCATCGCTGGGGCCCATCGTGAATCCACCCGCATAAGCGCGAAGCCGAGCGGTGTTTCGGCCAGTTTTTGTGGCCGCGGCTTTGCGCCCAAAGCGTTGAGGCGGCCGTAGGCCCGCCGATAGACTCGTCAGGAATCGGGAGGGGAACCTGTGGCGTCGCAAGACCTTTCGGTAGCGCGCCTGCGCATCCTCTTCGGAGGCGACGTTGTCGAGGTTTCTGCCGGGGAAGAAGTATCTCTTGGCCGTTCCCCGGAGAATAGCGTCGTCGTTGCGCACGAACTGGTTTCTCGCGTCCATGCTCGAGTGACGTTCGACACATCGACAACTCCGCCAACGTGGACGATCACGGATGCTGACTCGGCTAACGGAGTTTTCGTTCGCGGTAAGCGCGAGTCACGCGTGGCCCTTTCCGCAGACACCATTATTCGCTTGGGGGACGCTAAGGAAGGCCCGGCCGTAAAGTTTGAACTCGTGGCGTTGCCGACCACAACTGTCGAGGAAACGGCCTCGGAGGTTCAGTACGACATCGACGCAACCGTGCTCGCCGGTGGCGCTCAGCACTCACGAGGTCACGAGACGCGTGTGAACTCTGCACGCACGTCCGCGCCTGTTGCTCCATCCGCCCCTTCCCCGCGTGCCATCCAGCGCGATCTCGGCAGCGGGGTCGTCATCGGCAAGTCCGCCGATGCCGACTTCTTCTTGGCGGATGTTTTGGTCTCGCGCCGACACGCGCGGCTCATCCGCCGAGACACGGGCTTGATCCTTGAGGACCTGGGCAGCACAAACGGCACATTCGTCAACGGCCAGGTCATTGCGGTGGCACCGGTCTTTGAGGGCGATGTCATCACCATTGGAAACACCGACCTCACCATACGTTCGGGTGAGCTCGACTACCTTCGCGCGGAGCAGGACACATCAGGAGGACTGTCCGTGTACAACCTGGGGTTCACGATCAAGGGAGGCAAGTCTCTCCTGCGCGAGATCAATGTGCGCTCTGCCCCGGGAACACTCACCGCCGTTATCGGCCCGTCGGGCGCCGGAAAATCAACATTCTCAAAGATGATTGCCGGCCTCACCGAGCCGACCACGGGACAGGTTGTCTTCGACAGTTTTGATGTCCACAAGAATTTTGACCTCGTCCGTTCGCGCATCGGGCTCGTGCCTCAGGATGACGTCTTGCACACGTCCCTGAAGCTTGAAAAAGCGCTCATGTATGCGGCCAAGTTGAGGCTCAACACCGGCAACGACGATCTTGCTCGCAAGGCACAGGTCGACAAGGTCATCACGCAGCTCGAGCTGGACAATCACCGCGGCACACGCATCGATCGGTTGTCGGGCGGTCAGCGTAAGCGCGCCTCTGTTGCTCTCGAGCTCCTCACCGAGCCGTCTCTTCTCGTCTTGGACGAGCCAACGTCTGGCCTCGATCCAGCCTTGGACCGCCAGGTGATGCAGACCCTCCGCGGTTTGGCAACGGGTGGCCGCGCGGTCCTTGTGGTCACCCACTCGGTGGCCTTTCTCGATGTCTGTGACGACGTCCTTATTCTGGCTCCCGGTGGCATGCCGGCCTACTACGGACCGTCTGACGGCATCGCCGAGTTCTTTGGAACGGGAGACTGGGCCGATATCTTCGCCGGGCTCACCGCCGACCCCCAGCGCTCATTCCGGAAATTCGTCGATGCAACGGGTAACCCGCCGCCGCCGGCAAGTGAAAAACTCAGCGAGCACGAAGGCGTGGCGGGCCGGGTGAGTCCGCGGTGGATGCAGCAGTTCACGACGCTGTGTGCCCGACAGCTGAGCCTGATCTTCTCCGACTGGGGCTATCTCGCATTTCTGTTTGCCCTTCCCGTGATTGTTGGCTTGCTTGTTCTCGTTGTTCCCGGCCAAGCCGGGCTGGGCATGGCGGCCCGGGCAACTCCGGCAGAGCCGGCGCAGCTTATCGCCATGCTCGTGATCGGCGCATCGTTTATGGGAGCTTCGATTTCCATTCGAGACCTTGTGGGCGAGAGGCCCATCTTCTTGAGAGAACGCGCCGTAGGTTTGCCCATCTCGGCCTATCTCACCTCTAAGCTCTTGGTTTTCGGGGTGTTTTCGTGGGTCATGGCGGGAATCCTGACCCTGGTGACCTTCGCCGTTAAACCCGGCCCAACAGAGTTCGTGGTGATCCCCGCGCCACAGCTAGAGCTCTTCTTGGCCCTTGGCTTGACGGCAAACACGTCCATGATTTTGGGACTCCTCCTGTCGTCCCTGGTTCGTTCGAGCGAGCAGGCCATGCCGCTGCTCATCATCGTGCTCATGGCCCAGTTGGTGCTCAACGGTGGCCTGCTTCCGCTGGCCGGCCGTCCCTTCGTCTACGAGCTCTCCTCGCTCGTCGTGGCAAAGTGGGGCTTTGCGATGGCGGCGAGTGGTGTGGATCTTCAGAACATCTCTCCGCCCCTGGAGGAAGACATGTTCTGGGATCACACCGTGGGCATGTGGGTGCTTGCGGCCTCGTGCATCATCGGGTTTGGTCTGCTGTTTTCCGCCATGACGCGCATACGCCTCGAAGCGAAGTATCAGCGATGACAGACATTGGCAGGGGCTTGTCGCTTGAGCAGGCCCGACAGATTGCGAGCGATCCAACATCGGCAGCCAGTGTTCTGACACGTCTGGCAAATGGCTACCCCGAGGTGTGGGAAATTCTGCTCACGAATCCGGCGACGCCCGGAGACCTCCGCATATGGCTTGAAAACGCAATGAAACCCCCTCCCGAGGTGCAGCCTGCGGCGGCCCCTGTTGTGCCGCAAGCCCGTGAAGATGCTTCCACCCTCGCACCCGCGTCGGGCAGGGATGTTCCACGTAAAACAGCGGCCAAGCAACCCCCACGTCACGACGCGAGCCCGCAGGAACTTCCTCGGGCGAGAGAAGTCTCTGTGGTTCCTGCTCGCAAGGCGCGGCGCAAGAGGGGCAAAACCGCAACCGTTTTCGGCACCCTCGCTGGGCTGGTCGTCCTTGCCACGCTTTCAGTTGCGGCCATGGCGCAGGCCCTTCCCCCGGGGCAGATCGTCACACAAGAACTCGCGACTGTTCCCAGCCTGGCCGGCGGCTGGACCTATGACCTGGTGCAGGGTCAGGAAAACGATAACTGCATTGAGTGGAGTTTCCAGTCTCTTGCACAGGATGCGGTTGTGGTTTTGAGCCAATATGCCAAGGAGAAGGAGGGGTGTGACGAGCTCGAGGAGCCGCCCTTGTCCTACCTGGCCATGGTCAACAGCAAGACCGGTGAAGAACTCTGGCGTAGGGACCTCGCCAAGGTGCTTCCGTGGACAGCGGAGTGGACGAAGCAACTGACTGATTTCACCGGTTTGAATGAAATCGTTCTGATGTTGACGGACACCCCCGAGGATCCCGATGCGGACGTAAAGAAGACCTTAGTTCCGTTGAGCCGCCTCGACGGCAGTGTGACCGATCCCGCCATTGCCGGTAACAAGAACGATCCCACGTCGGTTGCCCCGGAGCTCAACATAGGCCGCGTTCCCGACACCGACAAGTTCGTGATTGTTGGTTTTCCCGCCAGCGAAGAAGAAGGCAAAATCAGTTATCGCCGGGTCAAAAAAATGGCTACATCATCCAAATGGACAACGACAGTCGACATTGAACCGATTCATGGAAACCCGGTCGTCGGAGGCCGCATCATTTTGGGGGCCGAATACGACGACACGCCACAGGCCGTGGCGCTGGAGGATGGAAAACTCAGTACCTGGGACGGCCCTGCGGGAGGAAAGATGCTCAACGTCACGGGCAGCTATGTCCATGTGAGAGGTGATGGCACCTCAGGGAAGTACTCAAACACGTCGTCGCAGGATGGCAAGGAAGAAACGTCCGACTGTGACGCGGAGTGCATCACCCTCACGGGGGTGTCACCTTCGGGGCGGGTGTTGTGGGAACGAAAGGTTCCCGGCTACGCCGTTGCTCGAGATACCGCCGTCGCGACCAACGCCGACCGCGGTGAGTACTCGACAATCTTCGTGTTGAGCGCGGACAGGACGTTTGCGATGCCCCTGAATCCCCAGACGGGCCAGCTGCGCTGGGACATGCCCCAAGAGTGGGGGTCGTTTGAGATCGCAAAAACCCAATCACCCGGAGCGTTCTTCACGTATTCAACATCGACAGACGCAGACCACACCGACGGCATGCAGATGCGCAGTATTTTCACCGGTGAGGTTCTGGGAGAGTATGCGCTCCCCAATAACCAAACCCGCATTGACGCGACGTCGACCAACTTCGCTTACGTGGTTGACGAGCCAGATCGCCAAGCCGTTGTCGATGACCTCGAAGCCGGTGATTCTGCATCGTCCACGAGTGACGACGACGATTCGGATAAGTCGGAGCAGAAGCGAGAGTGCCTCTGGGCGATCAACCTGGTCACGGCCGCGAAAGCGTGGAGTTGGGAGTGCAACGGCAACCAGCATGTTGCCGTCGCGGCCGGAAACTGGGTGGTCATTGATAAGACTTCGGGTGCGCAGACGATGCGACCACTGCTGTCGGGTGAATAAACCTTCACCGAGGTCGCGAGTGTCCGCTGTAGTTGCTATGTTGAGTAAATCCGGCTTGAAAGGGGGAATGCCAGATGCCGAGTCGCTTGCCGTCTAACCCGCCCGTCATCTCGGGATACGCCCCCGTTCGCCCCTTGGGCGCGGGTGGATTCGCCGACGTTTTTCTCTTTCAGCAGGACATGCCACGACGCCAGGTGGCAGTCAAGGTTCTCCTCAAAGATTTCATTGATCCCGACGTTCTTCGGCTCTTCAACGCCGAGGCCGACATCATGGCGCAGCTCAGCGCCCATCCCTCGATCCTGACGGTGTATGACGCGAGCGTCTCTGCCGATGGCCGTCCTTACCTCGTCATGGAGCATTGCCCCGACGGTTACGGTCGGGCATTCCGTAAAACGCCGGTCTCCGTTGGCGACGCGCTCAACATCGGCGTGAAGATGGCTTCGGCGCTGGAGACAGCTCATCGCATGGGTGTCTTGCATCGCGACGTCAAGCCGTCGAACATCCTGAAGACCAGCTTTGGTTCTCCCGTTCTCTCCGACTTCGGGATTGCGACCAGCCTTTTGGGTGATTCTCAGAACAACGTCTTTGCCATGTCGGTGCCGTGGAGCTCCCCCGAGGTTGTCAGCGAATCGACCACCGGAACGGTGGCCAGCGAAGTCTGGTCGCTCGGCGCCACCATTTATTCGCTCATTGCAGGGCGCTCGCCGTTTGAGGTTGACGATGGCGGTGCGAACGGCCGAAATGATCTCAAGAAGCGCATTGAAAAGGCCCAGTACGTGTCGATCCCGCGCAAGGGAATCCCCATTGAGGTCGAACACGTTCTGTTGAAGTCGATGATGAAGAATCCTGCTCAGCGCCAAGTCTCCATGCTGGAGTTTGCCATGGAGCTTCAGGAAACACAGCAGGCTCTGGGCATGCGGCCAACACAGCTCGAGGTCGTGGTAGATCAGTGGGCCCCAGAGGCCCAGATCAACTTCGACGATGACAACCTCCGCGGGGTGACCATCAGCGAGGTAGAGGTGTCGACGACGCGCAAACCCAAGTCCCGCGCGTCGCTTCAGCGTCGCGAGAACCCCGACGACGCGGTGGGCGGGCGTCGACGGGGAGTTCGTCTCGGGTCATCGGGCAAGCTGTTGTTCGTCATCTTGGGAATTGCCGTCGTGAGCTTTGGTGTCACTCTGGGAGTCTTGGCAGCGCTAGGAGTTTTCGGGTAGATGGCGCGCGGGGGGAAGCCGACGGTGTTACGTCGGCGCTGGGTATGGCAATCGACGGCCATTGTGGCGATGGTGGCGGTCATCGCGGGAGTGGCCATTGTGGCGGAGGGCTTCAACGTCCAAGAGGTGCCGGTCAACTCGTCAAGCGTGTGGGTAATGCAGAACGGCGAGGGCCAGAGATATGGCCAAGTCAACACGTCCATTAAAGAACTTGACGGTGCGTATCCCGTCGAAAACCCCACAGCTCTTGTGCAATCGACAAGTGACCTCTTTGTCTACGCCGAGGGAAACAGCAGCTTTGCCCGGGTCACTCCAGGGCAACCCACTGATCTGGTCGAAAACAAGAGCAGTTTTGTCAAAACGCCGGCCCAAACTGTCGATGTCGCTAGCGGCGGCGGAGTCGTCGCGTACCTGGGGGGCGATGGCACAGTGGCGGTCTCAACCGTCATCAGTGGTCAAGAGTTATCCGATCCGGTCCAGGTTTCGGCTAATGCGGCGGGCCCCTCGACCACAGAATCATCGGTGGCGTTTCGAGCGGTAGCCGTCTCGCTCGCGGGATTGGTGTATCTGTACAGCCCGAATGACAACGGCAAGCAAAGCATTCGCACCTTCGACCCGGCCAAGGGAACGCTGTCTGGTCCGACCGACGTGACTACGGGACCTGAATCGTCATCGGGGCTTCAGCTGTCCACGGTGGGCGATAAGTGGATTCTGCTCGATCAAGACGCGCGCCAAGTGTGGACGCCGGGGCAGTCTCCCGTCACCCTTGCGCCAAACCTGGGCGCAAACCTCGTACTCCAGGTGCCCGGACCGAACCGCGACCTCGCCTACCTCGCCACGGAATCCGGACTTGTCAGCCTCGCGCTCGCGGGTGATCCAGCGCCGACCCTCACTTTCGAGGCCACGGGCACCCCCACCCGCCCTCGAGACTTCAAGGATCACATGTACGCGGCATGGCTCCCGGTTGCGGGTACAAGCGGTGTGCTTTTTGACGCCACGGATGACGAATCGATCACGTTGGACTTCAACGAAAAGACGTTGCCTGCGGACGTGGTGGCCCCCATTTTCCAAGCCAACGAGAACGCCATGGTGCTGAATGAGTCAGCCACGGGATGGACGTGGACGATTCCAGACGGTGAGTTAATCCCGAGCTCGCAGGACTGGTCGCTGACCGATCTCACGCCCGATCGGACGAGCGATCAGGCTGAGGTGACAGATGTAACGTCGCCCAAGAAACCGGTGGCCGAACCCGACGTCTTTGGCGTGCGACCCGGTCAGCTCGTGACGCTACCCGTGCTGCTCAACGACTACGACGCCAATAACGACCTCCTGACCATCATCCCTTCGTCGGTCGGGGGACTCGATGGGGCTTTCGGTTCGGTGGCGGTTGCCAGCAACTCGCAAACCCTCGTGATCAGTGTGCCGGCGGGTGCATCTGGGCAGACGTCGTTGAGCTACGCCGTGACCGACGGAACCAGTGCGGATGGTCTCAATTCTGATCCCACGTCGGTGCAAATCATCGTTGTTCCCCTCGACGTAAACTCTGCGCCCGCCTGGTGTGGTGATCTTCCCAACGGCTGCGTGCAAAAGTGGCCGAACGTGCAAGTAGCGTCGCAGGGCAGCGTTACGGTTCCCTTCCTTGCCGGCTGGGTTGACCCCGAGGGTGATCAGTTTTTTGTCGAGTCCGTTCTCAATGAGAGTGGACTCGGTCAGGCCGGAGTATCACCAGACGGCACCATCTCTTTCCGGGCACCCAACGTCACAGAGGTCACGACGGTCAACCTCAAAGTTCGCGTCACCGATGTTCAGGGGGCGTCTACTGATCGCACGCTCGCCATCACCGTTTCGCCGGAACCGACGTTGACGCTCACCCCATTTGTGGTGACCACATCGGTGGGCGAACGCGTCACCGTAGACGTGGCACCTCACCTGAGCGGATATTCCGAAGCGCCCACCATCTCGCAGTTAGAGACCACCACATCGACGCAAGACGTTGAGCTGGCCACAACTGCACCCACGGAGTTCACCTTCGTATCGCAGGTCGCGGGTGACTATTACGTCTCGGTGACCGTGACATCAAAAAACGCTTCGGTAAACTCCAAGGTGCGCGTGAGCGTGATCCCGGTTGAAAGCGCCGGAGTGACGACATCGCCCGTTTCGGTTTTCTTGACACCTAACGCCGACACCGTAATCGATGTGCTCTCGGCGACCATGAACCCCACGGGGCGGGCCCTGCTGACGACCAACATTGAGCTCCGTCCGGTTGATGACCCTCAAGCAGGAAGGGCAACACTTTTTGCCGACCCGATTGACGAGGGGCACATTCGCGTCCGAGGATCCACGGGAAATGGTCTTCCCGGACTCATCGGTCGCGTTACCTACACTGTTTCGGATGGATCCGGCGAAGCTCGATATACCGCCGTCGGCGAGGCCAGTGTGTATCTTCTGCCCGAGCCGGCGTCGCAGCCACCGGTGGGCGTTGACGATCAGGTTGTGGTGCGCGCGGGTGGCCAAGTAGACGTTGATGTCTTGGCCAATGACGCCGGTCCCGCTGGCGCCGTGCTTGACCTGGCGCCAGCGTCGGTGGATTGTGGAGAGGCCGAAGGCGAAATCGTCTTTGCCTCCAACAATCAGATGCGCGTCCTCGCCCCAACAGTGGCGGGAACGGTGACGTGTAGCTATTCCGTCTTCGTTCGCGGCAACTCCTCGGTGACGGCCCAAGCAAAACTGGTCATCACGGTAAAAGACGCCTCTTCTAACAGGGCGCCACAACCCCCAACTCTGACGGGCCAGGTGCTAGCCGGAGGAAGCGTATCCATCCCCCTCGATTTCAGCCAGATGGACCCCGATGGAGATCGGGTCACGCTCGTTGAGCTGGAAAAACCGAGCCCCGGCGGATACGCCACTCTTTCGAGCGATCGCAGCGCGATCGTCTATACCAGCCTCTCTGATGCGCAGGGGCAGGCCTCCTTTACCTACACGGTCAAAGATTCGCAAGATGTTGAGGGCACAGGAACGGTACGGATAGCGATCACTTCTGATGAGCCCGATCCCGGCCCGGTCACTCTGTCGGACTATGTGGAGGTACCCACAGGCTCCGAGGCACGAGCCGTTATCTCGCCCACGGGCAATGATTTTGACCCACTCCGTGAAGGCCTGACGATTGTCGACGTGAAGCCTAACCGCGGCAGCGAAGAAGACCCCCTCTATAAAGAGTGGAAATCGCGGATCGTCGAGGCAACCGAGACCCAGATCACGTTCTCCGGCACGGCGGATCCCTCAACCATGGAGTTCGTCTACACCGTGCAGGATGCCGACGGCAACGTGGCGACCGGAACGATTGTGGTCAAGGTCACGGATAGCGGAACGGCCACGTATCCCGTGGTGGCGGACACCTTCCTCAGCTTTGAGCAGATTTCGCAGTTGCCAAGCGGCATCGACGTGTTGACCGAGCGCGTTTCGTGGAGTTCAGGAAACGCCGCGAATCTCACCCTTTCCGTCGAGCGCTCGACGGGTTCGTATTCGGTTTCGGGGAGCAAGATCTCGGGCAGCGCACCTGTTGACGGCGACCTCGTTACCTTCAAGGTTCAAGGAACTGACTTCGCTGGTGTCGAGGTGGTTTCCTACGGATTCATGCACGTGCCGAGCCAGAAGGACGCACTGCTGTCGCTTGATCCCAATACGGCCCGGCAATCCGTGAACGAGGACGAGACGAAGACGTGGAACCTTGCGCAACTGCTCAACCTACCTGCGGGAATGAACGTCGAGGTTGACGCCAACGGTATCGCGTCTCTGGGCGATCGCGAAGAAGGAAAGTGCACCTCGGCCGGGGGAACCTCATTCAGCTACTCGGCGGGCAAGGGCAAGCCTTTTGAGGACGGCTGTGTTGTGCCGGCGCGTTTGGCGGGTTCCGAGTCATATACCGACCTTCTCGTGCCCATTACCGTGATTCCCACAGATCCTTCGCCGGAGCTGGCATCTCGCAAATTGACCATTTCGCCGGGCAAGCTCGGCACTCAGGAATTTGATCTGAGTGACATGACCACGTGGCCGGGCAAAACGCAGGCAGATATTGATGCTCTCGTATATGAGTATTCGTATTCTGGAGAAGATTTTGAGATTTCACAGAAGGATCAGATCCTCACGATTACGGCTAAGGCGCAGAGCGCTTCAGGCACCAAAGCCGACGTCATCGTAAGCATTCCGCAGTATGCCAACGACACTGATCCCGCCCCACTGGTGTTGGTGGTGGGTGAGCAGCTCAACGGCGGACCCGTGGGTGGATCCATCACGAAGGTGTGTCAAGCAAACACGGGCTCGTGCTCGATTCCCAAGAGTGAGATGCGCGGGGCTTATGACCCGTGGAGCCCGGGGACGAATCCGAATTTTGCGCCCTTCGGTTACCGAGGTGGGTCTCCCGAGTACGACCGCGAAGACAATGTCATGATGTGCGGGTCGGTGCGCTTGACTGCCACGGCTAGTTCCATTGAGGCCACCTGGGACGCGGGAGCCGCGGCGCAGGGCGTGAACTGCCCCAACATCACGTATCTCGTGCTGGATCAGAACGAGCAGAACGGAAGTGGCACACTCAACTTCACCCTGGAAGGCCCGCCTGCCGCGCCCGGTGCGGTGCGCCAGTCGGGGTACACCGACAACTCGTTGACTCTCACCATTTCACCCGGCCAGGCGGGTCAAGCCGCGCCACGCCTCTTGGAGTACTTGGTCTACAAAGATGGTGAGTTTGAAACGACATGTACGGTCCCCGAGGGGCGCGAGTCCGTCGACAGGGAGTGTGAGATCAACGGTCTCACTGCCTATGACGGCACGAACGAAGCCGACAATCACACCTTCCGAGTGACCGCCAAGAATGCCATTGGGGAGTCGGCGGGTGCGGTAACCCTGTCGAATGCCTATGCGTATCGAGCGCCTCTGGCCATCACACCGGACATCGTCGAATCGGCCGAGACAATCTTTGACCCGGCAATCACAACGGATTCGCGCGGTGCGGTCAAAATGACCATCAACCCGATTGCCGACAGCCTCGTGACCCAATACAAAATTCAAGGTGAAGGGCAGGCGGCGACCTTTTACCCCGTCGACGGCAGCACGTTTACCGTCAACAATGTGGCTGCGGCCGTGGGTGAACGCTCAAACATTGTGATCACGGCGCTGGGGCGCGTTCCACCGCCAACGTCAGGCGGCCAAGATTCCTCCACAACGTGGAATGTTCGCGTGGCGGGGAGCCCGACAATCGGGTCACTCGTGGTGCAGGGAACTCCGGTGAAATCGAGTGGAGTCGATACCTTTGAAACCGAGCTCACGCTCTCTGTCTCAAGCCGAAACTACTCGCTGAACACGGGAAGCTACGTGGTGGCCCTCTGGCCTTCCGGGTCAACCGAGCCGACGTGCGTTGATCAGATTAACAACCTCGCTGATCCTCGAGCGCCCGCCCCCGTGGCGGTGAATGCAAGCCCGTCGACCATTGCGTCGGCGGCGACGCTCGAAGGGTCTGACCAAGATTCCGTTCGCTCGTGGACTGCCAACGTGCGCCTTGAGGGGTTGGCGAGTCAGCAGTCCTACAACTCCAAAGTCTGTTACTCCAACGCGTTTGGAACTAAGTCGCTCGCAGGTTCTGTCGTCTCGACTCTGGCCGACCCCAATGAGGGCGACTTCACTTATGCGGTCAATCGTTCTCCGGACAACAGTGGCCCCAGTGGTCTCGCTTGGTACGCGAAGATCGTGTCTCAACCGAGTATTCCGGCAGGTTTGCGTGCCGAGTTCACCGCGGATCCGCCCGGCTCTGGCGCAAGTCGAACCTGGTGGCAGAACGATTTGCAGGATCCCACGTTCGGTAATGCCAACCCCACGTACTACGTGCGCTACTGCGCAATCACCGGGGGATCGTGCAGCCCGGGCGCAGTGACCGTAGGCTTCGCGGATTCTCAGCGCACGCAGCAGATGAAGGTCACCGGCGCCACGCTCGCTGCTGGCCAGACGTGCACCTATGGCTTCGGACTTCAGTTCGAGGCGCAGGGTAGCGGGCTCACGTTCGGCGACAATCCTGCGTGGCGCGTATTGGTGGACGAGGCCGATCCTTCGACAACTGCCAAGTACTCGACGGACGGCGGGGCCACCTTCGAGGAGATGGATGTGAGCGTGGACAAATGGAGCGTCCCTGACGATCAGTCCATCCCAGACGGGGCCTCAATTGTGATTCGGGTTTACATCCAGGGCAACCCCGACGGCGGAGGTCCGACAGCCGGACTCACCGGAGTTCAGGCGGTCACGTTGTCGCCCGTCACCTGTAACAGCGACACCCCCTAGCGAAGCAAATGAAGAGAGAAACGAGAGAGAAAAATGCCATTAAATAACAAGCAGAGCGAGTGGTTTCGCACCACCTTCTCGAGCATCTGCGACAACGTGGAGATGGTCCTGTTGGGCAAGCGTCACGTTGTTGAACTGGCCTTTACCGCCATGGTGAGTGAAGGTCACCTCCTCCTGGAGGACTTTCCGGGAACGGGAAAGACTGCTTTGGCGCGCGCCATGTCGCAAACGCTCAAGGGCACGAGCTCGCGCATCCAGTTCACACCCGACCTCCTCCCGGGCGATGTAACGGGCGCGTCGGTGTTCGATCAGAAGAAGGGCAGCTGGGAGTTTCACGCGGGCCCCATTTTTGCGAACGTTGTTCTCGCCGATGAGATCAACCGCGCCAGCCCCAAGACGCAGTCGGCGCTGCTGGAGGCCATGGAAGAAGGCCAGGTCACCGTTGACGGCGTCACGCGCAGCACCGGTGCGCCGTTCCTCGTGATCGCGACGCAGAACCCCATCGAGCAGGCGGGAACCTACCGCTTGCCCGAGGCCCAGCTGGACCGCTTCATGCTCAAGACGTCAATCGGTTACCCGGACTTGGCCGCCACCGTGAAGATTCTTGAGGGCACCGCCGAGGTGAAGGGCGAGTTGAGCGGTGTCATCACGACCAAAGACCTCGTGCAGATGTCGGACATGTCTCGTGCCGTATTTGTGCACCCGCTTGTCTTCGATTACATCGGGCGACTTGTCGAGGCAACGCGCACGGCAAAACAGGTTCAGATGGGCGCGAGTGTTCGAGGTGCCCGTTCACTCACGAAGGCCTCAAAGACGTGGGCTCTCGCACACGGGCGCACCTATGTCACGCCGGACGACGTCAAAGAACTGGCGGATGTGGTTCTTTCGCACCGTATCGTGCTGGACCCCGAGTCCGAGTTCGATGGTGTTACGGCCAGCGCGGTCATTGGTCAGATCATGCTTGACGTTGTTCCGCCCTCGGGGAGCGACATTCAGTGACCCTTCGCTCAGGTTCAGGCCGCTCCTCGACCCGGGGTGTCGATTCCGTCGACACATCGGGCCCGACGGACGCATCAACGTTCACTCTCGTCTCCGAGAGTGGCATTGGCCTGCCTGCGCGCGTTATCGGCGGCGCCCTCAAAGCGGGGCGCCTTCTCAGTCGCGGAATTTCACGAGGTACTCGCTGGGCCAGAGACACCATCACGGTAGTCGGGTGGCTGTGCGTTGCTGTTCTCGTGATCGCACTCCCGCTGGGGGTGAGCCTGAGGTGGATTGAATTCTCGGTGGCTGGCTGGATCTCTCTCGTCCTGTTGGTCATTGCTGTTCCCTTCCTCTTTGGCGGGAAGTCGTACTCCGTCACCTTCGCTCTGACCACTGATCGTGTGGTTGCGGGTACGGATGCACAAGCCAGTGTGTCGGCGACCAACATTTCGTCGCGCCTGCAACTGCCCGGTCGCATCGACATTCCCGTCGGCCAGGGACTCGTCGACCTGGGACTGCCCTTCATGCGCCCCGGTCAGGTTTTCGAAGAAGTGGTGACAATTCCCGCGCAGCGCCGAGGCGTTCTCGATGTCGGCCCCGTGACGACCGTGCGAACCGACCCCGTTGGCCTGCTGCGAAATGAGATGCGCTGGGCCGACGTGAAGCGATTGTTTATCCACCCCGTGACCGTCTCTGTTCCGAGCACGAGCACAGGATTCATCAGGGACCTCGAGGGCAACCCAACGTCGATTCTTACGGATGCAGACATTTCTTTCCATGCAATCCGCGAGTACCAGCCGGGCGATTCGTATCGTCACGTGCACTGGAAATCGACGGCCAAGACCGGTCGTTTGATGATGCGCCAGTTCGAAGAAACGCGACGTTCGCGCATGGTGCTCGCCCTCGCCCTCAACCCTCAAGAGTTCGCTAACCCCGATGAATTCGAACTGGCCGTGAGCTCGCTCGGATCTCTGGGCGTGCGTGCCATCAGGGACGGTCGCGAGGTCACGGTTCTGACCTCGGCCGACATTCCGGTGGGAGCCAAACGAAGCGTTCGGTCGATTCGCTCACTGAGCTCCCAGTCGCCCTCTCGCCTGCTCGATGACCTGAGCCAGATCGACATGGCACCCAACGCCATGACACTCGAGGGCGTGTGCTCACTCACCAGCCGAGTTGTCAACGACATGTCCGTCGTCGTACTTTTTTGCGGTTCATCCGTGACACCGCAGGTGCTGCAACGCGCGCGCCTTCAGTTGCCGTCCGACATTGGGGTCGTGGCCGTACTCTCAGCCCCCGGCGAAGAGCCGTCGTTCCGTTCCCTCTCCGGTTTGGGCGTGATGACGGTGGCAATCCTCGACGATTTGCGTTCCCTCTTAGCGAGGTACGCCGGATGAGCCCGACCCGTCAGCCCAACGCTGTTCCCCGCAGGGACATGCTCACCATCTTCGGCTTTGTGCTCGCCTTCGACGCAATTGCTCTCATTCTTGTTTGGCCGATCTACGCCTCACCGTTCCTGTTTGTCACGGTCGCGGGTGCCATTACTGCCGCAACGGTGATCGCCTGGCTGCAAGCCCGCTATGGCTGGACATGGTTTACCACCACCATCCTGGGCCTTGCCGGCTACCTTGTGCTCGCTCTTCCCTTCACGAGCCCCAGCTCATTGACGAGCCTCGCGGACATCGGGCAAGGCTGGATCGGTTCGATTGCCGGCATCGTTCTCTCGTGGAAGCAGCTCATTACCATTGACCTTCCCGTGGGCACGTTCCAGTCGCTGCTCGTGCCGGCGTTCCTGACTTTTTACGTGGTCAACCTCGTTGCCCTCGCGGTCGCCTGGCGATCGCGCCGACTTTACTGGTTCCCCGTCATTCCCCTCATGCTGGCGCCGATTTTCGGAATCGCGTTCGGTTATCCCGATGTGTCTCGAAGCCTGTCTCTCTTCGGACTCACCATCCCCGTCGCGGGTGGGATTCTGGGCGGTGTTGTCACGCTCGCCCTCGCGGTGGGCTATCTGTCGTGGGGCCGGCAGGCACAGCGGCGAGAGTCTCTGGCGAGTACGACGGCGCTGCCGAGTGACATTCGCACGGGCCGCGGTCGCCGGCAGCGTTTCCGCCGCCTCTTCACGGCCGTTGCCGTGGTGGCACTGACGGCTATTGTCGTGGGGCTCGCAATGACGGCGGCGGGAATTCCGTCGTCCCGAGACGTGTTGCGCACATCCGTGAGTCCCGACGTGAGAATTCGCGAAGAGGTGAGCCCGCTGAGTGCCTACCGCAAAGCGTTTACCGATAGCGAAATTCTCTCCGCCAGTCTCTTCTCCTATTCGACCGAGAGCGATGCTCCGGCCAACATCAGGTTTGCCGTCATGCCCTACTTCAACGGTGAGATTTTCACGGTGATGCCAACGGGCTCAGACTCAAACCTGATGTCGTCGTTTGGCAAAGTTGCTGCCGATCTCCCCACACCCTTAGGGGGAACGTCAGACGCCTATCAGACGGAAATCACCGTCAGAGATCTCAGCACACTGGGGGATTCGTTGATTTGGTTGCCTCTCCCCGGTTTTGCTAAGTCCGTCACCTTCACGGGCACCAATGCGAGAGCACTGACGGATGACTTCTACTTCAACCGAGGCACCTATGCCGGCGTTGCCGTAAACCCCTCTAAGGAAGCCGCCGCTACCTCCGTGTTGACGTCCGGCAGCACGTATCAGGTGTCGAGCTTTGTTGAATCAGGCCTGGTTGAGGTGAGCGAACTCTTAAACCCCGGGCTGCCGCAATTCGAAAAGAACGTTATTCCCGAGAAGCTGGTCGAGTGGTGTCAGGCACAAACAGGACAGCTGGGGACCTGCGCCCCAGGCATGTCTGGCGCGGATTTCGCTGAGCTCGTTGGGCACCTCCGGGCTCGGGGATACCTGAGTCACGGGCTGGACGAACCTTCAGCCGCTGAGGGCCAAGACACATGGGTGAGCCAACTGGCGCCTCAGGGGTACGCCTTCACGCCAAGTCTTGCTGGTCACTCCACCGGGCGCATCGACAATCTCTTTGACGAGCTTCTGACTCGGCAGAGCATTGCGGGCCCCGAGCTATCAGATGCCAACCTTGTCGCGGCCGTGGGTGACGATGAGCAGTTCGCTGCTGCCGTGGCGTTGCTTGCCGATCACGTCGGTTTCCCCTCACGAGTTGTCGTGGGATTCCGGGCCACCGAGTCGGCGGAGGGGGCGTATGTCATTCCGGCGTGTGCTGACGCCACATGCGCGGGAAGCAATCTCACGGCTTGGGTGGAGATTCAGGGTAAGGACGGATCATGGGCCGCTGTGGATGTCACCCCGCAGTTCGTCAATCCGATTTCGCCACTGAGCCAAGACACCCAGGATCCAAAGAACGAGACTGAAGTCTTTGACGAAAACGCCACAGTTATTCCTCCCGTGCAATCGAATCCGTCGAATGGACAACAGGACAAAGACGAGACCTTCAGCGGTATCAACTTGGGCTGGTTGTGGGAGATTCTGCGAATCGCCGGCCTGACTCTTCTGATCATTGCTGCCGTGTTGAGTCCCTTTCTTCTCATTATCGGATCAAAAGTTCGCCGCCGTCGGGCTCGGCGTGCGGCGGAGACACCCACCGCCGCGGTAGTGGGCGCCTGGGATGAACTCGTTGACGAACTTGTTGACGCCGGCTACGCGCTACCAAAGACGCAAACGCGAAGGGAGTTGGCGGGCGATTACGATGTTGCCTCGGCACTGGCCCTCGCCAGTCTCACGGACGAGGCAGTCTTTGGGCCAGAGAACCCCGACGCAGCTTCGCTTGCGCGATCGTGGGAAATTGTGGACCGAGAGCGCTCGAGTCGCCGAGCTGAACTCACGCTGTGGCAGCGAGTAAAGCTTGAGCTTTCCCTTCGGTCGTTCCTGCGATACCTCGGCCCGTCGGCGCGCTCAAACAACTCGGGAGCGTCATTGACGGGTGAAATGGCCGCGCATGAATCAGGGCGCATTGCTGGATTCGTGCGATTCGTGAGTCGCGAGACCCGAACCGGCTGGGCATGGCTTGTCGATAAATCTCGCGCCCGCTCTCGACGCCGGTCATAGCGCACCGTTTATTGAGCGGGATGGTCTTCCGGATAGCCGGTGGATAGGGTAGGACTGAAACGATGCGCGAAGGGGGGAGTTGACGTGTCTGGACCAATGAGTAACCCCTGGGCGCCCAAGAATTGGGAAGACTTCGAAAGCGATTCACTCGAGGCGAGTTTCTCCCAGAGTCAACCCATCGCTCCGGGGATCGTGGTCGATTCTGCGCCCCACACCGTTTTCGATGCTGACAGTGACGAGCCACAGCCAGACTCTGAGCCCTTTGTTCCTGCTCCAATTACGACCCCGGTTGCCAGTCAACCTCCGACTGAGGTCATTACGCCCGAACCTCTGAACGCGTCACCGAGTGCGTTCGCTCCGGTCGCGGCGGCTCCGGTTACCGAGATTCAACCCGTTGGCCTGCCGATAGTGAGCGAACCGGTCTCGGATCACATCGTTGCGGACAGTCAGTCGCAGTCTCTTGGTTCGTCGTTTAGTGGCTCACTGTCCAACATCGTCGATGCTGAGGATCGAGACCGCACGGTTATCTCCAAAACCGCGTCAGTCAGGTGGGCGTTAATCTCTTCCGCGGGAACCTCAGTCTCATTTCCAGCCGGACGGGTCATTGTTGGCCGTAAACCAGCGCAGCTGCCTGATTATGCGGGAGCCAGTCTCGTGGAGGTTGCCGATCCAACGCGAACAGTTTCGAAGAACCACGCCCTGCTGGAGTTCATCGACGGCATGTGGTGGATCTCAGACCTCGACTCAACCAACGGCGTAGCACTCGTGCGCTTGGATGGCAGCGAATCTCGGGTAACCGTGGGTCAGCGGGCCGCTTTGACTGAGAAGTGTTACTTGGGTGATCTTCTCCTTACCCTTCATGTGTCAGGAGCCTAGATGTCAGACGATGACTTGGAAAAGACCGTCATCTCCTCCCGCGGTAAGCCGGTTGACGAGGTGGATGACGCGACCGTTGTTGTTCGCCGTTCACCCGTCGATGATGAGACAGTGATTTCGTCGCGCGAGCCCGTAGACGACGAAACAGTCATCATGAGTCGCACAACCGACATAGACGACACGGTGATGTCCTCCCGAACAGCTGACATTGACGAAACGGTGATCTCCTCCAAAACTCCTGACGTTGATGAGACCGTCATTTCATCCCGAGAGCCTGTCGACGACGCCACCGTGATTTCGCGCCGGGGAGTAGCCCCGGCCAAGGAAACAGGTCTTGCTCAGCGCGCCAAGAAATCCCCCTCGAGTTCGCCGAGCAGTGCAATGTTCAGGGCCCCTGCCGCGTCTCCCGCGCGGAAGGCGCCATCACTAGACGACACCGAAATCGGGTCTCGCAACGACGACATCGATGCCACCGTCGTATCCCAGCGCAACACGGCAGATGTTGACGAGACGGTCATCTCGTCTCGTGAGTCACAACCGGACGTCGATGAGACCGTGATGAGTTCTCGCAACTCAGCGGACGTTGATGAGACCGTGATGAGTTCTCGCAACGCTCCTGACGTCGATCAGACCGTCATGAGTTCTCGCAACGCAGACGCACAGGCCCCCCTGGAGGATGAGACCGTCATTGCCGGTGGCGGAGAAAGGCGAGCCCCTCGCGAACCAGACGCCCGCGTGGGCGATGCTCAAGAATTTGTGCGACTCGGGGAGCCGGTTGTTGAGCACGTCGAGCGTGTTGACTATGGAACGCCGCCGCCGCGAATTCAGGCCGCCACAGATCCGGCTTTTCTTTATGCGTCAGCAATGAAGCAGCGCCAAAAACGCGCCCGCAGGCTCATCGTGCTCCTGGTGGGTAGCGCGGTGGCCTTGGGCGTCATTCTGGCCGTGGCAATCGTCCTGCTCGCGCAGTCATAGGCTAACCCCATGACCGAGAAGCTCCCCGCCACGAGCTATATCGTGAGCATGGGGTTCCTCTACGGAGTGGCCGCCGCCGCCGCGCAGATCTTGGGGCTCGGTGTGGTCACGGTTGTCACGCTGGATGACAATCCGTTTGCTCCCCTCATCCAAGGCCCGGCAATTGCCGCACTCATTGTGGCCATGCTCGTGCTGAGTGGCACGCTCATTGTTGTGGGGCTCCAAAGAGATAACCGTCTCAAATGGGCGCGCATTGCGGCAATCACCGGCGGGGTGCTGCTCACCTATCTGGTGGCGTACGCCATTGTCAGCATTCTCACGAGTGGCAGTGATGGGTTCTTGGTCGCCCTGAGCGCGCTGTTCCTCTTTGTTTCGCCAGCCACCCTCGTGATCGTTGTCGCGACGGTGGCTGCTACCTGGGCCTACTTTGGCTCGCTGCGCTGGCAGGCGCGCAATGCCGAAACCAAGCAGTACCTCGCGCCCGAGGACTAACCGGGCTACGGGCGGGAACCGACGACTCAGAGTTGTGATTCGGAGAGGGCTGGGGAGAGTTCACCCGGCGTCTGCGGCGCACACGATTTACTGACCCAATGATTCTGGCTCTGCTCAACTCTGTTTCTCCCGGCAACTCCACCGCACCTACGCTTGCCACGACCGCCGCGGGCACTCTGCTCGAAGTGCTGGCGTGGCTCAGTTTTCTCGGCCTCGGCATCGCCCTCTCGGTGATTGATGCCCGCACGCGTCGCCTTCCGAATCGGCTCGTTGCCCTGCTCACCGCGGGCGGACTGATCTTCTTGACGTCGGCCGCCCTCGTTGAACAGAATCTGCCGGCGCTGTGGCGCGCACTCGCCGGTCTCGGCATCAGCTTTGCCATTTATCTCGTGATCTCACTGGCGGCCCGAGGCGGGCTCGGCGCCGGCGATGTGAAGCTGGCTGCCCCCGTGGGCCTCTACCTGGGTTGGCTGGGCTGGGAGGCGTTGGTCTGGGGAATTGTTCTCGCCTTTGTGGTGGGTGGCATCGCCGGGCTCGCCCTCGCGGCTCGAAAAAGGCGCATCCGCGGCCTCACTGTGCCGTTTGGGCCGTTCATGCTTGCCGGAGTCGTGGTTACGGCAGGTCTTGTGGCGTCGGGGGCGCTGATTTCGACAAGCTCAATCGGCTAGAGAGCCAAGCTCAATCGGCTTGGCGCAACAAACGTTGGCGCACAAATCGGCGTATTCGCTGTCGTCGGCTTTCATAAATCAGATACTTTTCCCGGTACTGCGCTTCGAACGCGCTCAATTGCGTGAGGTGAACAATGCGGGGGCGCCGGCGGAGAATCGGGGTCTCGACGTAGAATCCATTGCGCACGAGTGGGCCGGCACCGCAGGTCCAATTGAATTCTGCGGGCATCACGGTGAATAGCTGGGTCTCGTGGAGTACCCGGTTCAGGGATTGTTGTTCGGCCATGTGAGAGAGCCGAGCGCTATCTGCCAACCTCGTGTTCTCGAGGTATTGCATTTTGACGTGTTCTTCACATGCGTTCCAGACCGGAGACTGTCGTGAAGCTGCAAAAACGCCTGTGTTCATGAGCACATTGCCATGCAGTTCTTCGGCAACGGCTTCGTCCCACAGTTGCGAGTGCAAATCGCGGAGTCGCTCCATGCGAGCGTCGTAGGCGCTAATGCAGTGGGGGTATTCCACATCCAACTCGGCAGCAAGAACGAAGTTGCCGTGATCTCTCCGCGCTATATCGAAATACGTCGAGATAGCAGATCGATCCTGCACCCAGCAATCTGCATCAATCCACATGATGTAGTCGTGGTCAAAAAGCCGGGTGAGTTGTGGCCTGATGGTCATGGCACCCGCATAGGCAACAGCTGCCCCTGCCGATGTCCACGCGTCTTCAGGAACGTCAACAACTCCAGCGCAGCGTGATTCAATAGCCTGTCGCGATGCGGGCGTTAGCCCGATATCGATGACGTGCGTGATTCGTGCCCACTTACCGAGGGATTCGAGCAGGTTGAGACACAACCACGCGTAGTTCTCGTCGCTTGCGGTGACAATGACCCTGGATGCGTTGCTCATGCCAGCAGTCTAGGGGCCAGGCTCAATCGGCTCGGGGGCCAAACTCAGGCGGTGTGACCGCTCCTGAGTAGCCTCTTGAGGCGCTGGCGCACAAGTCGAGAAAGTCGTGCGCGACGGGTTTCGTAGTGCAGAAAGTTCTCTCGATAGTGGGGTGCCTGCCCGCGGTAGTCCGCGAGGTGGACCACGTGGGGACGCCGCCTCGCCACGAGAGTTTCAACGTGAAACCTGCGACGACGCAACGGGCCCGCGTGACACATCCAGTTGTATTCCGTTGGCAATACGGTGGAACGGCCCGACTCGTGCAGCACCCGGTGAAGGGACTGCTGTTCTGCCATGTGGGCGAGTGCCCACGTGGTGCGCACTTTCTCGTTGTTTGTGTAGAGGTTCGTAACCCCGGCCATGTACTCATCCCAGACCGGTGAATACCGCGAGGCTGCCATGATTCCGGAACAAAAAATCGCCTTGCCGAAGAGCTGCTGGGCCACCTCGGAACCCCAGTAATCAGTGTGCGAGGCCAAGAATGTCTCCTGGTACCACATGTAGTTATTGATGACGCGGGGATATTCCGGGTCAACTGTCACAGTGATGGCAAAATTCTCGGGATTCTCAGCGGCTGCGCGGAAATAGGTGGGGATGGCCGCCCGATTCTGTACCCAGATGTCGGAGTCAATCCACATGATGTACTCATGCTCAAAGATTCTCGGCAATTGGGGGCGGACGGTCATGGCGTCGAGGTACGGCCAGTCCAGGCCGGTCGGAGACCAGAGGGTGTCGGGGATAGGAATGACCCCGGCGCATAGCCTAGCCATCTGTCGACGTGTGGGTTCCGTGAGACCCAAATCGAGAACGTAGGTGATTTTGGCCCAGCGTCCCAAGGATTTGAGGAGGCCCAGACACAGGTGAGCGTAATTCTCGTCGCTTGCGGCGACAATAACTCTGCTTGGGGTTTTCACCCCAACAGCCTAGGTCCAAATCGCATTTGACCCCCTCCGCAATACCGGGCTACTATTAGAAATTGGTGCGCAAAGAGGCGCGTCTGTTTTCGCTTGCCAAAACAACGAAACAGGCCGCCGCCGGAGCATCAGTTCCACAGGGTCAACACTCCCTCCGGGAGTGACCCCCACGGCATATTCGCCACACACGGTTCGACACTCGTCGCAACCGGGCGAATAACTACGATGACCCCGCTGATTCACCTGAATCTCTGGGGAAAACCGCTGTCACCGTGCAGTCAAAACAAGGAGAAATAGTGCCAACCATTAACCAGTTGGTTCGTAAGGGTCGTTCGCCCAAGGTCACCAAGACCAAGGCGCCCGCACTCAAGTCGAACCCGCAGCAGCGCGGCGTATGCACGCGTGTGTACACGACCACGCCCAAGAAGCCCAACTCGGCTCTGCGCAAGGTTGCTCGTGTCAAGCTTTCGAACGGTACCGAGGTCACCGCCTACATTCCCGGTGAAGGTCACAACCTTCAGGAGCACTCGATGGTGCTCGTCCGCGGTGGTCGTGTGAAGGATCTCCCCGGCGTGCGTTACAAGATCGTGCGCGGAGCGCTCGACACCCAGGCGGTCAAGGGCCGCAAGCAGGCTCGCAGCCGCTACGGAGCGAAGAGGGAGAAGAAGTAATGCCACGTAAAGGACCAGCTCCCAAGCGCCCCGTCATCGCCGATCCCGTTTATGGTGCCCCCATCGTGACCCAGCTCGTCAACAAGATTCTTCTTGATGGCAAGAAGGGCCTCGCCGAGCGCATTGTTTACGGTGCACTCGAGGGCGTAGAGACCAAGACCGGCGGAGACGCCGTGGCCACACTCAAGAAGGCGCTCGACAACGTGCGCCCCACCCTTGAGGTTCGTTCGCGTCGTGTGGGTGGATCCACCTACCAGGTGCCCGTTGAGGTCAAGCCTCACCGTGCCAACACGCTCGCCCTGCGTTGGCTCACCAGCTACGCCAAGGCGCGTCGCGAGAAGACCATGACCGAGCGTCTCATGAACGAGATTCTCGATGCGTCGAACGGTCTGGGTGCCGCTGTGAAGCGTCGCGAAGACACGCACAAGATGGCCGAGTCCAACAAGGCCTTCGCGCACTACCGCTGGTAACCCCGGTTACCGCTGGTAGTCACTAACCAACTCATTCGCCCCCTAATTTCGGAGGAACCACCGTGGCACAAGACGTGCTCACCGACCTGAACAAGGTCCGCAACATCGGCATCATGGCGCACATCGATGCCGGTAAGACCACGACCACCGAGCGCATCCTGTTTTACACGGGCATCACGCACAAGATCGGTGAGGTGCACGACGGTGCTGCCACGATGGACTGGATGGAGCAGGAGCAGGAGCGCGGCATCACGATTACCTCGGCTGCCACCACCTGTTTCTGGAACGACAACCAGATCAACATCATCGACACCCCCGGCCACGTTGACTTCACGGTTGAGGTGGAGCGTTCGCTCCGCGTGCTCGACGGTGCTGTTGCCGTGTTCGACGGTAAAGAGGGTGTCGAGCCGCAGTCGGAGACGGTGTGGCGTCAGGCTGACAAGTACGACGTTCCCCGCATTTGCTTCGTCAACAAGATGGACAAGCTGGGTGCCGACTTCTACTTCACGGTCGACACGATCATCAACCGCTTGGGCGCCAAGCCTCTCGTGCTTCAGATTCCGATCGGTGCCGAGCACACCTTCGAGGGTGTCGTTGACCTGGTTGAGATGAAAGCACTCACCTGGCGAGGCGACTCCAAGGGTGACGTGGAGATGGGTGCCAAGTACGAGATCGAAGAGATCCCTGCTGACCTCGTCGACAAGGCCAACGAGTACCGCACCGCGCTGCTCGAGACCGTTGCCGAGACCGACGAGGCTCTTCTCGAGAAGCACTTCGGCGGCGAAGAGCTCACTGTTGCCGAGATCAAGGGCGCCATTCGTAAGCTCACCATCAACAGCGAGATCTACCCCGTGCTGTGTGGTTCGGCATTCAAGAACCGCGGTGTGCAGCCCATGCTCGACGCCGTGATCGACTATCTCCCCTCGCCGCTCGACGTTCCCGATGTTCAGGGCCACGACGTGCGCGACGAAGAGAAGATCATCACGCGCAAGGCCGCCTCGACCGAGCCCTTCTCGGCGCTCGCGTTCAAGGTTGTCTCGCACCCGTTCTTCGGTCGTCTCACCTACATTCGTGTTTACTCCGGCAAGGCCGAGGGTGGCACCCAGGTGATTAACTCCACCAAAGACAAGAAGGAGCGCATCGGCAAGCTGTTCCAGATGCACGCCAACAAGGAGAACCCCGTTGACGGCGTCACCGCCGGTCACATCTACGCGGCCATTGGCCTCAAGGACACCACCACCGGTGACACGCTCTGCGACCCGCAGCACGAGATTGTGCTCGAGTCGATGTCGTTCCCTGAGCCCGTGATCTCGGTGGCCATTGAGCCCAAGACCAAGGCTGACCAGGAAAAGCTCGGAACCGCTATCCAGAAGCTCGCCGAGGAAGACCCCACCTTCCGCGTTGAGCAAGACCAGGAGACCGGCCAGACCGTGATCTCGGGCATGGGTGAGTTGCACCTCGACATCCTCGTCGACCGCATGCGTCGTGAGTTCAAGGTTGAGGCCAACGTGGGTAAGCCCCAGGTGGCCTACCGCGAGACCATTCGCCGTAACGTCGACAAATACGACTACACGCACAAGAAACAGACCGGTGGTTCTGGTCAGTTCGCCAAGATTCAGATTGCTCTCGAGCCCATGGAGGTGACCGCCGA
>CAIWRM010000265.1 GCA_903915075.1 uncultured Microbacteriaceae bacterium
GACCTCGAGCGGCTGGCCGACTGGGCTCAGCGTGCCAAGGTCTCGCCCTACGGTTCGGGCGCACTCGCCGGGAGCTCGCTCGGGCTCGACCCGGCACTCGTGGCCGCCAAGCTGGGCCTCGACAGTCCAGCGCCCAACTCCATCGACGCCACCGCCTCGCGCGACGTCGTGGCCGAGTTCGCGTTCGTCACCACGCTCATCGGCATCAACCTGTCGCGCATGGCCGAGGAGATCATCCTGTGGTCCACCGCCGAGTTCGGTTTTGTGCGCCTCAGCGATGCCTATTCCACGGGCTCGTCGATCATGCCGCAGAAGAAGAACCCCGACATCGCCGAGTTGGCGCGGGGCAAGAGTGGCCGGCTCATCGGCAACCTCACTGGTCTGCTCGCCACGCTCAAGGGTCTGCCGCTGGCGTACAACCGCGATCTGCAGGAAGACAAGGAGCCGGTGTTCGACTCGGTCGTCACGCTGGAGACGGTCTTGCCGGCCTTCACCGGCATGGTCGCCTCCCTGCACTTCAACACCGACCGCATGGCCGAGCTGGCCGGCGCGGGATTCTCGCTGGCCACCGACGTGGCCGAGTGGCTGGTCAAGCAGGGCGTGGCCTTCCGCGATGCCCACGAGATTTCGGGGGAGTTGGTGCGCTTCTGCGAGGCCAACGGCCTCGACCTGCACGAACCCACGGATGCGCAGTACGCCGCCGTGAGCCCACACCTCACGCCGGCCGTGCGCAGCGTGCTGACGGTTCGGGGCTCCGTCGAGTCGCGCACGGGAGTGGGCGGCACCGCGCCGACGGCCGTGGCCGCGCAACAGAAGGACCTCACCAAGCGGGTGCGCGAGCTTGCCCGCACGCTGAAGGTAGAGGGCGCCTAATGACTGCTAACGACAACAGCCGGTTGAGTGCCGGCGAAGCCGGTGTATCGAAACCAGCCAACGACCCCTCGTTCGACTCCCTGTGGGACGAGATCGTTTGGCGCGGGCTCGTACACGTCTCCACCGATGCCGACGAGCTCAAAGCCCTGCTCGCCGGAACCCCAATCACCTACTACTGCGGCTTCGACCCCACCGCGCCCAGCCTGCACCTGGGCAACCTCGTGCAGATCCTGCTCATGCGTCGCCTGCAGCTCGCCGGCCACAAGCCCATCGGGCTCATTGGCGGATCCACGGGTCTCGTGGGCGACCCGCGGCCCACGGCTGAGCGCATCCTCAACTCCAAAGAGACGGTTGCCGAGTGGGTGGGCTACCTGCGCGGCCAGATCGAGCGCTTCCTCTCGTTCGAGGGCGATAACGCCGCTCGCATGGTCAACAACCTCGACTGGACTGAGCCCATGTCGGCCATCGACTTCCTGCGCGAGATCGGCAAGTACTACCGCGTGGGCTCCATGTTGAAGAAGGATGCCGTCTCGGCGCGCCTCAACTCGGATGCCGGCATCAGTTACGCCGAGTTCTCCTACCAAATCCTGCAGGGCCTCGACTTTCTCGAGCTGTGGCGCACCTACGACTGCGTGCTGCAGACCGGCGGCAGCGACCAGTGGGGCAACCTCACCTCGGGCATCGACCTGATCCATCGCGCCGAGGGTGTCAGCGTGCACGCCATTGGCACCCCGCTCATCACCAACTCCGACGGCACCAAGTTCGGCAAGAGCGAGGGCAACGCCGTCTGGCTCGATCCCACCATGACGAGCCCCTACGCCTTCTACCAGTTCTGGCTCAACACTGACGATGCCGACGTGATCGACCGCCTCAAGATTTTCACGTTCCTCACGCGCGCCGAGATGGATGCCCTCGCTCAGGCCGTGGCCGACGAACCGTTTCGTCGTGCCGCACAGCGCCGTCTCGCGTTCGAGGTCACCTCGCTGGTGCACGGTGTGCCCGCCACCGAGGCCGCCATCGCCGCGGCCGAGGCACTCTTTGGCCAGGGCGACATCGCTGCGCTGGATGCCGCCACCCTCGAGAGCGCGCTGCGCGAGCTGCCCAACACCACGGCCCCGGCCACCGCGCTCGTCACCCAGCTTCTCGTCGACACGGGCCTCGTCGACAGCGTGAGCGCGGCCCGCC
>CAIWRM010000266.1 GCA_903915075.1 uncultured Microbacteriaceae bacterium
CACAGATCGGTTCAGTTTTCGGCGGACGCTACGAACTCAAGAGTCGCCTCGCGATTGGTGGAATGGGCGAAGTGTGGCAAGCGGTAGACAACGTCATCGAACGAAACGTTGCGATCAAGATTCTCAAGGAAGAGTATCTCGGTGACAAAGCGTTCCGTGAGCGTTTCAGAGCTGAGGCCCGCCACGCAGCTCTCGTCAACCACGAAGGAATCGCAGGCGTTTACGACTTCGGCGAAGAAGAAGGCAGCGCGTACCTCGTCATGGAGCTCGTGCCTGGCGAAGCACTATCGGTCATTCTCGAGCGGGAGCGAATGCTCTCGGCCGAACGAATTCTTGACATCGTTGCGCAGACTGCGTCAGCGCTGCATGCTGCTCACGAAGCTGGGCTCGTGCATCGCGATATCAAGCCGGGCAACCTCCTCATTACGCCAGACGGTCGCGTCAAAATCACGGACTTCGGTATCGCCAGAGCGGCGGACCAGGTGCCGCTCACGGCAACGGGGCAAGTCATGGGTACTGTTCAGTACCTGTCTCCCGAGCAAGCCTCCGGCAAGACCGCTAGCCCCTCAACCGACATCTATTCGCTCGGTGTGGTTGCCTACGAGGCACTCGCCGGTCGACGACCCTTCACAGGGGAATCTCAAGTTTCCATTGCCATGGCGCACATCAAGAATGCTCCGCCACCACTGCCAGAAAGCATTCCACTCGCGGTACGAAACCTCGTCCTCAGTTGCCTGGCCAAGAAGCCCGAACAGCGCCCTGCCTCGGCCCAACACCTTGCGCGAGCGGCCATAGCAATTACGAGGGGTCGATTTGGGGAAGCCCTTGCGCTCGTGCCAGCGGTTGATCATACGGAGGTGCTCGATGAGCTGACAGAGGACACATCAACTCGAGTGTTGCCTGTTCAGATTCCCGACAAGGACATGCCCAAGCCAGCACGAAGCCCCCGACGGAAGCTTCCGTGGCAAGTTGTTGCCCTCGCCTCGCTTGCCGTGCTTGTCGTCATCGGAACAGTAATCGGGCTCATCGGCCGCTTTGCGTTCTCCCCGTCACCCTCAGGGACTCCGACCCCGCCCTCCTCCGTTTCTCCGACGCCGAGTCCCACGGATACGGCAAACGGGAAAGTGACGATTTCCGAATCGGATTTTGTTGGGCTCACGGAAAACCAAGTTCGAGACCTTCTTGAGAGCCTTGGTCTCCGACTCGATGCTGTCGCAGGGAACATTCCCGACGAACCAGATCTCGTTGGCACGGCGTATCGAGTGAACCCGACGGGAAGCCTTGCACCCAACACGCTTGTCGCGGTGTACTTCTATGACGCGATACCCACTCCTCCAGCACCAAGCTCACTGACAGTCAGTGCCGGGCCCTACACTCCAGGTTCAACGATCACGATATCGTGGCCGACGTACAACAAGTGCCCATCAGGATTTGCGCTCAGCAACTACCAGTTCACGGTCTCCGGCGGAACACTGCCAACTGGTTCCACTTACGCGCCGGGAACATCGAGCACCACCGTCGTGATTGCATCGGACACGGCGGAAGTTCGGGTGTCCTATGTCGTGTCGTGTGGCTCGCTCTCTTCAAACCCCTCCGACGACTTGGTGGTGACCGTTGACTGACTCCCCTACCCCATCACGCAGTGGACTGGATTCAGTTCTCACGAACGGCTTCCTCTTCAACGGGCGGTATCGCCCGGAACGGCTCATTGGTCGGGGAGGTATGGCGAACGTGTACCTCGGGACCGACACTCGCCTCCAGCGCCGTGTTGCCATCAAGGCACTACGCCCTGAAGTCGCCATTGACAAAGATTCGCGCAAAAGGTTCCAGCGCGAAGCCCACGCGGTAAGCACCATGGGCCACCCGAGCATCGTTCGTGTTTACGACGCGGGGGAAGAGCTCATCCCCGCCGC